>CAJQPT010000026.1 GCA_905480285.1 uncultured bacterium
GATGGCCTGGGCGACGTGGCCGCAGCCGAAAATGACCAGCCGACGCCGTGTCCAGCAGAATGACTCCAGGAAGAGGCTGACCTCGCCCCCACAGCACTGGCCCGCCTTCTCCGAGAGCGGCACGGACTCGGTCACCGTCTCCGCCCGTCCGCCCTCGAGCAGCTCGCAGGCTCGCTGAATGGCGAGGTGCTCCAGCTGCCCGCCGCCGATGGTGCCCCAGGCCAGCTTGCCGTCGGCGACGATCATGCGCGCCCCCACCTCACGCGGCGCGGAGCCCTTCACGCCCGTCACCACGACCTGACAGCAGGAGCGACCCTCGTCCCGGAATCTGGCGAGGGCCTCGAGCCACTCCTGTTGATTCACGGTCATGCTGCGTTCCTCGCCGCGCATCCGCGGCCGTCAAATCCCACGTCGCGCCCCCCGGGTGAGCGGGGAGGGGAGGGGAAGAGTGGTGGGCCAAGCTGGGCTCGAACCAGCGACTTCCACGCTGTGAACATGGCACTCTACCAACTGAGTTATTGGCCCACGCAGCGAGGCGGAGAGGATAGCGAGGCGTGGGCCCCTTGGGAACCCGTCGTTCCATCTCCGGTGGAGAGAAGCAGCAGCGGGCCGGGCTTCGACGCCCCCCGGAGCCCGGCGGTCGCCAAGGTCCGCGTGTTCGGCGTCCGAGCATGCCCCTGGTCTCCCGCTGGCCCCTCCAGCCCTGCGGCCGCTGGGGGGAAAATTGCCAGGCAGGCACGCCCCCGGGGGCTGTGGGTAAACCACTAACCCGCGGAAGGCTGGATGGACGGCCGTGTCCGATAACGGATCGCATCCAGCGACCGTTGTGCAACAGAACAACCTTTCTGGCATCAAAACGGCCCCATTTTGCCCGTTCTGCTAGGTTGATTTTCGCTTTCAACCGGCGCTTTCCCGCCGGCTCGCTCCTTACCCCATCCAACGCCCCCATGAAGAAAACGCCTGCCTTGCTCATCGGTCTCGCCCTGAGCGCGAGCGCTAGCGCTCAGGACATCGAGCCCGCCGTCAACCGCGCTCTCGGACTCACCGAGAGTGATGTCCAGAAGCTGGAGTGGTTCGGCGACCCCGCCACTGGACTGACCATCCCGTTCGAGCTGAACGGGACCTCCACCCAGCTCGCCCTCAGCGCCCACTCCGTGCGCGCCCCGGGCTTCGAGCTCGTGGAGCAGCGCGCCGACGGGTCGCTGGTCAGCGTGGCCCCGGGCCCCGTGGTGACCCTGCGCGGCACCGTGGAGTCGATGCCGGACGCCCGCGTCGCCGGAGCGCTCCTCGAAGACGGCCTCTATGCCCGCATCATGATCGCCGGCGGCTCCGAGTTCTGGATCCAGCCGGTGCCCGCGTCCGTCGAGGGCGCCAGCCCACTCCATCACGTGCTCTACGAGCGCGGCGACGTCCTGCGCACCAACCACTTCTGCGGCGCGGATCTGCTGGCCAACAACTTTGGGCAGCCCGGCTTCGAGGAGGCGCCCGGAAACAACACGGCCATGGGAACCTCGCTGTTCACGGCCGAGCTGGCCTGTGACGCGGACTACGAGTTCTACCTGGACTACGGGTCGTCCATGACGAACGTCGGCAATCGTATCCAGACGGTCATCGGCACGATGAACCTCCAGTACGAGAGCGAGGTATCGATCACTCACGAGATCACTCAGATCCTCGTTCGGACCTCCTCCAACCAGCCCTACACGTCCTCGGACGCCTCGACGCTCCTCAACCAATTCCGCAACGAGTGGAACGCCAACCAAGGCGGTATCCAGCGGGACGTGGCGCAGCTCTTCTCCGGCAAGAGCATCGTCGGCGGGACCATCGGCATCGCCTGGGTCGGCGCCATCTGCACGAGCTACGGCTACGGCATGGTCGAGACCGACTTCAACAACAACTTCGCCAGCGCCACGGACCTCTCGGCGCACGAGCTCGGGCACAACTGGAACGCCCAGCACTGCTCGTGCACGTCGTACACGATGAACCCCTCCATCACGTCGGCGAACACCTTCAACCCCAACGTCACCCGCGGCTCGATCTCCTCCTTCCGTGACAGCCGGACCTGCCTCGATGGCGGCGGCGGCGGTGGCGGCGGCCTCAGCAACGACGACTGCGCCAACGCCGAGGTCATCACCGCGGGGAGCACCGCCTTCAGCACGACGACCGCGACCAACAGCGGCGTCGCTTGGTCCTGCGCGGGCGGCGGCGCGGCCGACGCGTGGTACTCCTACACCGCGTCCAGCTCCGCCGACGTCACCATCGACACCTGCGGTTCTGGCTACGACACGGCGCTCCAGGTCTGGGTCGGGAACTGCGGCTCCCTGACCCGCATCGCGTGCAACGACGATGTGTGCGGCCTCCAGAGCCAGATCGACCTCACCGGCCTCAGCGCGGGAACGACGGTCCTCATCCAGGTGGCCGGCTACTCGGGGAGCACCGGAACGGGCACCCTGACGGTGACCGAGGCCTCCACCCCGCCCCCGGGACAGCCCGGTAGCCCGACGCCCTCCAACGGCGCGAGCTCGGTGTCCATCAACCAGGACATCTCGTGGAGTGCCGCGTCTGGAGCCACCAGCTACAACGTCTACTTCGGCATCGGTTCCTCCCTCAGCCTCCTTGGAAACCAGGCCGGCACTTCGCGCGGCCTCTCCCAGCTCGCGTTCTCGACGACGTACTCCTGGCGAGTCGACGCGGTGAACGGATCGGGCACGACGACGGGCCAGACCTGGTCCTTCACCACCGAGGCCGACACCCCCGCGCCCCCGGGCCAGACCGGTAGCCCCACGCCGTCCAACGGCGCGACCTCGGTCTCCATCGACCAGGATCTCGCCTGGAGCGCAGCCTCTGGTGCGACCAGCTACGCCGTGTACTTCGGACAATCCTCCTCACCGGCATTCCTGGGCAACCAGGGCGGCACAAGCCGTAACCTCGGCACGCTGGAGTACGACACCACGTACTACTGGCAGGTCGACGCCACCAACGGAGGCGGCACCACCGCCGGCGCCCTCTGGTCCTTTACGACCGAGGCGGATCCGAACACGGGCGGCGGTGAGACGGTGATCTTCGCTGACAGCTTCGACGGCGCGGCCTCCACGGCCTGGGTCTCCAACGACAGGATCCGGACCCGCAGCAGCTGGGCCTTCGCTGGCACCGGCGGCACCCGGATCCGGCGGGGTCGCTTCCTCGAGGTGACCGTCAATGCGTCGAGCTATACCGGCCTCCGGCTCGAGTGCGCGCGTGAGACCAAGCGCCTCGACAACGGCGAGTTCCTCACGATCAGCGTCAACGGCAACACCGTCGAGCAGATCACCGGGACGTCCGGCTGGGTGACCTCCGACATCGATCTGTCGAGCTTCGCGGGCCAAGGCTCCGTCACGATTCGCTTCGCGGTCAACGCGGACCGGAACAACGAGAAGGCCTTCCTCGACGAGTTCGCCGTCATCGGGATCAACTGATCCACTCCAGATGACGCCTTACGCAGAGGGCGGCGCGGGGACTACCCCGCGCCGCCCTCTGTCTTGCTCCTGGCTCGCTCCGGCGTCGCCGGGGCCCGCTCAAGAGCGCGGGTTCACACGTCCGGACCCAGCGTCGAGCGGAGCCTCTCGCCGAGCTTGGATTCCGCCCGGCGGAGCATCATGCGGACGGCGTCCTCGCTCTTGCCCCCCATGCGCTCACCGGCCTCACGGAGCGGCAGCCCCTCGAAGAAGACCAGGGAGATCGCCTTGCGGTGCTCAGGCGACAGCTCCGAGAGTGAATCCTTCAGCAGCTCGAAGTTCTCGTCTCGCTGGACGACCTTGGTGACCGAGAGGTCACTGCTCACGAACTCCATCGGAGTCGGAGCCTCGCCCCCGTCCGGGGAGCCGACGTCCATGGCCCGCTCCTTCGAGAGGTCCCGCTTCCCGGCTGAGTAGAACTCGGCCTTGTCGCGAATCTTGTTCTGCAGGATCTGCACCAGCCAGCGCAAGAGTGACCCCTGGCCTTGGTACTGGTACCGATCGAAGTCACGGGTCGCCTCGCGGAAGGTCGTCTGCGCGAGGTCGTCCGGATCCTCCTTGAGCCGGAGCCGCGGGCCGAGCTTGCGCCGGGCCACCTCGACCATGGTCTGGTGGTAGCGAGCGAACAAGTCGTTCAACGCGTCGGCGTCGCCGTCGTGGGCCGCTTCGACAAGCTTCTGGACCTCGTCGGTGCCGCTCTCGTTCTTGGGATCGTCCGCCATGACAGCTGCAGAGTCTAGCCTCGATCGACCTCGGTCGCTCCCGTGGCAGCCCACTCTGCTGAGGGAGTGTGTCGTCTATTTCGAACCCTGCTGACCGACCAATTCCTCAGTTCTCCAGATCTCCGTCCCCGTCCGGGGCGGGGCCGCCCTCGAGGGGGGGCTCACCGGAGAGCCGGCCAAGAAAGTCAGCCTCCAGCAGAACGGTGACCCCCAGGGCCTCCGCCTTCTTGGCCTTCGACCCGGGCTTCCCGCCGACCACCAGGAAGGTGGTCTTCGCGCTCACGGACGAGGCCACGCGGCCGCCCTGGGACTCCACCGCCTTCTTGGCCTCGAACCGGCTCATCCCCTCGAGGGTGCCGGTGAACACCACCGTCGTCCCGTCAAAGGCCGATCCGCCCAAGGAAGCGTCCTGAGCCTCGATCTCGACGCCGCTCGACACCAACGCCCCGATGAGCTCGAGATTCCTCGGTTCGGCGAACCACGCCACGATCCGAGCGCCGACCTCACCGCCAATCCCGTCCACGACAATCAGCTGCTCGAGCGTCGCATTCTGGACCTGTTCCAGCTCGTGGAAGTGCCGGGCCAAGAGGCGCGCCGTGGCGCCCCCGACCTCGGGGATGGAGAGGGCCGCAAGGAAACGCTCCAGGGGGGCCTTCCGGGCCTCGTCGAGCTCGCGCTTCAGATTGTCCACGGACTTCTGTCCCCAGCGGTCCAGGGCCACCAGCGCCTCGTCGGGGACGAGCCGCAGGGCGAACAGGCCAGCCGGTGAGGTGAGCAACTCGGCGTCGAACAGCTGCACGATCATCTTCTCGCCAAGAGAGTCGATCTCGAAGCCTCCGCGGCCGGCCATGTGCACGGTTCGGCCGATGACCTGGGGACGGCAGCCGTACACATTCGGGCAGCGCACGTACTTACCCTCTCGCACGACGTCAGCCCCGCATGCGGGGCACGCAGCCGGCATCCCGAAGGCCTCCCCGTGATCCACGATGACGCCGGCTCGGCGCTCACCATCCTCGCCCCTCAGGCTCTCAGGAATGGCCTCGGACCACCCGGCTGGGGCCTTCGCCGGGCCGCTCTTCGCCACCCCGGTGATCTGCGGGATCACGTCTCCGGCGCGCTTGACCAGCACACGATCCCCCGGCCGCGCCCCAAGGGTCAGCACATAGTCCTCGTTGTGGAGCGTCGCGTGCCGGACGGTCACCCCCAGCACCTCCACGGGGTCGACGTGGGCCCTGGGCGTCAGGCGCCCGTTCACCCCGACCTGGATCTCGATGGCGCGCAGGGTGGTCGTCGCCTCCACCGGCGCGAACTTGTGGGCGTACTGCCACTTCGTGGCGCGGGCTGTGCTGCCGAGTCGATCGCGGAGCTCCACGTCATCCAGCTTGGCGACGATCCCATCCATCTCGAACGGGATCTCGTCCCGGCGAGCCTCCATCCCTGCGTGGTACTCGAGGCACCCGTCGATGCCCATGACGGTGGCGTCCTCGCTGGGCGGTGAGAAGCCCCACTCCGCCAGCAGCGCGAGCCGCGCAGCATGGGACGTGGGCAGCTCCAGGCCCTCGCAGCGCACGATCGTGTAGGGATGGAATTCCAGGGGGTAACGGCGCACCTCGGAGGGGTCACTCCGACGCAGCGCGCCCGCCGTCGCGTTGCGAGCGTTGGCCAAGGTGGGCTGGTCCCGCTCTTGCCGGTAGACGTTGAAGCGATCAAAGCGCTCCCTGGCAATGAGCACCTCTCCCCGGACCTCCAGCAGCCTGGGAGCCGACGCGAGGCCCAGGGTCACGGGCACGTCCCGCACCGTCCGGAGGTTGGCCGTGATGTCCTCACCGGTGGTGCCGTCCCCCCGGGTCAGCCCCTGGACGAAGGCGCCGTCGCGGTAGATCAGCGCGGCAGACACACCATCGAACTTGGGCTCAACGTGCCACGTGAGCTCGCTCCCTTCCTCGAGGCCGAGGAAGCGGTGGACCTTGGACGCGAAGTCTCGTGCCTCGTCCTCGCTGCGCAGGCTCTCGATGGAGAGCATCGAGACGGCGTGGCGGACCTTGTCAAAACTGTCGCCCTCGGGAAGCGGCGCCCCCACCCGCTGGGTCGGGCTCTCCGGCGTCACGAGTTCCGGGTGCTCGGCCTCCAGGGCCTTCAGCTCGCGGAAGAGCGCGTCGTACTCCGCGTCCGAGATCTCGATCCGGCCGTCGTTGTAGTAGAGCTGGTCGTGCCGGAGGATCTCCGCGCGCAGCGACTCCAGGCGCTGGGCCGGCCCCTGGCCCTTGGCGGGGGACGGCGTCACGGGAGTGACCTCCCCATCGGGCTCAAGAGCTCGCCAGGACTCACGTGGGCTCTGAGCGCCCACCGAGCCGCGCACCAAGCCGGCCTTTGGGCCAGCCCATGAGCCAGCCTTTGAGCCAGCCGCCGAGCTGGCCGCCGAGCTGGCCGTTGGGCCGGCCGTTGGACCAGCCGCCGACTGACGCTCCATACCTTGTCGATCCCTCGCCAGTTCATGGGTGAGAGTGTCCCGCACGGGAGGGGCCGAGTCCATGCATGAGCCGGCGAGCAAGACCAGGAAGCCCACAGCACCCCCACCAGGCCCTCCCCGGCAAACAGCCCGATTCCACCGCCCCATGCGGAGATGACGGATCACCACGTCCGGGGTGACGGCTGCGCGGAGATCCCAGGAGGGATTCCGCGGCCGCGGCGCTCAGCCGCCGAGCTGGTCGCCCCGAAAGGCGTTCGGCAGCAGCTCATCCACCGCCCACGTCGCCGTCGACCCGTCCGCCGCCTCCGCGACGACGACGGCTCGGGGCGCGAACTCGGCGAGCCACTGGCGACAAGCCCCGCAGGGCGCCGTCGGCGTCTCGGCGTCCGTTCGGATGGCGACCACCACGACGGGGTCTTCCAGGCCAGCGCCTCCCCCACGCCCCAGGTCCGCGACCCGGGTCGAGAGGGCATTGCGCTCGGCGCAGAGGGTCAGGCCAAAGCTGGCGCTCTCCACGTTGCAGCCGCTGTGGAGGCGGCCCTCCGCGTCGAGCACCGCCGCTCCCACCCGGAACCGGGAGTAGGGCGCGTGGGCCGCCACCCTCACGGAGCGGGCGGCCTCCAGAGCTCGCCCGATGGCGGCCTCGTCGACTTCGATGGGACCAGTCACACGCGCAGCTTCACGCCCGACCCTCCCGCTGTAAAGCCCCGCGGCGCTTCCTGCGTTCCGGTGTCCAGCATCCAGAGCCTCACCATCCCCCACAGGCCACTGGCACCGGCCGCTGGCACCCACCACTGGCCCCCCCCCACGGTCCCGCGGCTCCCCTCATGGGCCAGTGGCGCCCCCCATAGGCAAGTGGGCGGCTCGGGCCTTCAGCCGTGCGAGGCCAAGAGTCCAGCGACCTCCCGATCAGCAGTGCCCTCCCCAACATCGGCCACCGGCTGACCAGCAGCGACCGGCCGCCAACCGTCATAGGCCACCCGGCTACGACGAAGGAGCCGGCCGTCGCTCTCCCTCCGGGACTCCTGTGTCGCGATCTCGACCATCGCCTCGCAGCCCAGCAGCTCCTCGGGCTCCACGTCCATGGACACCGTCACATCGAAGCCGAGGGCCGCGAGGACCATGCGGACGCGTCGCAGCCCGCGCTCGGTGAAGTTGAGCCAGTCCAGGACCGCTGTTCGACCGGCGAGCTCGCCGTCCGTGAGCTCCATGCGGAGCATCCACGCCGCCCGTCCGTCCCCTGTTTCGACGGCGCGCACCTCTCCCACCCGCATCTGATAGTCACCGTCCTCCACGACGACAAAGTCGTCCACATCCGTCCCGTCACAGGCCTCGATCCGCATCGCGCTCTCTCCGTTTCAAAGGTCTTCGAGCGCGACCCATCGCGCGCCCTCAGAGCTCAGGACGATCACGCCTTGAGCCGGTTACAGCTGAGACTCTTCGGCACCGCTCTCGAGCGCCTGCGCCACGCGATACGTGCCCGCGTAGGCCGCCACCGACGCCTCCACCGGGTCCGCGTAGCCGCCGCCGAGGGTGAGGGCCACAGGCAGCCCTTCGCCGCGAAAGCGCGAGAGCGCCCGCCGATCCCGCTCCTCCACGCCCGCCTCACTGAGCGCCATGCGGCCGAGCCGGTCGACCTCGAGCACGTCCACACCTCCCTGGTAGAGCACGAGGTCCGGACGCGAGCGCTCCATGGCCTCATCCAGCGCGCCGTTGAGGGCCGCGAGGTACGCCTCATCCCCAGTGTCATCAGGCAGCGGGACGTCGAGGTCGCTGCGCTGCTTGCGGCTCGGGAAGTTCCGCTCCCCGTGGATCGAACAGGTGAAGACCCGCGGGTCCTCCTCGAAGATGGACGCGGTGCCGTCGCCCTGATGGACATCCACGTCGAAGACGAGGACGCGCTGCACGGCGCCCCGGTCGAGGACACGGCGCGCCGCGACCGCGAGGTCATTGAAGACGCAGTACCCCGAGCCGAAGTCTCGATAGGCGTGGTGCGTGCCGCCCGCGAGGGTCCCTGAGAGACCGTCCTCCAGAGCCGCATCCACCGCCGCGAGGGTGCTCCCCACGCTCCCGAGGGAGCGCATCACTATCTCCTCCGACCAGGGGAAGCCGATGCGCTGGACGACCTTGCGCGGCAGGTCCCCGTCCAAGAACCCCTGGACGTAGTCGGGGTCGTGGACCGCGAAGAGGTCCTCAAGCGGCGCGGTGGTCGCCCGCGCGAGGTCACCTTCGTCCACGATTCCCTCCCCCACGAGCCGCTCCCGGAGCAGACCGTACTTGTGCATGGGGAAGCGGTGCTTGGGAGGCAGCACCACCTCGAAGTGATCGCAGTAGAAGACGCGCACGGGCGAAGCAGTCTACCTGCGCCCCCGGGTTGCTGCCCTCCACGGACCGCCGCGCACCGTCACGGCACCATCACGGCACCGTCACCGCGCTGCAGCCAGCGAGGTCGCCGCCGCGATCGCCCGCGCTGCGTTGTGATAGGCGACCAGGCCCAGCGTCTCCTCGTCCACACCGCGGCGGGCGAGGACCTCGAGGAGCGCCGGGTAGCCGCTCGCATCCTCGAGCCCTGCGGGGCGGCGATCGATGCCATCAAAGTCCGCGCCCAGGGCCACATGCCGGGGGCCCGCGACCTCGAGAGCATGCAGCACGTGATCCGCCACCCGGTCGAGGGGAAAAGGCGGCATCCCGGACTGGATGGCGTCGCCCTCGAGGAGCAGCCGCTCCGTGGCGTTGTCGCCTCCGGCGCTCTTGTACGGCTCGGTCTCGCGGAACGCCTGCTCTGCCCGCCGCTCGGCCTCGTCAAGGAAGGCCGTGGCGAAGGGGATCCCCAGCACCCCGTCGCGCTGGGCGAGGGCGCGGAGCTGATCGTCGGTCACGTTGCGCGGGTGATCGCTCAGAGCGCGGCAGCCGGAGTGGCTCACCATGGGCGGCGCGACCGCCGCCTCCAGCGCGTCAAAGAACGTGCGCTCGCCCGCGTGGGAAAGATCCACGAGCATGCCCAGCTCTCCCATGCGCTTCACGACACGGACCCCGAAGTCCGAGAGCCCCTCCGGAACGTTCGGCCCAGCACCGTCGCGGCAAGAGCGCGCCCAGGAGAGGTGGTTGTTCCAGGTCAGCGTCATGACCCGCACCCCTCGCGCGGCGTAGTGATCCAGCTGGTCGAGGTCGTCCTCGATGGCGTGCCCGCCCTCGATGGCGAGCACACCCATGAGACGGCCAGGGTCTGGCTCCACGAGATCTGCCCCGTCCACCACCCTTCGCAGGCTCTCGGGGTGCCGAGCGAACAGGTCGTCGGCCGCGTCGAGGAGGGCGTTCGTCCGCCGCTTGGCGGCGCCCGCCTCCCCGGCATAGGACCCGTCAATCCAGGCGGTGAGGACCACCGCGGCGAGGCCTCCCCGGCGGCCCCGGACGAGGTCCAGGTGACCGTGGGTTTCCTGACCGAGGTCATGACCGAGGTCGAGGGCCCTCTGGAGGGCGTCCGCGTGGCAATCAAAGACGGGCAGCATGCTCACAAGGTAGCGTCGCGCGGCCACCGATCCCCCGGTCGATCGCCCTGCCACGGTGACAGGGTGGAATGACGCGCCGCAGACTCCCTGCCACGTTGGCAGCGGGCAATCACCCGCAGGAGGGCCCGGAGGGGGGACCTGGGCCGTCCGGCAGGGCCCGCGGGCCCCGGCTCTGGACGGGCGCGGGGGCCCGCCCGAGAAGCGGCACGCCGTTTGCACCCTGGTGCGAGACCATGGACCGCCGAATCCTCATTGCCGACGACGACACCTGTGTGCGACAGGGAGCCGCTGAGCTCCTCGTTGGCACGGGCCTCACCGTCGTGGAGGCTGGAGACGGCGAAGAGGCCATGGTCGTGGTCGAGCGCGCCTTCGATGCAGGCGAGCCCCTCCATCTGGTGCTGGCGGACGTCCACATGCCCCCGCCCCAGCAGCCCAACGACCTCGGCCTCGAGCCGGGCGACGGCGGGCTGGCGCTCTTCAGCCTGCTCCAGGGCCAGCGGCCCGAGCTTCCCTGCATCCTCTGGTCCGGCGCCGCCTCCGAGGGCGTCGCGAGCTGGGCCCTGGACAAGGGCGCCCGCGCCTTCCTCCGCAAGCCGGTCCAACCCCTCGAGCTGCGCCAAGAAGTCCAGCGCGTCCTCGACGAGGTCTGGGGCCGCGCCAGCTAGCCCGAACACCATTCGACGTCGCGCTGGCCTCTGCCGCGCGGCGCCATCGACTTTACTCCCCCTCCACTAGACCCCCACGAAAGCAATCGGCGCCGTACGCGGCGCGAACCCATCATGGCCACCAAGACCAAGAAGAACGTCGCCATCCGCCCCCTCGGGGACCGCGTCCTCATCCAGCGCGTTGAGGCCGAAGAGAAGACCGCCGGCGGCATCCTGCTCCCCGAGAGCGCCAAGGAGAAGCCGAAGGAAGGGATCATCGTCGCCACCGGTGACGGCAAGACCCTCGACAACGGGGACAAGAGCACCTTCTGCGTCTCCAAGGGCGACCGCGTCCTCTTCACCTCGTACGCCGGCACCGACGTCAAGCACGACGGCGCGGAGTACATCATCATGCGCGAGGACGACATCCTCGCGATCATCGGCTGATCGAGCTGACTCCGCTCCACCCCTGACCACCACCATCCCATGGCAGCCAAACAGATCAGCTACGACGCCTCAGCGCGCGAGCACATTCGCGCGGGCGTCAAGAAGCTCGCGCGCGCCGTCAAGGTGACCCTCGGTCCCCGCGGCCGCAACGTCATCATCGAGAAGTCCTTCGGGAGCCCGACCGTCACCAAGGACGGCGTCACCGTCGCCAAGGAGATCGAGCTCGAGGACGCCTACGAGAACATGGGCGCTCAGCTCGTGAAGCAGGTCGCCCAGCGCACCAACGACGCGGCCGGCGACGGCACCACGACGGCCACCGTTCTTGCCGAGGCGATCTTCGAAGAGGGCCTCAAGAACGTCACCGCCGGCGCCAACCCGGTGGCCCTCAAGCGCGGCATCGACGCCGCGGTCAAGGGCTCCATCGCCAAGCTGGCCAAGATGTCCACGCCCGTGAAGGGCACCAAGGACATCGCGCAGATCGGCTCGATCGCGTCCAACAACGACCCCGAGGTCGGCGAGATGATCGCCCAGGCCATGGAGCGCGTCGGCAAGGACGGCGTGATCACGGTCGAGGACGGCAGCGGCGTCGAGACCGAGGTCGAGTGGGTCGAGGGCATGCAGTTCGACAAGGGCTTCCTGTCCCCGCACTTCGTCACCGATGCGGCCAAGATGGAGTGCGTTCTCGAGGACGCGCTGATCCTCATTCACGAGAAGAAGATCAGCTCCATCAAGGACATGATCCCGATGCTCGAGCAGGTCGCCCAGCAGGGCCGCCCGCTGCTCATCATCGCCGAGGACATCGAGGGCGAGGCCCTCGCCACCCTCGTCATCAACCGCCTCCGCGGCTCGTTCCCCTGCGTCGCCGTCAAGGCGCCCGGGTTCGGCGATCGCCGCACGGCCATGATGCAGGACATCGCGACCCTCACGGGCGCGACCCCCGTCATGGAGTCCACCGGCGCGACCCTCGAGGGCGCGACGGTCAAGGACCTCGGCAAGGCCAAGAAGGTCATCGTGAGCAAGGACTTCACGACGATCGTCGAGGGCGCCGGCAAGAAGGGCGAGATCAAGGGCCGCATCGAGCAGATCAAGGGAGAGCTCGAGCACACCAAGTCCGACTACGACGCCGAGAAGCTCCAGGAGCGCCTCGCGAAGCTGTCGGGTGGTGTGGCGCAGATCAACGTCGGCGCCGCGACCGAGTCCGAGATGAAGGAGAAGAAGGCGCGCGTCGAGGACGCGCTCCACGCCACCCGTGCGGCCGTCGAAGAGGGCATCGTCCCCGGCGGCGGTACGGCACTCCTCTCCTGCATCGACACCATCGAGAAGCTCAAGCTCGACGGTGACGAGCGCGTCGGCGCCATGATCGTGCGCCGCGCCATCGAGGCGCCCCTGCGTCAGATCGCGGCCAACGCGGGCCTCGACGGCGCCGTGGTGGTCCAGAACGTGCTCCAGAACGGCAAGGCCGGCCACGGCTTCAACGCCGCGACCGACACCTACGAAGACCTCATCAAGGCCGGCGTCATCGACCCGACCAAGGTGGTTCGCTCAGGCCTCATGAACGCCGCCTCGGTCGCCAGCCTCCTGCTGACCACCGACGCGCTCGTGTCGGACAGCCCGGACAACGAGGAGCCCGCTGCTCCCGCGGGCCACGGCCACCACCACTGATCCCTCCGCGCCCCCACCCGGGCGCACCAAGGACGGAATCGCGCGGGCCGCGCCGGGGACCTCCCCGGCGCGGCCCGCTTCGTCGTGAAGGCGCTCGGGTTGGCCCCTCCCCAGGCGCGGCCCTGACGTTTTCTCAAGTCCCCCGTTCGGCGCCGCTGCACTTTGCGCTATCATGCATATATGCATGACGCCGATATTAGATCTGAGGACGCTCAGTTCCTCGCGGGATACGACGCCAGCGAGTTTGAACGACCCTCCGTGGCGGTCGACGTGGCGCTCCTCACCGTCCACGAGGGCGGCCTGAGGGTCCTCCTCGTCGAGCGGGTCGAGCCGCCCCAGCGGGGCGCGTGGGCGCTCCCGGGAGGCTTCGTCGGCATGAACGAGTCCCTGGACGACGCGGCGGCGCGGGTGCTGCGGGACAAGGGCGGCCTCGAGGGCATCTTCCTGGAGCAGCTCTACTCCTTCGGCTCTCTGGGGCGCGACCCGAGGACCCGGGTCATCTCGGTGGCGTACGTGGCGCTCGTGGACCACGCGCGACTGGAGGCGACGGGCCGCCCCCTCGCGGAGCTGCAGGTCCCTTGGGAGGGCGAGGAGGGAGGGCCCGTCGAGGTCGAGGGCATGGACCTCGCCTTCGACCACGCAGAGATCCTGGGCGCCGCAGTGAAGCGCCTGCGCGGGAAGCTCGACTACGCCGCCCTCGGCTTCCAGCTCCTGCCGGACCGCTTCACCCTCCGCGACCTTCAGACCGTGCACGAGACGATCCTCGGGCGCGAGCTCAACAAGGACTCATTCCGCCGCCGGATGCTCGCGACCGGCCTCATCGAACCCACCGGCGAGCGGGAGCAGAACGTGCTGCACCGTCCCGCCGAGCTCTATCGAATCCACCAGGCCTCGGCCGTTTGAACCCAAGGAGAGATCATCATGGTCCAGATCAGCAAGTTCCCCGTCCTGCGTCACCTACGCAGCGAGCCCAGCCGTCACGTCCTGCACTGGAGCCGCGGCAGCCTGCAGCGCAGCGGGCGCGGACTCTCGTACTGGTTCCAGCCGCTGACCGCGGCCATCGCGGAGGTCCCCTGCGACGACCGCGACCTGACCTTCCTGGTGCGCGGCCGCTCGGCCGACTTCCAGGAGATGACCGCCCAGGGCATGTTGACCTGGCGCGTCACGGACCCCGAGCGTGTGGCGGAGCGCGTCGATTTCTCGATCGACCTCGCCGAGGGCCACTGGATCGAGAAGCCCCTGGAGCAGCTGTCCGATGTCCTGACCGAGCAGGTGCAGCAGCTCGCGCTCGCGGCCCTCACGCAGCTCGACGTTCGGGTCCACCTCGAGCGAGGCATCGAGGTGGTGAGGGACGGCGTGAGGGAGGGGCTCGAGGGGCTGAAGGTCCTGGAGGAGCTCGGCATCGAGGTGGTCTCCGTCTCGATCAGCAAGGTCGCGCCCAGCGCGGAGCTTGAGCGTGCTCTCCAGACGCCGGCCCTCGAGGCCATGCAGCAGAAGGCCGACCAGGCCACCTTCGAGCGCCGAGCGCTCGCGGTGGAGAAGGAGCGGGCGATCGGTGAGAACGAGCTGCAGAACCGGATCGAGCTCGCCGCCCGCGAGGCCAACCTGATCGACCGGCAGGGTGAGAACACCCGCAAGCGGGCCGCCGAGGAGGCCGAGGCCAACCGGATCTCTGTGGAGGCCAAGGCCGTGCAGCTCCGGATCTCTGCGGAGGCCGAGGCCGAGCAGCTCGGGGTCACCGCCGAGGCCAAGGCCCAGGAGGCACGGATCCGGTCCGCCGCCGAGGCCGAAGGCATCGTCGCCGTCGAGCAGGCACGGGTCGGCGCCGAGCGGGAGCGCATCGGCATCTACCGCGACCTCCCGTCCAACGTGATGCTCGGCCTCGCCGCCCGCGAGTTCGCCGGGAAGCTGCGCCGCATCGAGCACCTCAACATCAGCCCCGACATGCTCTCGAACCTCTTCGGGGACCTGATGGAGGCCGGCACCAAGGCCCTGAGCTCCCCGGGGCGCGAGAGGCGCTAGGGCATGGGCTTCTCTGCTCCCCTCTTTCCCCGTGTCGTGGTGGTCACGCGGCCGACCGAGCTCGATCAGCTGCTCGGTCGGCACGGGACCCGCCAGCAGGCGCGGTTCTTCCTGGAGACCCGCGGCGGCTCCATCGAGGATGCCGAGCAGCAGCAGCGTGTCTTCGATGGGGCGACCAAGGTCGTGTCCCGGTCGATCCCCACCGACTGGCGCCGGACCTCGGTCGGACGGAGCGACCTGGATCGCTTCCTGTTCGAGCCGAACGACGTCGTCGTGGCCATCGGACAGGACGGCCTGGTGGCCAACGTGGCCAAGTACCTGGACGGACAGCCGGTGATCGGGATCGACCCCGAGCCAGGGCGCAATGCCGGCGTGCTGGTCCCCCACGAGGCCGCCTCCCTGGCGGACCACCTCGCGGACCTCGTCGCGGGGCGCAGCGCGCTCGAGGAGCGCACGATGGTGGTGGCGCGGCTCGACGGCGGCCCGAGCCTGTACGCCCTCAACGAGATCTTCGTCGGGCACCGCAGCCACCAGAGCGCGCGCTATCGCCTGTGCGAGGCGGGCGGAATGGAGCGGCAGTCGTCCTCAGGCTTGATCGTCGCCACCGGCACAGGCGCCACGGGGTGGGCTTCATCCATCGCCCGGCAGCGCCGCATGAAGACGCGCCTCCCGGAGCCGAGCGAGCCCCGGCTGGCCTGGTTCGTGCGCGAAGCCTGGGAGAGCCCGGCGACGAGGACCACCCGGACCTCCGGGGTCCTGGAGCGGCGCGCGCCGCTTCGCATCGAGTCCGAGATGGAGGACGGCGTCGTCTTCGGGGACGGGATCGAGGGCGACTGCCTGGCGCTGCCCTGGGGCCAGCCGGTCGAGGTCGCGGTCGCGGACCGGGCCCTGCGCCTCGTCGGCGACAGCCGCCCCCAGCCTCGATCGCCGGAGGAGGCACCGTCCATGAGCCGCCGCCGTGAGCTGCTTCGCCGCCGTGGACGAGAGCGACAGGACGGCGTCAGGCCTCGATGAGCCCTGCCTTGGTGCACGTCCTCGACCCTATCGCTCCAGGGACGGCCGTGGATCCCGAGGCGATCGGGTGAGAACCGCGCCAGGACGGCCCCTGCTCCGCGGCCCTTGGGGGCACCCCTCGACCCGCACCCATCGCCACGTAGGCGGGCCCGAACCCAAGGCCGGGGGCACCGACGGACGCTTCAGCTCCCCTCGATCAGCTCCAACAGCGGCAGGGGGAGAGTCGCCCGCAGCTCCTCGCCGGGGTTCCAACGTGGCCCGGCTGTGAGGGCTTTCATCACGCAGTTGAATCGCACATGGCCATCGGCTGCGGCCGCCGAGTCGTCGGCGGGCTCCACCTCGATGGTCTGATGGCTGAGCATGCCGCCACCGCCGTAGGCATAGAGCTCGTGAGTCGAGACCAGGTAGACGAACCACGGCCCCTCCGGGTCCTCGGTGAAGTTGGATCCACAGCCGCCCCCTGTCCGCTCCTCCCCATCGACGCGGACCAGGAAGGAGACCTGGTAGAACAGCGAGCCGTCCTTCTCCGAGATCTCGACGCTCAAGGGCCCGTGCTTCGACTGGCCCTTCTGCCGGATCACATGGCCCAGAGGTTCTGGCTTCACGGCCAACACAGGGTCCGGCTCGGACGCCGGCGTCGAATCCGAGGGCGCTTCGAGAGCCGGCGGTTGCTGGCCGGTGGCCTCCGCTTCCAGGGGAGCCTGGTTCGAGCAAGCCATGAGGAGCCAGGCCAAGGCGAAGGTCGTCGTACGCATCCGGCCAGAGTATCGAGGCCATGCTGCAGCTGTCACCCCTCGAGGTCTCGGAGAGGAAGGACCGGAGTCCTCCGCGGGGGTGATCTGGCAAGACCAACCGGCCACCTCCGCTCCTTGGTGGCGGCCCCAGGAACGAAGAGCCCGCGCCGCTCCCGAGCCACGGCGACCGCCCCGGCCCCCTCCACGCCGCCGGCCTGAGCCGGACCCTGATGGAGTCCCTCGAGCGGCGCCAATGACCGCTCCGACGCCGCTCGCGGCGCCGTGGGCTCGGGATCTTCACCCGCCGATCACAGCGCGAGTCTCTGGCCCACTCGTCGCCCGACGAGACGTCCGCTCCCGAGGGCGGTGAGCAGCTCTCCTCAGCAAGATGCCCTCTCGAGTCGCCCGGGCTGAAATCCCGTCTTCAAGCGCGCCCGCCGTTGCCCTGGAGTGGACTACGTGGATAGCGTGCGGGCCCAGGACGCCGGTTCGACAGGAACCGGTATCCACCCCGAGCCGATCACCTGAGCCCCCATGACCACTATTCAGATCATCGCGATCATCGTGATCTTCCTCGTGGGCGCCGGAGGCGCGCTGCTGCCCTTGGTCATGCGGACCCGGGTCTCGCCTGGTGCGATGTCGAGGGGCAACGCCTTCGCAGGCGGCGTCCTGCTGGCCGCGGGCCTTGTCCATCTGCTCGGTGACGCGGTGGGCGACTTCACCGAGATCCACCCCGACCTCGACTATCCGGTCGCCTACGCCATCGCCACCGCAGCCTTCCTGCTGGTGCTCGCCATCGAACGGGTCGTCGCGACCGGCGCTGCGGCCGACGGACCCTCGACCGGGGACCTCGAATCGGACGCCTTCGTCGGGGCCGCGTCGGCCTCGTCTGCGACGCCCTACCTGCTCCTGGCGACGCTCTCCATTCACTCCCTGATCGCGGGCGTCGCTCTGGGGACGGATGAGGCGCAGGCTTCGTTCCTGGTGCTGCTCATCGCAATCCTCGCCCACAAGGGCTCGGCGGGCTTCGCGCTCGGCACCACATTCCAGCGAGCGGGCGTCTCCGTTCGTCGTGCCCTCCCGGCGCTGCTCTTCTTCGCGTGCACGACCAGCACCGGCGTCCTGCTGGGGCTCTTCGCAGACCTCGAGTTCAACGCAGGGCGCATGCACGCGGTGACGGCCTGGTTCAAGGCGATCGCGGCGGGCACGTTCCTCTACATCGCGGCCCTCGACATCGTCCGGGAGGAGTTCTTCCCCGCCGATTCGGACCGCCACGGGAGGTACGCCTGCGCATTCTTGGGCGCGGGCGTGATGGCGCTCGTCGCGATCTGGATGTGACCTAGCGAGGGCGCAAGAGGTGTGGATCGGCCTCACGCTGCCTCCCACGCTCGGACGGGGCGAGCTCAGGCTTCGAAGAAGACCGGAGTGAGCCTCCATTCCTCACCACTTGGCTGCGGCTCTACGCCAAGCCCCATCCGTTCGTGAGCATGCCGTAGGGGTGGCACCTCTGGCCTCTTTCGCGGTCACATACAGGCCCCACATTGCCCGTCCCCGCCGAACAGCGCCCCAGGATCGAGACCTCAAACACGCGTCCGAATCCAGCTGAGACCTGCGGAGCCGCGTCGCTTCGCCGAACCTCGAGACGGACTCCGAGCCCGCTCCAACACCTCGCGGACCTCCCGCGCCCGCCGCATCCGTCCGTTACCCTCCGCCATGCTCCACGGTGTAAGGTTGGCTCGACCGGGGGATCACTCAGGGAGCGGACAGCTGTCATTCTCAAGGTGCCTTCTCCCTGCGCAGCCTGCTGCTTGCACCGTCCCCGCCCCATCGCCCGGAGCACAGGCACGACATGACAAGAAAGTTAATCCGGAAGATCCTGCCCTCTAATCTCAAGGCACACGTGCGGCGAGCGATTCTCGGATTCGACTTCGAGAACTACTACTTCTCCCAGTGTGGAGAAGACTACGTCCTCAGGTCTCTGCTGAAGAAGAAGCTCAAGTCCGGCAAGCCCGGTTTCTACGTCGACGTCGGCGCCTTCGACCCGTTCCGTCACTCGAACACCTTCTTCTTCTACAAGCGAGGATGGAGGGGAATCAACATTGATCCCAGGCCAGGGAGCGCTCAGCCGTTCAGGAAGCATCGACCCGAAGACATCAGTCTTGAGCTCGGAGTGAGTGACGAAGAGGGCACGCTCAACTTTCAGTTCATTGGTGACGACAGTCCGATGAACTCTTTCTCGCGGGAGAGCCTCGAGAGGCTCGGAGCGCTCGATCGCGTCCAGAGAGAAATTCCGGTCACGGTCAAGCGCTTGGACCAGATCCTGGGCGAACACGAGGACCGTTTCGAGCAGATCGACTTCATGACCATCGACGTGGAGGGCCTCGACCTTCAGGTGTTGAGTTCGAATGACTGGGACCGATTCTGCCCCTCCGTCGTCGCGATCGAGATTGAGAGCACGACGCTAGACGACGTGGCCTCCAACCCCTCTGCCCGATTCCTGGCGGAGCACGGCTATGTCGCGGTGGCCAAGAACGTCGTGACCCAGACGGTCTGCACCGCCTTCTTTGTGAAGCCCGAGCTCACCTACTGAGGCGCAGGAACTTCCCGGTAACGCTCGGTAGCCGTCCGCCGTGGTCAGGACCGGTTCGCGATGACACGCGGCTTCCCGATCAGCCACGATGGGCACCTCCGTGACAATGCCACCGGGGAGGTCTCCACCGTCGCGCCTATGGGCGCCAAGGCGGAGTTAACCGCGAGCACGGGCGACTCGAGACACGGTCCGGATCATGCCACGGTGGTCACTCACCCGATCATGCGGCGTGGCCTGCACGTAACAAACCCGTCACCTCCGGCTGCAGGCGCCCCGCCCTGGCCGTGCACGAGCCCCGCCGCCTCAGCGCCCGGGGCGCCACCTAGCGGACTCGAGAGAGTCGCCTGCCATCCCTCAAACCGACGACGCGCTCAGCTGGCCCGAGTTACCTGCCCGAAGCCACGGCGACTACGACGCTAGCTCGCGCATGGCCACGCGCTGTGGGCCCACCCCGTCGTCGATAGCAAGGTCATGGGTCATCGCGGCGCACTGACCTCCTTGCGCGCAACCCGCGGCGGAGGCCGCGCGCTGCGCTGCCGACGTACCGCAACCTCGATGCAAGCTTCAACAGGCGCATCCATTCCCCGTCAATGGCCTCCACAAAGGCCTCATTCTCCACGAGCTTGGCCGACACGCTCGCGCGAAGTTTGGTCGCCAAGTCGAGGTTCTCGCCCTTCTTGATCGCAGCCTCGAGGTCGAGCAGACATTGGCGATAGGTGTCGATCTTCAGCACTCCGTTCTTGTGCCGATCCTTCGCCTTCCCCTCCGCAGCCCCCCACACCTTCCACGGACTTGGACACTCGCGATATCGGACCAGTTGATCCTTCGTGTGGAAGCAGCCACCGAGGAGCGATGCGCGGACCCCCCAGACGATGTCGTTCAACGAGAACCTCTGCGACATCCGAGGAAAGCTCCGCAGTACATCTCCTTCAAACGCACACGTGGCGCCCAAGGGGAACTGCCCAAGGCGCACGGCTCGCACTGGGTCTGCCTCAAAGTTCGAGTGAACCGGCCCTGACGTCCGCCCATCCTCGTCCATCGCCGTGGCATCGGAGTGGATCAACTGCGCACCGCGAGCGGCCCCATTCCACAACTCATCGAGCCGCAGGACGCGGTCTGACCTCGATTCGTCATCTCCGTCGGCATACACCAAGCGCTCGCCGGTGAATTGGCCCGCCAAGTCTGCCCAGTGTCCCGAGATCCCCCGGTTCTTCGAGCTCTTGAGGAACTGGACGGAGTGGCGTGTCGGAGTCGATGCCAACACACTCTCGATGCGCTGCACCGTCGAATCCGTTGAACAATCATCGGAGATCAGGACCTCAATTTTGGGGCCCTCTTGTTCCAACGCGCTCTTCACCGCCCGCTCAACGAACCGCTCATGGTTGAACGTCAACAGGACAAAGCTGTAGGTCGACATCAGATCAGTTCCCGGGGCCTCGGTCGTCGCCCCCGGTGGAGAATACAAGCTCGACCGGACGCCGGTCCTCACAGCCTCTCCTTCCTTGAAGCCGCAGGCCGAGGAGGTACACCCGAGGAACGGATCACGGTGGAGCGACTCGTCGAGGCCCTCGGCACAGCGACGTCAGAGCCACCTTCGAGATACGACCCGCCTCAGTACGCGAAGTGTCGCTTCCCAGGCCCCTGAGCAACGCGCGGACCCAGGAGAGCCCGTCGCCCTACCCAACCGTTGGAGCCATGTCGAGCCAGTCTTCGGACCAGCCGTACCCCCTCAATTCGGCGTCAGGTGGCCCGTCTGACGACCTTGCGATAGACCGTCTTGAACGACTCGCCAATCTTGTAGAAGGGATAGACCATCTGCTTCGACCAAGAGGCCACGAGACCGACTGGCGAGAACGTCCTCTCGACGATCCACTCGGTCCCCCGCACGCCTGTCGCCGGGTACTCGTCGTACCCGGTGTAGAGCGTGCCGAAGGCCCAGTCCCAGAGCGTCAGTCGCTCCCCATAGTTGAGGTCGAAGTGCCGGGTCTCGATCGAGTGGTGAACGCGGTGATACTGCGGCGTCACGATCACGCGGCTCAGAGCGCCCAGGTTCGAGCGGACGTTGGCGTGGATGAAGTAGCCCCAGAAGTTGTTCAGCAGGAAGAAGGCGATCCAGGTGGAGGGCTCCCCACCCACCACGCCGATCGGCAGGGTTCGGATCACGGTCTTCGCGATGGCCTCGCCCGGGTGCCCGCGCTTGGTCGTCATCGGATTCATCTCGGTCTGCGAGTGGTGAATCGTGTGGAAGTACCAGAGCCACGGGATCTCGTGCGACAGCCGATGGGACCAATAGAAC
>CAJQPT010000027.1 GCA_905480285.1 uncultured bacterium
ACGGCGATCCCCAGCGGCGCGGTGAGGTCGGGGTCCTGGACGAAGACCTTGGACGCGTCGCAGACCCCGTCGCCGTCGGTGTCCTCCAGGATCACGACCCGGTCGCCCCCGTCGAAGTGCTTGCCGGGGTTGCGCCCCCCCCACTGGCGGTAGTTCACCGCCTCGGTGACCCACACGCGCCCCCGGGCGTCCACGTCCATGGCCGTCGGGTTGAAGAGCGAGGGAGACTCCGCCCAGAGGGTGGCGTCCAGGCCCTCGGGCACCTCGAAGGAGCCCAGCAGCGAGTCGCCAGGGGAGGCGTCCTGCGCGAGGAGCGGCGCTGCGAGGAGGAGTCCGGCGGGGAGGAGCGAGGCGGCGCGACGGGGGAAGGGGAGCATGGGGCCAGTCTAGGGCGCGTGCAGGATTCTGCGCGCAGGTGAAGGCGCGCCCGCCTGGCCGGCGTGGGTCTCTCCCCGGTTCGCGGCCGCCCCTGGGGGTCGGGTCGCCGCTCCCCTGTCGGAGCGGCCCGTCGACCGGTGGACCGCGGCGCCCCCTAGCTGGCGCCGCTGATCGCGGCGCCGTGTTCGCGGCGCCACATCAGGAGCACCAGGGACACCACGAAGACCCTGAAGACCAGCGGCAGGTCCTCGGGGAGGTCGGCCTCGGCTCGCTGACTCCACCACGACGTACGCTCGATCCGCCCGAGCACCCGCGAGCCCTGACGGAGCACGTAGGCTCGGCTCCACATGCTCTCCACCGCGACCGTGAAGCGCTCACGGCCGTGCTTCAGCTCGAAGGAGCGCTTGAACATGCTCGGCTTGTGCGCGCGGAGGAGCACGCTGCCATTGCACTCGAGCAGAAAGGCCCCGCCCGACCAGTGCTGCCGCTTGAGCTCGTATTGGTCCCCGTCGAGCTTGAAGAAGCAGCCCTCCCTGAACCCACCGGGAGAGAGCGTGAACCGGGTCTGGGTGGACGGTTCGGTCACCTCGAAGGAGGTTCTCCACCAGCTCTTGGGACGGATCAACAGCATGTCTGGGGAGGTTCTACTGAGCCCGCCTATCGGCATTCACTCCCCGGACGGAGAATCTGGAGCCCCCGTCCGCACGGGCCCCCTCGTCCGCACGGCCCCCCCCACGGCCCCTCGCTGGCCGCCCCTTGCCCCCTCCTGCCATGATCATTCCCAACCTCCTCGTCGCCGACATGGACGGCTCCATCGCCTTCTATCGGGACCTCTTGGGCATGGAGGTCACCATGTCCGTGGACGCCGACCAGGGCTACTCCGAGGGCGAGCTGCGCCCAGGCTCGGTCTTCGCGGGCCTCCAGTGGCAGGGGGCCCAGATCATGCTCCAGACGCGGGCGAGCCTCGCGGCCGAGCTGACCGAGGTGGAGGTCGGCGCGCCGGGGGGCGTCTGGGGCACGGTGTTCATCCGCGGCTATGACCCGCAGACGATCCTCGACCGTGTGCCGGCCGAGGCCAGGGTCAAGGGGCCAGAGACCACCTGGTACGGCATGCGGGAGCTGACCCTCCAGGACCCCGACGGGCACCTCGTGACCCTCGCCATGCCTGCGGGCGGAGCGAGCGAAGGAGCCGCGGCAGAGCCCGCCGATGGAGCCGCGGGCGCCTGAGCCGTTAAGCTCGTCCCATGCTCGCCACCCTCAGCCTCCTCTCCGCCATCGCTTCCCCCCTCCCCCCGGCCCCCGAGCCTCACCAGGTGACCGCTGCGGTCGCGGATCTGTACGCCGCGGACAAGGTCCAGGTCGACGGCCTCACCATCCCCTTCCGGCTCATGAGCCCGGCGAAGGTCGAGGAGGGGAAGCGCTATCCCGTGGTGCTGTTCCTCCACGGCGCCGGCGAGCGGGGCGACGACAACACCACCCAGCTCAAGTACCTGCCGGAGTGGATGGCCTCGGACGAGCGACGCGCGTCCATGCCCTGCTTCCTGATCGCCCCCCAGTGCCCGACGGACCGCAAGTGGTCCGATGACGCCTGGGGTGAAGTGACCTCGAGCCCGCTCAGCGCGGAGCCCACCGGGCCCATGCGCGGCGCCATCGAGGCCCTCTGCCGGGTGGTGGCCGAGCATCCGGTCGACCTCGACCGCATCTACCTCACGGGCCTCTCCATGGGCGGGTACGGCACCTTTGACCTGGCCACCCGCCACGCCGACTGGTTCGCGGCCGCCGCGCCTATCTGCGGCGGCGGGGACGAGACCCAGGCCGACCGCCTCGCCGGGCTGCCACTCTCCATCTGGCACGGTGACCGTGACGACGCGGTCCCGGTCGCCCGGAGCCGCGCGATGGTCACGGCGCTGTGGGCCCTCGACCAGAGCCCGGTCTACCGCGAGCTGCCGGGCATGGGACACAACGCGTGGGACGTGGCCTATCGGCCGGGCGGCTGCCTGGAGTGGCTCTTCGAGCAGCGCCGGGATCCCGCGCGCCGCCTCGACGCCGTGGCGCGCCTGATGGCGAAGAGCCTCGACCCGAAGGAGCGCGTCGCCTTCCTGGGCGACTCCATCACCCAGGCGGGCAACAACCCCGGCGGGTACGTGGACCGACTCCGCGCCGCGATCAAGGAGGTGCACACGGACGCCGTGGTCATCCCCGCCGGCATCAGCGGGCACAAGGTCCCTGACCTGCTCGCCAGGGAGGAGCGCGACGTGCGCGCCAAGGGCGCGACGATCATCTTCACCTACATCGGCATCAACGACGTGTGGCACTCCCAGTCCGGGCGCGGCACGCCCCTCGAGGAGTACACCGCCGGCCTCGAGACCCTCACCTCCACCTTCGAGGAGGAGCTGGGCGCGGTGAACATCGTGGCCACCCCCACCCTCATCGGCGAGCGGCCTGAGGGCGACAACGACCTGGACGCCATGCTGGCCGGACACGTGGCGGCGGCCCGCGCGGCGGGCCAGGTCGAGGGGCGCACCCCATGCGATCTGCACGCCGCCTTCCGCGATCACGACCGCATCTTCAACGCCGCCGGCGAGGCCCGGGGCTGCCTCACCACCGACGGCGTCCACCTGAACCCTGCGGGCAACATCCTCGTGGCCACCGAGGCTGCCATCGCCATCCGCCGCGCCGCGCTCGCGCGGGCGAGCGCGGGCCGCTGACGGCTCGCGGGCATGGAGCGGGCCTGAATGGCCCCTCCACGTGATGTCGCCGGGTCACTCGGTCGAGTCCGTCGGGCCGAAGTGGCCGGCGACGAAGCTCTTGAAGCCCTGGACTGCGGTGCGCTGGGTGTAGAACTCGAGGCCGCGGAGGGCGCCGAGCTCTTCGCCGCCGCCCGCACGGCCGGGGCCGCCGTGGACGAGGGTCGGCAGGACCATGCCCGGGGGCAGGGCCTGCTCGGCCATGCGCTCCGAGCCCATCCAGATGCGACCGTGGTAGGGCGCGGCGTCCACCACGAAGCGCTCCCCCCAGGCGTCCTCCGCGAAGTAGGCGCTGACCACCAGGCCGCCGCCGCCCCGATTGACCAGCTCGGCCGCGCGCTCGGCGGTGCCGTCGTAGGGGATCAGCGTGAAGACCGGGCCGAACACCTCGAGCTCGTGGAGCACGTCCTGGTCCGCGTCCCTGGCGCGCAGGATCGTGGGCGAGACGAAGCAGCCCTCGCGGGGCGACTCGGCGCCACCGTGGACGATCTCCGCGGCCTCGGAGAGCCGCCCGATGCCGGCCTGCACGTCCGCGAGCTGGGCGCTGTGGGCCACGGGGCCCAGGCGCGTGGTCTTCTCCTGGGGCTCCCCCATGGGGTAGCGGGCGAGCTCGGCGATGAGGTCCGCCTGGACCTCGTCCATGCGATCCTCGGGCACGAAGACGCGGCGCACCGCGGTGCACTTCTGGCCGGCCTTCTGGCACATGTCGAGGACCACGTTGCCCACGAACAGGCCGTAGGTCTCCGAGGAGGCGTCCACGTCGGGGGCGAGCACCGCCGCGTTGATGGAGTCCGCCTCGATGTTCACGCGCACGTTGTTCGCGGTCAGGTTCGGGTTGCCGCGGATGATCCGCCCCGTGGCCGCGGAGCCGGTGAAGGCCACGCAGTCCTGACCGTCCAGGTGATCCAGCAGGTCCCCGGCGCTGCCGCAGATGAACTGGAAGGCACCCTCCGGCACGAGGCCGGATTCGACCACGACCTGGGCGATCCGCCAGGCCATGAGCGACGTGGCGGCGCCCGGCTTCTCGATCACGGGCACGCCGGCGAGCAGCGCGCAGGCCGCCTTCTCCATCATCCCCCACGCGGGGAAGTTGAAGGCGTTGATGTGCACGGCGGCGCCGCGGCGGGGCACGCGGATGTGCTGTCCCCAGAAGCGCGCGGTGCGGCCGAGCTGCAGGCCGTCGCCGTCCGGGAGGAACGGACGGTCCCCGAGCCGCTTGCCGAAGGAGGCGTAGGCCGCGAGGGTCCCGGTCGCGCCGTCCACGTCGAACTTGGCGTCGCCGCGCGTGTTGCCGCCGTTGACCGCGCCCATATCGATGAGCTCCTCTCGGATCTCATGGATGGCGGCGGAGAGGCCCTTCAGCATGGCCGCGCGCTCGGCGAAGGTCATGGCCCGCAGGGCGGGGCCCCCGACCTCGCGGGCGTGCCGGACGACGGCGCCGAAGTCGACGCCCTCGGTGCTGCACGTGGCGACTTGCTCGCCGGTGGTCGGGTTCTCGAGGGTCGAGCCTTGGCCCGATCCGGCCATCCACTGGCCGACGACGTAACTCTGGAGGGTCTGCATGCTGCCTGGGGTGAGGTCTGGGCCCGGGTTCGGGCCGAAGACGATATCCGATCCCGGCCCGGATTAGGTCCGCCGCGCCCGCTACCCTCGGGACAATGAGCAGTGAGGATTCCAGAGGGGCCGCGGACGCGGCCAGCACCGCCGGTGGGCACCTGCCCCCTGGCTCCTTCGAGGGCAAGACCGTCGTGGTCACCGGCGGCGGGACCGGACTCGGGCTCGACATCAGCCGGGGCTTCGCCAGCCTGGGGGCCACCGTGGTGATCCCCTCCCGGTCCCCTGACAACCAGGCTGCGTTCCTGGAGGAGGCTGCCGAGCGCGGCTGGAAGGCCGCCGGGCGCCAGGTGGACGTCCGGGAAGCGTCGGACGTGCGCCGGCTGGCCGACTCCATCAAAGACGAGTTCGGCCCCGTGGATGTCCTCATCAACAACGCGGCGGGCAACTTCGTGTGCCCCGCGGAGCGCATGAGCTCCAACGCCTGGCGCGCCGTGCTCGGGATCGTCCTCGACGGGACCTTCTACTGCTCGAAGGAGTTCGGCAAGCACATGATGCAGCCCGGCGCGGAGGACGCTCCCCGCGGCGGCTCCATCGTCAACATCATCGCCACCTATGCCTGGACCGGCATGGCCGGTGTGGTCCACAGCGCCAGCGCCAAGGCGGGCGTGCTCGCCATGAGCAAGACCCTCGCGGTCGAGTGGGCGCGCTACGGGATCCGCAACAACTGCGTCGCTCCGGGCCCCTTCGAGTCCGACGGCGCGAAGCAGAACCTGTGGCCAAGCGACGACGTGGAGCAGCGCATCCGCGAGTCGGTCCCCCTCCAGCGCTTCGCCGATCGCCGGGAGGTCGCCGCCCAGGTGCTCTGGCTCGCGAGCGAGGCCGCGGCCTATGTGACCGGCGCGAACATCACCATCGACGGCGGCATGAGCCTGGGAGCGGGGCGCATGTGGGAGCCGGGCCAGCGCCTCGAGCGGCGACGACGCCCCGGGGCGGCCCCCTCATGAGCGGGCCGTCCGGACCGGATCGTGGACACCTCGCGACCGAGGCCGCGAATCCGCGCAGCGCGGGCCTCGAGCGGCTCGACGCTGCCGCGGCGGTCGACCTGATGGTCAGCGAGGACCGCGCCGCGGTGGCGGCGGTCGACGGCGCCCGGGAGGACCTCGCGGCCCTCATCGAGCTCACTTCCACCCGGCTCGCCGCTGGCGGCCGCCTGATCTACGTGGGCGCCGGGACCAGCGGCCGGCTCGCCGTGCTCGACGCCTCCGAGTGCCCCCCGACCTTCGGCGTCGACCCTGGCCTCGTCCGCGCCATCATCGCCGGCGGCGAGCGGGCCTTACGGAACGCGGTGGAGGGCGCCGAGGACGACGGGGCCGCAGGCGCGGACGCCGTGGAGGAGCTGGAGGTGACCGGCGCCGACGTCGTGGTAGGCATCACGGCGGGCGGCACGACGCCGTTCGTTCACGGCGCCCTGGGCCGGGCCCGGGACCTCGGCGCCGCCACGGGCTTCATCGCCTGCGTCCCCCGAGAGCAGCGCCCGGACGACTACGACGTCTCCATCCGGCTGCTGGTGGGTCCGGAGGTCCTGGCGGGTTCGTCACGGCTCAAGGCCGGGACCGCGACCAAGCTGACGCTCAACGCCCTCACCACCATCACCATGTCCCGGCTCGGCAAGACGCACCAGGGGCGCATGGTGGACGTGGACACGAGCGCCAACACCAAGCTCGTGGACCGCGGCGCCCGGCTCGTCGCCGAGTTCGGCGGCGTGGACCGAGCGCGCGCCTTGGAGCTCCTCCACGAGGCCGGCGGGAGCGCCAAGGTGGCCATCCTCATGGCCGCTCGGGACCTCGACGCGCCGGCGGCGCGCCGGGAGCTAGACGCCGTTCAGGGCGTCCTCGATCGCACCCTCCCAGACCCCAAGAGCTGACGCGATGTTCGAATCCCCGCTCCTCCTGCTGATCCTGGGCGTCGCCCTCGCGATGTTCTTCACCTGGGCGCTCGAGGTCCACAGGACCCTGCGCGAGGCCCTCCTCGAGCTGCGCCGTATGCGCGACGAGCTTGAGCTCCTCAACCGCCGCGATGGAGCCCGCCGCGGCTGAGTCCGCCGCGACTGAATCCGCCGGGACTGAGCCCGCCGCGACTGAGCCCGCCGCGACTGAGCCCGCCGCAGCTGGGTCCGCCACGCCGCGGTCCAATCAGAGCCGCGGCCGAGCCAGGGCCGTCAGTCGACTAGAGGCTCATCATCCGGGTCTGCACCCGGACCAGGAAGCGCTCCCAGTCGAAGGCCGGACCGGGGTCCTGCTTCTGTGCCGAGACGTGGTAGTGCCCGACGATCCCGCCGAACTCCGCCTCCTCTGCCTCGCTCATGCGGAGGGTGGAGACTCGCCCGAGGGCGTTCCGGGGCGCGTCGGCCTCCAGCTTCGGGAAGTGGCGGCAGAGGGCCGCTGAGAGCTTCACGAGCGAGTCGTACTGCTCCGGGGTGTAGTCGTACTGCTCCCGCATCTCCCCTTGAACGGAGCCCACGATCTTGCGGCCGCGGGCGGGGCGCCCGACGAAGCCGGGCGTGAGGATCCCCAGGTTCTTGGGGTCGCCTGGAGGCGTGATCAGCGGCCCCTCCACGTCCGTGTCGTACCAGCGGCCCAGGACCTGGGCGCCGTCCGAGCTTCCCACGGGATAGGCCCCGACATTGGCGATCTCAACGCCGACCGAGCGCGAGTTCACCTGACGCGCGTGCCAGGCCGTGTCGCGCAGGTCGAGGGTCTGATAGATCGTCCCGTCGATGTCGATCATGAAGTGCACGGAGAGCCCGCGCCGATCGTGGAGCACCTTGAAGCAGGTCTGGCTCACGCCGCACACGTCGTAGTGAATCACGAACATGTCCAGCGCCTGCTGGAGGGCGATGAAGCCGCCGGTCTCGGGAGCCACGAGCACCTCGCCCGTCCCGCGGTCCACTCGCCCCGGGGCGTAGCGCAGCTCCCCACGCTCGGGCGCGGTCACGGAGGGCGCCGGCTGCTCGAAGTGGAAGTCCGTCGAGTACGCGTTGTAGCCCACCGGATCGTCCCAGAGGATCACGGGGGCGCCCACATAGATCCTCTCGCCGCAGGCAAGGATCGACTGGTTCACGTCGACCGTGAGCACCTCCGGCGCAAAGGTGGGCTCCTCAGAGGCACAGGCGGTCAGGGAGAGGAGCGTGAACGCGGCGGTGATGACGAGCTTGGTGGACATGGGGACAGACTAGCCCGCGCAGGTCAAGACGACCGAGGTTTCCTCAGGTCGTCGCGCCGCCGCAGCTGGATCCCGCCCCGGCCGTGCACCCGAAGCAGTGACGCCCTGTGGCGACCGTGCGCCTGGCGATGGGCTCCAGCTCGAAGCTGTCGATGTGGCCCGGGAGTCCGCCGGTGAGCCCGATGTCGAGCATCTGGTTGAAGTCGCAGTCAAAGAGACGCCCGTCCCATCCCACCGACAGGGTGTTGCGGCACATGACCCCTGCCACGGAGGCCGGGTTGAAGGCGTCCACCAGCTTGCGCAGATAGGCCTCGGTCTGTCCCTTGGTCTCCAGCCACTCCAGATAGCGGCTGATGGGCATGTTGGTGATGGTGAAGAGGGCGTCGAAGTCGATGTCGTAGGCCCTCTTGAGCTCGCGCTTCCACTCGGCCTCCAGTGAAGCCTGGCCCGCGGGCAAGAACGCGCCGACCGGGTTTGTCACGAGCACGAGGCGGAGCTTCGGATCCCGGCCATAGCCGCGCTCGTTCAGCCGACGCAGGGCCTCGATGGAGTCATCGAAGACCCCGTCACCGCGCTGGCGGTCGGTGCTGAGCTTGCGGTAGTGCGGCAGGGACGCGACCACCTCGACCTCGTGCTCCGCGAGAAAGTCCACCAGGTGCGCGTAGGGCCGGGTGAGCAGGATGGAGAGGTTGCAGCGGTCGATCACATGGCGCCCGGCCGCGCGCGCCCCCTGCACGAGGAACTCGAACTGGTCGGACATCTCTGGCGCCCCCCCGGTGATGTCCACGACTCCCGCGCCGGAGGCCTCCATGACCTCGAGGCAGCGCTCGGCCGTGGCGCGGGACATGTCCTCCTTGCGATCCGGTCCCGCGTCCACGTGACAGTGCACGCAGGCCAGGTTGCACCGGCGGCCGAGGTTCAGCTGCAGGATCTCGATCCCAGTGACCGACAGCGGCGCCTTCAACGCCACCTCGGCCGCGGCCGCGAAGTCACCGTCGCGACCCGCGAGGTCGACCCCGTCGAGCCGCGCGCGCTGCCAGCGGGGGTCCGCGAGGGGTGAGCGAGACCGCTGAAGAGAGGAGGTGGCTGGCGTCGGCATCGCGCTCACATCCCCAGGGAGTCCGCGACCTTTCGCATCTGTACGCCGTGCACGAGGGCGGCGCCCCCTCGGATCGCCGCGGCCACGTGCACCGCCTCGGTGAGCTGCTCCGCGTCACATCCCTGCTCGAGCGACCCCTTGGTGTAGGCGTCGATGCAGTACGCGCACTGCAGCGCGTGGGCCACGCCGAGGGCGATCAGGTTCTTCTCGCGGGTCGAGAGGGCGCCGTCCTTGAACACCTCGCCGTACCACTCGAAGAACTTCTTCCCCATCTCGGGCGCGTGATCCGCGATCTCGGCGAACTTCCCCAGGTCCTCTGGGTCGTAGTAGGTCTGGCTCATGATTCGACGAGCGTCGCCTGTGGGGCGTGTGCACGCAAGGCGAGATCCTCCGGGCTGACGAAAGGAGCGTCACCCGTCGGCCCCTGAACCGTCTTGAAGGTGATGAACATCGTCCGCGTCCATGGTGCCTGCCTCGAGGGCGCAGGTGCGTTCCTCGTCACCGTTCAGGCTCGCTTCGAACCGCTCCAGCAGGGCCCCACCGAGATCCAGCTCACGGGCCTCCCAGACGCCGTCCTCCGGGAGAGCCGGGGGCGGCTGGCTTGTGTCCTCGGGGCCAGCCGACTCAAGGCCGGGCCCGGGCGGCTGCACCTCCACCTCACGCCCGCGGCGAGGCGGAAGTCGGGGGCGGGGCTCGACCTCGCGCTCGTCATGGCCAGCGCCGCCGCCGTCGGACACCTGCGCCCCGCCCAGGTCAGCGGGCCGCTCTTCGTGGGCGAGGTCGGCATCGACGGGAGCCTGAGCCCCACCCCCGGCGGGCTCGCGGCCGCCCTTGAGGCCCGTCGCCAGGGGCTCACCGAGGTCATCGCGCCACCCGACGTCGCGCGCGAGGTGGCGCAACTCCCTGACCTGACGGTGTTCAGCGCCGAGGACCTCGGGGGCGTCCTGGCGATCCTCACCCACGGGCCAGGGGACCCCGAGCGGCCCGAGCCCCTCACGGCCGACCCCACAGGCGACGAACCCGCCCCGGCGGGTGAGCGCCTTGATGAGGTCCGCGGACAGTCCGAGGCGAAGTTCGCCCTCCAGGTGGCTGCCACTGGGGGTCACGGGCTGCTGCTTGTCGGCCCCCCCGGCGCAGGCAAGACCATGCTGGCCCGGCGGCTCATTGACCTCCTCCCGGTCCCCGACCTCGCGGAGCGGATCGAGGCCACCGCGATTCGGTCCGCCGCGGGCCGTACGGCCCATGGCCTCGTCCGCGAGCGGCCGTTCCGGGCCCCCCATCACACCACGAGCTTCGCCGGGCTCCTCGGCGGCGGGAGCCCCATCGCCCCCGGTGAGATCACCCTCGCCCACGGCGGGGTTCTCTTCCTCGATGAGCTCCCGGAATTCGGGCGGGACGCGCTGGAGGGACTCCGTCAACCGCTGGAGGAAGGACGGGTGCACATTGCCCGCGCCGGTCGCCGCCTCTCCCTGCCAGCAAACTTCCAGCTCATCGCCGCCATGAACCCCTGCCCGTGCGGATACGCGGGCCATCCGCGCCGGGTCTGCCGCTGCCCGCCGGCCTCCGTCCGAAGGTACCGCCAGCGAATCTCAGGCCCGGTCCTCGATCGGATCGACTTGCGCGTGGCCCTGCGGCCCGTCCCCCTCGACGCCCTCTTCCAACAGGGGGCCGCGCCCGGAGGCGCCTCGTCTCGCCCGAGCCCGGGGCGGCGCCTCGCCCGAGAGGTCCTGGAGGCCCGGTCCAGGGCATCGGCCAGGGCATCGGCCAAGGCATCGGCCCAGCCGGGCCAGGCCTCCCCCCTCAATAGAGATCTCAGCGGGGACGAACTCAACGCGGTAGCCGCCATCGACCAGCCCACGGTCGACCTGCTGCGCCGTGCCGCCGAGCGCCGCCAGCTGTCCAGCCGCGCGGTTCAGTCCCTGCGCCGCGTCGCGCGTACGGTCGCCGACCTTCGCGGCCTGGACCAGATCGACCCGCAGGCCATGGCCACGGCCCTCGCGCTCAGGGACGGGCTCGCCTGAGGCTGCGGGGCAGCGGCGTCTGATCACTCGTGGCGGAGGGCCTCCACCGGGTCCATGTTGGCCGCGCGCCACGCGGGATAGAGCCCAAAGACGATCCCCACGAGCACCGAGATACCAAAGGCGAAGATAGGCGCCGCTGGCTCGACGATGGTCTCGAGTTCGGCGGTCCGCTCCACGATCCAGGGGATGAGCAGTCCGACGCCGACCCCGACCACGCCGCCGGCCCCGGAGAGCACCATGGTCTCCACCAGGAACTGGGTCACGATGTGCTTGCGCTTAGCGCCGAGGGCCCGGCGAATACCGATCTCCCGTGTCCGCTCCGTCACGGTCGCCAGCATCACGTTCATGATGCCGATGCCTCCGACGAGCAGGGAGATCCCGGCGATCGAGCCCAGGACGATGTTGAAGATGCGCTTGGTCTCCTCCGCGCGTGCGAGGAGCTCGAGGGGCACGATGACCTCGTAGTCCTTCTCGTCGTGCTCCCGCTTCAGCATCGAGCGACAGGCGGCGGCGACGACGGGGACGTCGATGTCACGCTCCGCGGCGACGATGATCTCGTGGAGCTGGACCTCCTGGATGTCCATCGAGCCGCTGCGCATCTGGGTCTGGCGCTCCCCGAAGTAGGCCCGACCGGTGGACAGGGGCAGGAAGACCTCCCCGCCCGCCTCGCTGGAGGGGTCGAGGGTGACGCTCCCCACCGGCATCCTCGAATAGAGCACCCCCACCACCTCGAGGTAGTGCTCCCCCACCTTGACCCGCTCGCCAAGAGCCGTGTCGAAGGGGAAGAGGAAGCGCGCAACCTCGTAGCCGAGGACGCAGACGAGGGAGCGATTCGCCTCGTCCTGCTCGGTCAGAAAGCGGCCCGAGAAGAGGTCCCGTCGCGTCACCGACTGGAAGAGGTGCGGCGTGCAGAGGACCCGAGGGCGGCAGAGGAGCTGGCCGCTGCGCACCTCGGCGGGGGTCTGGAGCACGGGCACGGACTGCTCGATGCCTGGGAACGTCTCGGAAATGCGCTCGAAGTCGTCGCGGGTCAGCCCGTAGCTGAGCACGCGCGTCTCGGCGTCTTCGTCGCCGACCTGGGGCGGCTTGACGCTCCGCAGGATGACGTTCCGGCTACCGAGCCGTCGGATCTGGTCCTGAGCTTCCGCGCTGGCGCCCTCGCCCACCGCGAGCATCGCGATCACGCTCGCCACTCCGAAGAGCACGCCCAGGGTCGTCAGGAAGCTGCGGAGCTTGTGGAGCAGCAGGCTCGAGACCCCGAGGCGTACCGCGCGGGCCAGTGAACTACTGCGCATCGGCGACAGCCCCCGTGCGCTCTGCGCCGCGCTCGACGGTCTCGATGTTGCCGTCCTTGAGCCGCAGGATGTTCTCGGCCCGACGGCCGACCTCGGCCTCGTGGGTCACGAGCAGGATGGTCTTGCCCTCGGCGTGCAGCTCGTCGAAGAGCTCGAGGATCTCGTCCGCGGTCTTGCTGTCGAGGTTACCGGTCGCCTCATCCGCGAGGATCAGGGCGGGGTCGTTGATCAGCGAGCGTGCGATGGCGACGCGCTGCTGCTGGCCGCCGGAGAGCTGCATGGGTCGGTGATGGAGGCGCTCGCCGAGCCCGACGCGCTTCGCCAGCTCGAGTGCTCGGTCCTCGATCCCTTCGGGGACCTCGTCCTGGTACATGACCGGCATGAGGATGTTCTCCAGGACATCCAGCTGCGGGATCAGGTTGTACGACTGGAAGATGAAGCCGAGCTCCGCGCCGCGGAAGGTCGACAGCTCATCGTCGTCGAGTTCGGCGACCTCCTGGCCGCGCACGCGGTAGGAGCCGCTCGACGGGCGATCGACGCAACCGAGGATGTTGAGCAGCGTGGACTTGCCGCTGCCCGAACTCCCCATGATGGCCCAGTACTCGCCCTTGCGAAACGTGAACGAGAAGCCGTCCAGGGCGCGCACCTCCTCCTCACCCATGCGGTACATGCGGGTGATGTCCGAGAGCTCTGCGACCGGCTCCGAGGGTGCCGAGCCCCCCGCTGGCTGGGGCTTCGCGCTCGCCAAGGTGGAATCGCTCACCGGTCGCCGCCCCCGCCACGTCCACCGCGGCCGGACCCGCCGGAGCTGGCGCCACGCTCGCGCATACGCTTGGCGATCTCGGCCCGCTGCTCGGCAGTGAGGGTGCCCCCTGGCTTGCCGCCGCGCCCTTCCCTCCCCGCCGGCCGGCCCGCGGGCATCTGGCCTCTGGCGCCCGCTGCCGAGGCTCTCGCCGCCGGAGCTCCCGCAGCCGGGGCTCCCGCAGCCGGGGCGCCTGCTGCCATCTCAGGCGCCGGGGCGTCGGGCACCGCCGCAGGCTCGAAGTCGGCGGGCGGAGCGAGGAGGACGATGTCCCCCTTGGCGAGGCCTGAGTTGATCGAGACCCACTTGTTGTTGTCCAGGCCGACCTCGACCTCGCAGCGCTCCACGCCCGCCTCGGTGCGCTTGAAGACGATGGTCTTTCCGCCGTCGAGGATGACGCACTGCCGAGGGATGTAGGTCGCGTCTTCAAGGTCCTCGACGAGGATGTCCACGCTGCACGACATCCCGGGCCGCATGTCAGGGGTCGGGTTCAGAAGGCTGATGTCGGCCTTGTAGAGGCGCTGGTTCGGGTTGCTCCGCCAGCTCCCCGAGTCCGCCATCACGGCGACGAACTCCACCCGCCCCTCGAAGGTCCGGTTGGGGAAGGCGTCCACCGTGACGAGGCACGGCAGGCCCGCCTGGATCTTCTTGAGCTTGGTCTCGTGGATGCTCGCCTTGACGGTCATCCCGCCCTGCCTGGGGATCGTGCAGAGCTCCTGACGCTCGCGGACCTCGGTGCCCTCCTCGATCGTGTCCCCCGAGCCCCACCGACTCTTCTCCCGCGCATAGACCAGCAGCCCCGGCTCAGGCGCGTAGATCTTGGACTTGCCCACCTGCTGCTTGAGCTCGTCCAGCTGCTCGCGCTCTCGCACGAGCTTGAAGCTCGCTGACTCTCGCTCGGCCAGGAAGTCCGCGAGCTTGGCCGCGGCCTGCTTCACGGTCTTGCTGATGTCGCGGCGACGCGTGTCCACATCGGACTGGAGCTCCGCGAGCTTGCGGCGGTTGCCGAACTTGATCATCAGCGCGAGCTCTCGCCGCGCCTGAGCCAGCTTCACCTCCGACCGCTGCCTGGCGAACTGCTTCTCCTCCAGCTCGTTCTGCGACTTGAACTCCTCGGCGTGCAGCTTGATAGCCCAGCTGAGCTCCTTCTCCGCCGTGGAGAGCTCCTCCTCTCCGAGCAGCACAGCCTCCTCAGCCGACCCGAGCTCGTTGTCCCACTCTCCGGGCTCATTGGCCTCGGGGTTGCCCGTGTACTTGGCGAGGTCAAGCTCGGCCAGTTCGAGGGCGAGTTCGGCCGCCGCCAGATCGCTCTCGTTCTGGATGACCTGGATGTCGTACTGCTCGCGCGCCTTGGTGAAGGCCGCCTCCGCGTTCTTGACCGCGATCTCCTGGGCGACGAGCTCGTCCGCGAGCTGGGAGACATCGAGCTCCACGACGAGGTCACCCGCGTTGAGGGAGGTCCCCTCTTCCGCCAAGTAGATGATCGTGGAGCGGCCCTCGATCTCGCACTTGAGGCTGATGCTGTCCGAGGCCTCAAGGTTGCCGCGGACGACCTCCGAGATCCGGAGGGGTCCGGTGCGGACCGGGGCGCCCTCGATCTTGACCTCGACCTCGCCCTCGAAGATCCCCTTCAGGAGTCCCGACTGCCACGCCCCTGCGGCTAGCGCCACGAGGACAAGGATGATCGTCAGAGCGCCGCCCCGACGGTCAGCCGAAGGTGCTGCAGAGAATCGAAGGTTGGCAGTCGGAGTCATGGGCGTTTCCATCAGTCGCGGCCTCGGGAGTCGAGGCATCACTGGAGGTCGGGAGCGAGGGCGTCGCGCTCCAGGGTTCGGACGCGGAGGTCCTCGGAGAGGGCGGGGTCCACGAAGACCCCGGACTCGTCCACTCGCAGGAGCTCGAGCTCGAGCCAGAGGTTGAGGAGGTCGAGGGTGAAGGCGATCCGGGCGGCGGTGGCCGAGTCACGGCTCGAGCGCAGCGAGCTCTGGGCCTCGAGGAGGTCTCGCGTGATGGCCTCACCGGCCTCGAGGCTCAGCTCCGCACCGCGAACGCGGCGCTCGGAGAGGGTCACGGCTCCCTGCTGGATCATGAACGACTTGTAGCTGTTGCGGGCTCGACGGAGCGCGTCGCGGACAGACGCCGTGACGTCGTCGAGGGATCGCTCGTACCGGCGGCGGACGTCCACGAGGGTGAGCTCGGCGCGGCGCCAGGCGTTTCGCAGCGGCAGCAGATCGATGGGCAGGTCCACGTCAACACCCGCCGACCAGATCGCGTCGCTGAACGAGTACTGGAGGACCTTGCCTTCGGCGGTCACCTCCCGCACCGAGGCGCTGACGCTGAGGCCCGCGCGCAGAGCGTCGCGCGCGATCGCCTCCTTGCGCACCGCGTCCTGGACGCGATCGAAGGAGGTCATCACGTCGAGTCGGTTCTCGAGGGCGAACTCAACGGCGACGTCGTCGCGAAGGAGGTCCAGCACGGGGCTCTCCACCTCGAGGCGCCGGAGGATGCCCTCCTCGAAGAAGAGCTCGCACTCCACAGGAAGACCGAGGAAGACCTTGAACGTGTCGAGCTGACGCTCGGTGTTGCCCTGCAGCACGACGAGGCGGTTCTGCGACCCGAGCTCGTCCTGGCGCGCCTGGTCTGCCTGCACCTCGGAGAGCTCCCCCGCCTCGGCGAGGCGCTCGTTACGGACCCGGAGGAGGCGCAGGTTCTCGAAGTTCAGCCGCTCGTTGTTGAGCTGGTCGAGCGACTGCTGGACCCGGTACACCCGGTCGCTGACGTCGACCGCGTACGTCCGCCGAAACCGCTCGTAGGCGCGGACCGCGTAGATGAGCGTGCGCTCGGTCTGGCGCAGCGGCTCGAGGGTCACCAGCGCGCCGGTCCCCTTGAGGAGCGGCTGCGTGATGCTGAGGCCAACGTTCGTGATGCCGTCCCATCCATCACCGGTCGAGACGACCCGGAACAGGCTCGCCCCCACGTCGGCGAGGATGACCGCGCCGGTCCCCAGCACCCGCGACACCGAGGCGCTGAAGCCCTTCGATGCGGTGCCCAGGTTGCCGTTGATCTCGCCGCTGGCACCGCCGTCGACGGACGCGTCGTACTGGTAGCCGAAGCGCCACTGCTCAAGGGTGAGGTCCAGCGAAGTGCGGTAGAGCGACTCCTGCTGCTGCTGAACGTCCTCGCTGTTCTCCGCCGCGATCGAGAGCGCCGAGACCACGTTCAGGGGGCCAACACCGGTCACGGCGCCGGCGAGGACCTTCTCCCTCATGGTCCAGTCCGCCGCATCCCGAGGCTCCCGCCCAAAGCTCGCCGTGGGCGCGGGCAGCGAGAAGGGGGTGTCCTGGTCAAACAGCTGCTTGCGCCGCGCGTCGATCAGGGCGTACGCGTCTCTGTCTGCCCTGTCCCGGAGCTCGGGTGGCGTGAAACAGCCCTGGAAGAGCAGCGCGCTGGCCGCGACGGCCAGCGAGATTCGCGCGTGAGAGTGGGGGTAGCTCAAGGTGAGGCCGGGAAGAGATCGAACGGGGCCATGCCCATGTTCCGTTTCCCCCGTGGTTTTCGTGCTGAAAACCCGCACGGATTCCTCGATCGCTCACCCCTTACGCTGTGCCAACGTGCGGCGTTCAGCGAGGCCCTAGGAGCGCCGCGCGGGCTCGCTCGTGCGCCGGAACCCTTGGGCGGTTCCACAGCTCATGGCGGCGCTCGTACTCTTCCCGCGAGATGGGCCGCCCGATCCGCTGTCCCCTTGCAAACCGCAGGTGAGACAGGGCTCGCTCTCCCGCCGAGACTCCAGCCTCGACCAGGAGCGTCCCGTCCGACCGCGTCGCGCGCAGTGTGTCAATCTCTGGCGCCGATCCGGGCAAGACCTCGGCGCTCAATTGCGAAGGCTTCGCAGCGAGCGGGTCGACCACCTGAACGGGTCCACGTACCGAGCCCGACCGCAGCCCCTCGAGGAGCTCCAGGGGCCCAACAAGCCCACGGGGCGCGACGAAGGACTCGTGGGTCGGCCTGCGCCACCCGTGGCCCAGGATGCGGCCCGATCCGCCGTCCACGGTCCACTCGGCCAGCCACGTTCGAGCGCCTGTCGGCTGAATCTCGCGGTAGGTGAGGGTGCGCCGCCGGCCCTGGAGTCGCTCCGTGTGAAGGACGCGCAGGCTGCCTTCCTCGAAGAGGACCTCGCGCTCGATCAGGGTCACGGTTGGGCGGACGACGCGTCGCTGGGCGATGAGCGCGAGCCCTCCTCCAGTGGGGCCGTCCACGTCCTCCCCCTCGCTCCCCTCGGGCGCGAGCAGGAAGTACTCACAGGTGGTCACCGGCTCCGCGATGGCGGCCGCGACCACCCGTTGAAGCCAGCCAAGGGTGCGGGAATCGTCCCCGGCGGACGAGGGCGCTGACGCGCTCCGATCCCCCTGCTGGACCCACACAGACGATCCCGTGGCGAGGTTGACGCTGCCAGCCACCGCGACCACGAGGGCCCCCATCGCCACGAGCCCCCCCCGCTTGAAGCGAGGCTGGGCGAGGCCAAGGAACGAGAGCATCGCGCGCGCGGGCATTGGGGCTGCATCGACCGGATCTCCACAACCCTTGAGCAGACCCGGCAACCGCTCTTCCCCTAGGGCCCCCTAGGGCCCCCCTAGGGCCCCCGAGGCCTCGCCGGAGGCCGGCCCAGGGAGCCTGCGGTGCCCCCAGAGCCTCCCGCCGGAGTCCACGGCACGCCGATGGCGATCGCGGCGGAGTGCCCACTTGCTCCAGAGGCCGTGCGACAGGGGCCCCTGCGGTTGGGAACCCTGCGGCTGGGAACCCTGCGGCTGGAGATCCAGCTGCCAGAGTCTCCTCCCGTCGCGGAAGGCTCCGCCCCTCGAAGCTCCGCTGCGAGCACGGTGGCACCCAGAGGCTCCCCTTCGAGCACGACGACGCCGCGATGCTCTCACTCGAGCGCGAGGACACCTGGAAGCTCCCCTTCGAGCGCGGCGGTGCCGAGAAGCCCCGGCGTCCGGGCTCCCCTCACTCCGGCCGGGCGAACCGGTAGAGCGCGGCCTCCGGTCGTTCGAAGATCCGCTCTGCGCCGAGGCGCAGGAGGATCGAGTCGGTTCCGCGAGGGCCGACTCCGCGGTCCGTCGTGCGCCGGCGATCCAGCTCGGTCACCAGAATCAGGAGCGTTGTCCCCCTCTCCACCTCCGCCCGCAGGACCCGATCGAAGCGCGGGCTCCAGCCGTTGCGATCGCGGAACATGGCGTCCAAGAGCGCTCGGCGGTCCACCCAGCGGTCGCCGAGGGAGGTCTCGCCTGATGAAACCTGGCGCGCGGCTCCGAAGCGCGGCTGACGGGTTCCAGGCGGGGCCGCGTCATCCGCCCAGAGGCTCGCTCCGGCCAGCAGCGGCGCGAGGGAGGGGCTCTTGCCTCCTCGGGAACGCACCTCCCCCCCGCGCAAGAGCGCGACGGGCCCGTCGACCTCCGACGCCAACCGACGAGCCTCGCGGAAGGCCTCGCCGAGCCCCTCCTCGAGGTCGGGGTCGCGCGCAAGCTCAAGCCCCGACGCCGCCACTGTGAATGGCGGCCCGGCGCTCGATCCGCGTGCGGCGCCCGGGTCCCCCGCGGGGCTCCAGAGTCCGACGACGCCAGCGGCCGCCAGCACCGCCCCCACGGCGAATCCCGCCGCGCCCAGGGCCGCGAGACCCCGGGCGGCGAGCAGGGCGATCGGGGTCAGCGCGAGGCCTTCGAGGGCGTGCTGATCCCAGCCCACCGGCGCCACCGTCCGCGGGCCAGCGAGCGCAATCAGCGCCGCGGTGAGGAGCAGGAGGAGGCCATACCCCGAGGCCCTCTCGACGCGGGCCCAACGCCGACCGACGAGCGCTGCGGGACCGAGCAAGACCAGGACGCCCGCGCCGATGGCCGCCTCCGGACGGACGCCGCTCGTGACCTGATCAAGGACGAATCCTCCCTGCGTTCGGCCCGCCCAGAACGCCGGGAGGCAGGCCCCCATGAGCAGCGGGATCAGCACCGACCGTCGAGCCACCGCGGCGGGAAGCCCCAGGGCGATGACGAGCGAGGCGCCTGCCCAGGGCTGAGCGAGCGCCGCGGCACCGGTCATCGTGGCCGCGAGCCCGGGCCAGGGCCGCGCCCCACGGCGGACAGCGTGCAGCCCGGCGAGGAGCGCCGCTGACCAGTAGACGCGGGCCAGTAGCGCCGCGGGATCGAGCTCGAGCGCGGCCCGGGGGGGTGGCCCGCTGCCCCCGGTGATTGCCCGCCACACCGGATCCAATCCAACCGCCGAGAGGCACAGCGCAGCGGCGAGCAGGTCCCGGCCGGCCGCCCGCTCAGCGCGCTGCTCCCGGAAGGCCGCGGCCGAGGCCAGGTATCCGACGAGGGTCAGGACGAGCAGGGACCAGCCGACCAGGAGCGGCAGCACCTGAACGACTGAAATGGCCCCAGGTGCGGCCAGCCCGGCAAGTCCGATGCCCACGGCATGCCGCAGGTCCAGCGCGCCGCCATAGAACCAGGGGTTCGGCGTAGGGGCGCCGTCCATCGCGGCGTCAGCCAGGGTGATGTGAGCCACTGCCGCGGGCTCGGACAGCCAGGTCGCGACGCCTCCTGCGGAGGCCAGGAGGGCCCAGCCCCCCACCGCAGCGACGCCGCCGATGAGTAGCGCGCCGAGCGCGGCGCGCCCTGGTGGGGAGACGTCGAGTCGCCGCCGAGAGGCTGCAGCCGAGGCCAACCCAGAGAGCACGAACGGGAGCGCCCAGGCGACCTCGGCCTCGACGCCGAGGATGCCGCTCGCCACGGCGAAGGCGCCCCCGACCAAGGGCAGGCCGAGGAGCGATGAGAACAGCCAGAGCTTGAGCGCGGACGGCTCCACCGGAGTCAGGAGGAGCAGCGGACCGAGGCCCACTCCGCCACCCAGCACGAGGAGCACCGCGAGGACCGAGCGCGCCGTGCCCTCCACCCCCGTGAGGATCAATACCCCGAGCGCGACGCCAGCGATGGCCGCCGGGATCGTCACGGGCGCCGCTGAACGCGCGCCGGACGGCCCTTGCGCCTCACTCATCCGCCTGCCTCGCTCTTCAACATCGACTCATTGGGCTTGCTGTTCAACATCCGCTCACCGGGCCCAGTCAGGCACCGAGTCCGAGACGCCAAGAAGCCCCTTGGACCATAGCTGAAATACGAGGGTGATGATCGCCGCCATGAGGAGGTTCATCCAGATCCCCGCGCGGGCCATGCGGGTCATGGGGACCCGATGCGTGGCGAACACGACGGCGTTCGGTGGCGTCGCCACCGGCATCATGAACGCCGCGGAGGCCGCGAGGGTTGCAGGGAGCATCACGACCATCGGGTCGAGGCCCGCGGTGCTGGCCGCGGAGGCCATCACCGGCAGGAGCACGGCGGTCGTGGCGGTGTTCGAGGTGATCTCCGTCAGCCCTGCCACCAGCACGCAGACCGCCGCGACCACGAGCCAGCTCGACTGCCCCTCGAGGATCGGCGCGAGCGCCCCACCGAGGACGGCGTCCAGGCCGCTGACCTTGAAGGCGTGCGCGAGGCAGAAGCCTCCGCCCAGGAGCAGCAGCACATCCCAGGGGAGGCGCGACGCCGTACGCCAGTCCATCAGGAACCGCCTGTCACCGTCCTCCGCCGAGGCCTCGGGCCCGCCGCCGACTTCACCGCCACGCCATCCTGATGGGATCACGAACGCCAGGATCCCCAGGAGCGTGGCGACCGTGGCGTCGCTGATGTCGTTCTTGTGCTGCGCGTACCACATGGGGTCCGACGCCTCCGCCCCCATGAAGAGCCGCGACCAGCCCGGGATCTCCAGGGCGCCGATGCGCAGGTCCGCGCGGAAGACCCAGAGCGCGGCGGTCGCAGCGAAGAGCAGGGCCATCCGCTTCTGCGGGACCGTCATCGGCCCCATCCGGCGCCGCTCCTCCGCCACCGCTTCACGTCCGGAGCCGGCCACGTCCGAGACCGGGTAGACCACGCGAGTGAGGAGGAGCCAGGCCAGGGGTACGAAGATGATGGTGAGGGGCGCGAAGGCGATGAACCACTCACCAAAGGTCAGCTTCGGGCCGTCTGGAAAGAGCGTCCCGAACTGCCCGAGGAACTCCTGGTTCGGCGCGGTCCCCACGGGCGTTGCCATCCCTCCCACCGAGGCCGAGTAGGCCACACCGAGCAGGAGGCACCAGCCAAACCGGCCGCCATCGGAGGGGCGTCCGGCGGCGACATCATCCTCCTCGACGCGCCCGAGGACCGCGGTCACGATCGGCAGCATCATGAGCGTGGTCGCCGTGTTGTTGATCCACATCGAAAGGAAGGCAGCGGCCGCCATGAACCCCAGGACGAGGCGGCGGCGCGACGAGCCCACCGCCTGGATCACCGCGAGAGCGAGGCGCCGATGGACGTTCCATCGCTCGAGGCCCAGGGCGATGATGAAGGCGCCCAGGAACAGCAGCACGAGATCGCGCAGGTAGATCGGCGCCACCTCACGGGCGTCGAGGACCCCGAGGAGCGGGAAGAGCGCCGCTGGGATCAAGGAGGTGGCGCCCACGGGAATCGCCACGCTCAGCCACAGCGACGCGGTGAGGGCGGTCACCGCCGCGACGCGCCGCTGCATGGGGTCGAGTGGCAGCCCGGGGATGAAGAGAAGCCCCAGGAAGAGACAGGCTCCCAGCCCCAGCCCAGCTCTCCTGGCTATCTTGCCGCTCCGCTCTTCTCCGGCCACGCTCACCGCTCACCCTCCCGGCGCAGCAAGCCCGTGACCCACGCGCCGTAGTCACGCGCGACCGCATGGGGAGAGAGCACCGAGACCGCGGGTGTGTCATAGGGGTGCAGCTCCACCACCCGCCTCACCAGCTCGTCCGCGAGAGAGCGGTGGGTCTTCATGAGCGCCAGCACCTCCGACTCATCCTGGACCGCCCCCTCCCACCGGTAGAGGCTCCGAACGCCCGGGACGATGTTGACGCAGGCCACGAGGCCCTCCGCCAGCAGCTGCCTCGCCAGCGCCGCCGCCTCCTCCTCTCCGGGGAAGGTGGCCAGGGCCAGCACGATTTCTCGTTCCTTGTTCACCATCGTGAGCGTCCTCCACGGAGATCCTATGATCCGGGGGCAGCCCGGTCAGCGAATGGCCGGGCTGGCTTCCACTCGGACGCCCGATCTATCCCAAGACCGCACCTGAAGTGAACCTCCTCGAACGCGCCGTCCTCTCTGCTCTGCCCGCCATCCCGAGGCCGCTCATGCGGCAGCTCTCGGCTCGCTATATCGCGGGTGAGACGATTGAGGAGGCCCTCGACAAGCTCCGGGGGCTGCAGGCCCGCGGCTACCTGGGTGTCCTAGACATCCTGGGCGAGGACGTGGCGGACGAGGCCGAGGCGCGGGACGTCCTGCGGACCTACCAGGCGGCGGCCACGGCGGCCTCCGAGGCCGGGCTCGATAGCTACGTCTCGGTCAAGCCGACCCACCTCGGCCTGCGCATCTCCAGGGACCTCTGCGAGGAGCTCTACGCCGAGCTGCTCCAGCACTGCTCCGAGATCGACGTCTTTGCGCGCGTCGAGATGGAGGACCACTCCACCACGGACGACACCCTCGAGGTCTTCCGCGCGCTCCGGGCACGCTTCGACAACGTCGGCATCGTGCTCCAGTCACGCCTCTTCCGGACGCCAGCCGACGTCGACGCGTTGCCGGACGACTGCGACGTGCGGATGGTCAAGGGGATCTATCTGGAGCCCGCCGAGATCGCCCACACCCAGCCGGACCCCATCAGGCAGGCCTTCATTGACCTCACCGAGACCCTGCTCAAGAACGGCCACACCGTGGCGGTGGCCACCCACGACGGCGTGATGGCAGACGCGGTCCTCGAGCGGCAAGCGGCGGCGGGGATCGCCGAGGATCGCACCTACTTCGAGGTCCTGCTCGGGGTCCAGGAGCGGCTCTGGTTGGACTGGAAGGAGCGCGGCAAGTGCGTCCGCGCCTATGTCCCTTACGGTCCCGAGTGGCGGGCCTACAGCCAGCGGCGCCTGCGCAAGAACCCCGAGATCCTGCGGCACCTCATCAAGGCGACGCTCAGGCTCTCCTGAGGAGAGCCGGTCGGCTCACTTCCCGAGCGCGAGGCGTCGCGCGAGGATCTCGCTGAGGGCACCCTCGGCCAGGATCTTGTCCATGGTCGCTCGATAGTCGTAGGGGACCCGGTGCCAGGTGAGCGAGTCCTCGGTCAGTACCGCGTAGCAGGCGCGGTTGTCGCCGTCTCGGGGCTGCCCGACGGACCCCACGTTGACGATCCGCTTCTCTCCCTGGGGAAGCTCGATCGTCAGCTCGCCCGCGCCCTCGAGGCCGAGGAAGCCGAGGTCCTCGGTGTGCACGCCGGGGTGGTGGGTGTGCCCACAGAGAGTGACGCCCTCGAACGACTCGAAGATCCCCCGCAGCTTGCTCGGGTTCAAGAACCCGTCGGTCGACAGGACGTACTCGCGCACCGGGTCCCTGGTCGACCCGTGGACGAAGTGGAAGCGGCCGATCCGGTGCTCCAAAGGGAGCTCCCTCAGCCAGCGCCAGCGGCCCTTGGTCTCCGAGGAGCTCCACCACCTCGGCCTGAGCTGCGCACGGGTCCAATCGATGGCGGTGCGGGCGTGGGGGTTGAAGTCCTCAGCCCCATGGAACAGGGCCTCGTCATGATTCCCCATGACGGTGAAGTCCGCGTGGCCGCGGACCAGGTCTGCGCAGTGCGCTGGATCCGGCCCGTAGCCGACGACGTCCCCAAGGCAGCACATCGCCTCGACCCCGAGGGAACGCATGTGCGCGAAGACCGCGTCGGTGGCCTCCATGTTGGAGTGCAGGTCAGAGACGATCGCCAGCTTCAAGGTGCCTAGAGTCTACGCTCCTCGGTTTCGCCTTTCCGCCTCTGCCGCAGAGCGCGGCTTGGCGCGTCGATCTTCCGTCCCGGCCAGCTGCTCCACGGCCGCCTCCACGAGGTCGAGGCGCGCGTGGGTCAAGGGCTGCTCGATGGTGGCCCCCGCGGCCTTGGCGTGCCCGCCGCCGCCGAAGCGATGGGCGAGCTTCTGGACGTTGAAGGCGCCCTTGCTCCGCGCCGAGAGCTTCGTCCTCGAGGCTCCGATCTCCCGGACGATCAGGGCGACCTCGACCTGCTCCACGGAGCGGATGATGTCGAGGGCCACGTCGCCGTCGGCGGCGGACGATCGACCATCGGGCCCGAGGGGGAGGTCGATCACGGCGATGGCTCCGTCCGCGAAGTAGGCGGTCCGCGTCAGGGCCGCGGCGAGGCTTCGGGGGTGCTCTGGCTCCTGCCGCTGGAAGAGGTCGCTGTAGACCTGAGCCGGCCGAACACCCGCGCCCAACATCTCGGCGCCGATGAGCATCGTCTCCTCATCCGTATTCGAGTACTTGAACCACCCCGTGTCCGTCACGAGCGTCGTGAAGATCGCGCGCGCGATCCCGGCGTCGATCTCTGCGCCGAGGTGCCCCGCGATGCGGCGCACGAGGACGCCTGTCGCCGAGGCCGTGGTGTCGATGAACGCGCGGTCCCACCACTCGTCGCCCTCATGGAGGTGGTGGTCAACGACCAGCTTCTGCGAGGGCGCGGCCTCCAGGCGCTCCGAAAGATGACCCGTCCGCGTGAGGTCCCCTCCGTCCAGCATGACCACGAGGTCGTGATCGGGGATCGCCCCCCCGTCATCCACGAGGAACTCGGCCAGCTCGGTCACCTCGCCGTAGCGCGCCTCGGGCGCGTCAGGGTTGAGGACGAAGGCGCTCTGCCCGCGAGCGTTGAGGACGCGGGCGAGGGCGGCCTGGGAGCCAAGGCAGTCCCCGTCAGGGCGCTCGTGCCCCGTGAGGAGGATCCGCTCCGATGAGCGGAGGAGTTCAACAGCCTCAAGCTGGGCGGCCGTCGCCTGAGGCGGTTGGTATTCGGTTCGAGGGGTGCTCATGTGGAACAGTGCATTCGGCGTGAACTCCTTACGTGTAGCGCCTCGTCGTGGATTTCTCAGCACCTTGCCCCAATTCAGCGCTCGATCCGCGCACCCGCAACCCAGACGCCCTCTACCGCCGGCTCGGTAGCCGTGAGAATATCGAGCAGCGCCTCCCCGTCTCGCCGAGCCTCCGCGGGCCAAGCCGCAGGGCGCAGACGCTGAAGGTCGGCGGCGTCCCCGACCCCGAGTTGTCCGGTGACATGGGCCCAGGGGGCGTGCCGGGCCCCCACCTCGGTCGCCATCCGCCACGCCTCGGCCCCGCTCACGCCGAGGGTCTCCCGGGCGAGCCGCATCTCACGGTGCATGTCGAGGCCCTCGTTGCTCGCCGCGGAGTCCGTTCCGAGTGCGACCGGGATCCCTGCCGAGCAGAAGTCCTGCACCCTGAACGCAGGACGGGAGAAGTACCGGTGGCTGCCTGGACAGTGCACCACGGTGACTCCGTACCCGGCCAGGGCCTCGAGCTCCCCGGGCGCAGGGCAGTTGCCGTGGACCAGCAGAGCCCCGCGCAGCAGCTCCGCCCGCCGCAGGCGCTCCGTACCTGAGATGAGCGGTGACGGGCCAAGCCACGCGCTGAAGGGGCCCGAGCCCTCGAGCATCCAGCGAGTCTCCTCTGGGGTCTCTGCCCAGTGGGTCACGACCGGTAACCCCGTCGCGAGCCTCGAGAGCTCTGCGAGGAGCATGTCGCTCACGGTATGGACCCCGTGGGGCGAGAGCCCCGGCGCGCGACGCTCGGACGTCGGCCGGAGGACGGCCTCGCGTGCAAGTCCCAAGGCCGCATCGGTGCGGTCATTGGGCGTCGAGGGGGAGCCATCGATCACCTCTCGCATCGACACGAGGCGCAGAGGTGATGCCTCGAGGGCCTCTCGAGCCGCGTCGTTGGCGTCGATGTCGAGCACTGTCGTGGTCCCCGTCGCGAGGAGCCGGCTGGCCGCGAGCCGGGCCCCCGCGCCTACCTCCGCCGCGGTGATCTCCTCGCGAGCGCTCATCACCGCTGCGACCCAGCCGAGGAAGCCACCGGCAGGAGGCGCGCTGGGCGGGCCAGCACCAAGATCCAGGTGAGCGTGAGCATTAACCAGCCCCGGTGCAAGGACGCTCTGCTGCTCGCTTGACGTGAGCGCGTCCGCCGGCTCGATGGCCTCGATCCGTCCGTCGGCAAACCGAACCGCCGCGTCAAACCGGACGTCCGAGGCGCAGACGACGACCGCACCCGCCTGAAGGACTCCGGAGTACGGATCCTCGACCTGATCGGTGGAGCTCAAGCTATTCGCGGTGGAGCGGCAATGGGAACCAAGGAAGGGCCCGCCCGCGCCAGGCGCGAGCGGGCCCTTCCGACCGTCCAAAGATCCAAGGGTCAGTCGGGGTTGGCGATGATCTTCAGGTTCGTGACGCCCAAGACCAACTCGTTGATCAGCGTCTGACCCGGGTTGTCACCCACGACGTTCGTCTTGTCGAAGAGGACGCAGAAGCGAATCATGTTCGGCGTGTAGTTCGCGCCGCCAGGCGTCGTCACGACGCCGAGCTCTGCAGGGTGACCCACCCAGGGGGTCAGAGAGCCCGGGAGGACCTCGCCGAACGGATCGTTCACGTCGACGCTGCAGGGGTCCGTAAGCGTCGAGGACTGAGAGCGGCCACCTTGGAAACGCACGACGATCGGCGAGGTGCCCAGATCGTTGCCGAAGACAGCCTCCCACTCGTTCGGGAAGGCGGTGCTCGTGCCGCGGAAGGGACGCAGGCCGCCGGAGGTTACGACGTCCATGGTCCACCCCTGCTCTGCGACCGAGGCGCCAGAGTCCGCTTCAAAGACCAGCTGGAGGAAGTTGCCCTCGGGCCGGATCCAGCAGGAGGTTCCGCCGTTGAGCGTGTCCGGGCGCATGGTCCCCACAGTCGAGGCGTCAAGGTAGCCCGCCTGCACGCTCAGGAAGTCGAGCGCCGTGAGCTCGTTGCCGGGCAACGGATCAAAGGGCTGAACTCGCTGCCTCACGTCCTCGTAGTTGATGGGAGCGCCGCTGGCGCTCGAATCCTCGACCCGGACGAGGCCCGGGCTCCCCATGCCGCCACGGGCCTGGACAGGCGCACCAACGGTCGTCAGCGACCAGGGTGCGAACCCCCCGAGGCCGCCGTTGATGTTGAGCTGCGAGGTCGCCGCAATGTTCACAATCGGGGAGCGTACCCGGAGCGCACCGCCAGAGGCTCCGCCGCCCGGCATGGCGAAGGAACCGGCCGTTCCGGTCGTCGACAGGGAACCGCCACCGAAGCCGCCAGAGGCGTCGACGAAGCCGGCCAGGAGCGCCTCACGTCCGGCGAGGAGTTCAAGTGCTCCGCCGCCAGCGCCGCCGCTCGCGCCGCTGTGGTCGATCCAGTCGCCGGCTTCGAGGATGTTGAAGAAGCCGAGGCAAGTCGCCGCCGGCGGGTTGTTCCCCGCGCCGCCAGCGTTGTTCGTCGTGCCGTAAGTGTGGTTGCCACCGCCACCGCCAGCGCTTCCGCCACGGAGGTCACCCTCTTGCCAGCGAAGCAGACGGGTGTCGTATCCTGCACTGTTCTGATTTGGAGTGACGAGACCCAGCGCGCCGTTGTTTCCGCCCGCGGTGTTTCCGGGGCTGAGGCCAAGGCCAGCGGGGTTCTCGGTGTCGAGCAAAGGGCCAACCGGCTGCGAGGTTCCGTCGCCGCCGAGCAGCGCGTAACCACCACCGCCCCCGCTGCCGCCAAGCTGCTGCGAGACACAGGTGATGAAGGTCGCCAACCTGGGGTCAGGGACGACGTTGTACCCGACGCCCTGAGTGTTGCCCGCGTTCGCTGAGGAACTCAGCGGCAAGGTAACGGGGAAGCGATCCCCGCCGGGGCCCGCCGCGATGGCCGTGCCGCCGACTCCGCCGCCACTGGCGCCGTCGCGGTTGGCTCCGGGGTTGAAGAGCGCACCAGCCCCGTTCAGGTTTGTCCCGGTAAGGTCCGCCCGGTCAGCTCCAAGACCGCCCAGCGCTCCGTTGGGACCCCCCGCCGGCGCCGTCGCCGACGTCACCTGTTCACCCGGGGTGGACGAATCGTGCTCGGGCGCGGACTCGCCTGAGAGATCAACCACCGAGCCCGGTTGAAAGTCGATGCGCCCTCGCACCAGGAGTCGCGCGGGGTTGGAGCCCCGAAGGATCAGCGTGCCGGTCGGCTCGATCACCAAAGAAGAGAGCTCGAAGACGCCATCCGTGACCGTCACCGAGTTGGGGTAGACCGGCGCTCCGGCGGTACCGGAGTTGTTGCCCAGCACGTCGATCTGCGCGATCCCCGTCGCCGGGAACGTCTGGCTGTTCGTGTCCAGGACAAGGGATTCGCCCGCGGCGACCCTGATGGACCCGAGACGGCCCGAGCCACCCGTGAGGCCGACCGAGAGGCGGCCACTGCCCCATTCGGCGCCCGTCTGGTCGGGGTTCTCGAGGTCGGTGTTGGTGAATCCCTCGCCATCCGCGTCGGGGAGGACGATCTGGCCGAAGGTTTGAACCTCGGGGATGGCGACAAGCACACCGCCACCGCTCGCGCTGGTGACGGAGTTGTTCGCGATGTCCTTGACGAGCGTCGTCACTCGCACGACGAGCAGACGCTGGTTCTGCCCCGCCGAGGGGATGTCGCCGAAGGGCGTGAAGGTCGCCGCCGTCGTGAGCGTGAACTGGTCCACCTCAAGCTCGAAGGTGCCGGGGATCGGAATCCTGTCGGCGCCAGAGGTGGAGATGTCGCCATCGGTGTCCAACTCGACGAAGATCGTCAGCGACTCCCCGGTCACCACGTTCGCGACGGTCGGCAGGTTCATGAGTTCGTTGAACTCAAAGTAGATCTTCGAGGACGCCGCGACGTTCTCCACCGCGCTCTGAACGCTGCTGCCGATCTGCGTCCGCTCAGTGGTGAAGGCGCCGCCCGGCTCCGTCACGTCCACGTCCACAAACACATCGACCTCAGGGTTACCCGGAACGATGTCCTCGACGCCTTCCGTGGTCTCGATCGTGCAGAGCATCCGGCTCTGGTTGGCCGAGCCGCTCGTGCTCCTGATGTAGGGGCCTGCGTCGCCCTGCTGCACGCCGGGGATCCGGATCTCGTAGCTGCGGTTGGCCGCGAGAGAGAAGGCCACCGAGCCGCCGACGAAGGTGATCGCGGGGCGGAAGATGACCCTGCGGGGATCGAGGGGGTCCAGGAAGCGCAGTCCGTCCGGAGCCGTGCCGTTCCCGACGTCGGTGACCTGGAAGGTCGACGGCGTCAGGGTGGTCGGATCGATCGGAGCCGAGAAGGTCACCGAGACCTCGCCGTTCTCCGTCACGTTCCGAACGATGCAGAAGACCTGATCGCCGCCCGTGCCGACGGAGCAGTTCAGGGAACAGGTTTGGATCGACAGATCCCCCCCGCTCCCGCTAGATCCTGAGCCGGAACCACATCCGGCGAGGAGCGCGAGCCCGGCGAGGGCAGCGGGAAGGAAGGAGCGTGCGGAGATGACTCGATCGCCAGAGGAAGCCTGCGTTCGCATGGTGCTTTCTAGGGGGGCCCGGTATTTCGGGGGGGCGGACCGTCGACGCCGGTCCCCGACGGAGGTCGGGGGGGCGGCGTTGGGCCCGGCGGCTGGGCTCGACGAAGGAACCTTCGACGGGGCCACCGGACGGGGACGGAATGCTGAAAGCCGGCCAGAGAAGCCTGGGCCGGTGGGTCAAAAAGGGGGGGGTGCCCACATAGTGCGCGGAGGGGCCTCGGTTTGCCAGTCCTCTTCCCGCTCCGTCACCGCCCAAGGGCTCCCTTGGTTTGGCATTCTCTTGGCCCGAGATTCGCCTCTCCCGAACTGCATGGACACTCCGCCCCTCTCCTCGCCCCCCTCAGCCCCGCTGGGCTGCAGCACCGAAGACAACGAGCACGCGGGGACGCTCAGGTCGCGCGAGCGCACACGTGCGATGTCGCACAGCCTCCCCATCGCATGGACCCCGAGCCGCTGGGTCCTGGGAGCGGCGGCGATCCTCTCCGCCTGCTCTGGAGGAGCCGAGGTCGCTGGAGTCGAGGAGGACCCAGGCTCCATCATCGTGACGCCGGAGGGGTTCGTCCCCTCGATCAGCCCCGAGGACCTCATCGAACCGCTGGTCGGGGAGCGGCGGCTCGCCCCAGACGCCATCGAGGTCGACCCGCTGGCGCTCATGCCGCCCGGCCTGCCGATCACCGAGCAAGACAGGGCCCAGCTGGCCGCGCTCCTCCGCTCGCTTCAGCCCCTCGACCCGACCCTGACCAGCGACCACCACGACCGCTGGTTCATGGACAACAAGATCCTGGTGGAGAAGCTCAAAGCCAGCGGCAGGCCCGAGCTGGGCTGGGCAGCCCTGCACGCCTTCACGAACTACCCCCAGCGGCACCACACCATCCGCAAGACCCTGCTCGAGCTTGGCGCTCGGGTCTCCCCACAAGAGGCGGAGCCCTTGCTGGCCGAGCTGGCGTTCACCTACGGGCACTTCATCGAGGATCGCTCCGAGTCCCTCTTGCTCCTCGCAGAGATTGCCCCGGAGACCTTCTTTGCGGGCGCGGAAGCCCACATTCGGCGCCAGGGAAAACCGCAGCAGACCGCGCCAAACGATGAGTTCTTCGTCAAGGGCTGGGCGGTGGCCTGCGAGCGCTCGGGCAGGTCTCCGGTCCCGATGATGTCCCAGGTGGCAACCAACTACGCCATCGAGCCCTACGCCCGCGTGATCGCGGTGAGGTCCCTGGGGGATCACGCGGATGACCCGCGGGCCAGCGGAGCGATTCGCACCACCCTGGTCGAGTCCACTGGCGACGGCTATCTGCGGCGGGTCTCAGCCCAGACCGTCCTGGCGAGCTTCCCGAAGGAGACCGCGTGCGAGCTCCTGCAGGAGATTTCGCGGCGAGAGGCGGACATCAACTTCGCCCGCTTCCTCGACGTCGTGATCCAGTCCAACTGCCGATGAACGGAGGGATCACCGACTCGCACTGCCACGTCTGGTGGGATCAGTTCGACGAGGACCGTGACCTCGTGCTCCAGAGAGCCCGCGACGCTGGGGTCGAGCGAATGGTGGTCGTCGGCACAGACGTTGAGACCTCCCTGGCGTCGCTGGATCTCGCGGCACGCGAGGCGGAGCTCTTCGGCACCGCCGGCATTCATCCCCACGACGCAGCGAAGTTCGACGAGGGGACTCGGCGCTCAATCGAGGCGCTCTGCCAACGGCCCGACTGCGTGGCCGTCGGCGAGACGGGCCTGGATTGGTTCAAGGAGTGGGCGCCGAGAGAGGCCCAGCTCGCCTCCTTCCGCTGGCACCTCGAGCTTGCCCGTACCCTGGACAAGCCGGTCATCATCCATTCCCGAGAGGCGCACGAGGACACCCTGGAGCTGGTGCGCGGCTGCCCGGGCGTCCGGGGGGTCATGCACTGCTTCGTGATGGGCCCCGAGGAACTCCCCCACTACGTGGACGCAGGGCTGCACATCTCCTTCAGCGGCATCGTCACCTTCAAGGGCAGCGCGGCGAACCAGGAGGCGGCGCGACGCTGCCCGGAAGAGCTCCTGTTGGTGGAGACCGACGCCCCCTTTCTCGCCCCGGCCCCGTACCGGGGTAAGCGGAACGAACCAGCCTTCTGCGCGGAGACGCTCCGCTTCGTGGCGGAGCTGCGGGGGGTCTCCGTGGACCACCTCGCCCGAGTGACAACCGAGAACGCGTCGCGCCTGTTCGGCCTGCCGCCGCTACAGGCCAGGTCCAAATGAAGGAGCGCCCCAGGCAGGACTGCCGGGGGCGCTCCTCAGCGAGCCATCAGGCGGCTCGGCGGATCAGACTCGATCAGTTGCCGACCGGGGTCCAGATGTTGCCGTCCACCGCGGTGAGGCCAAGCTGCGCGAGCGCCGGGTCAGAGCCCATGTCGCTGCCCTCGGTGTAGGCCGCGTCGAAGGCGGGGACGTCGTCGAACGCATCGTAGATCTGGCCGACACCCGTACCGCCGAGGCGGTTCTGGGTCGACATCACGTCGCCCTGCTCGTTGATGAAGAAGGCGCGGTTGCCCGTCTTCGTCGTCTGGACCGGCCAGGCGTAGCAGCACCAGATGAGCTCGGAGTTGTCAGGGTCCGGGAGCGCGGCGGGGTTACCGCCCCCGGTCGCCTCGCCAAGACCAGCGATCGCCGTGTTGCCGGTTGAAGTGGTCGGACCGGGGAGGTAGATCTTGAAGTAGTAGCCCTGACGCTCGACCGAACCGTTCGCACCGTCGGTGACGACGTTGCCGAACTGGACCGGGAGGTAGGTCGGGTCCAAGATGTCGCCCGGGTCGGCACCGATCGTGGGGGTACCGCCGCCATAGATGCGGACCGGGTCAGAGCCAGCGAGCTCGCCGAAGTATCCGTACTCACCACCGCCGTCGGCGTCGGTATCAATCGCCGAGGAGGCTTGGAGCTGCTGCTGCGCGGCGGCGATGGATCGAAGCGTGGCGATGGCGGCGTTCTCGTTGGCGGAGATACGGGCGCTGATCAGCTTCGGGATGGCGACGGCCGCGATAATGGCGATAATGGCGACCACGATCATCAGTTCGATGAGCGTGAAGCCAGCTTTGCTTGAGGTGCGTTTCATCTGGTCGAGAAGTGGTAGGTAGGAGGAGGCTGAGCCTCTGGGCCCTGCGGAAGGGTCCGACTGTTTGGATTTCGGTTGGCAGTTGAGGTCCCCTCCGCGGAGACCTGGCGAGACTCGACAACGTCAAACCGCCGAGCCATGGGGGAAATCGGCGTCCGCGAGGGTGATCCTTTAGTTGTCTGTCCCGCATTTTTAGTTTTCTTGCGAGGAGGCCCGCGGCAGGCCTGGAACGCGCAGGAGGGGGCCCACCGCACTCCGCGATGGCCCCCCCCCTGCGCGGAAGAACCGGCTCGATCAGGTCTGAAGGGCGGTCACCATGTCGAGAATCGGCATGAAGATCGCGAGGACGACGCCTCCGACGACCACCCCCATGAAGGCGATGAGGAGCGGCTCGATCAGGCTTGTGAGCCCCTTCACCTGCGCCTTCACCTGACTGTCATAGAACTCCGCGATCTTCTCGAGCAGCATCTCCAGGGCGCCCGTGCGCTCGCCAATGGCGATCATGCGCGTGACCATGGGCGGGAAGATCTTCTCCTCTGCGAGGGGGTCCGAGAGGAGGTTGCCCTCACGCACCGCGTCTCGGGACTGGAGCACAGCCCGCTCGAGGACCCAGTTACCCGAGGTCGCGGCGACGATCTCGAGGGTGGACATGATCGGGACCCCGGACCGCACGAGGGTCGCGAAGGTGCGGCTGAAGCGGGCGAGGCAGACCTTCTGAAAGAGCGGGCCGAAGACCGGGAGGCTGAGCGTGACCCGGTCCAGGACTCGGACGCCCATCGGGGTCTTCCGGAACATCATGAATGCGATGAACGCGCCGAAAATGCTGCCGTACACCGCGATGGCGTTGTCTCGCAGGAAGTTGGAGGCGTCGAGGACGGCCTGCGTGATGAGCGGCAGCTCGATGTCCATCGAGTCGAAGACGTTCTTGAAGGTCGGAACCACGCCGATCATCAGGAAGCCCGTGATACCAAGGACGAGGATCATCGAGATGATCGGGTAGGTCATCGCGGACTTGATCTCGCGGGCAAGTTCCTCCGCGGCCTCCATGTAGTCAGCGAGGCGGTTGAGGATGACGTCCATCTGACCCGAGACCTCACCAGCCTTGACCATGCTGATGTAGAGCACGGGGAAGCAACGGGGGCACAGCTCCATGGCAGCGGAGAGATCCGATCCGCTGCGCACGGAGTCGATCAGGGTTGAGCAGACCTGGCCCATCTCCTTGGACTCAGCCTGATGCCCGAGCACCTCGAGGGACTCGAGGAGTGAGAGACCGGCCCCCACCATCGTGGCGAGCTGGCGGGTGAAGATCACGATCTCCTGCTTCTTGACGCGCAGCTTCTTCCCCGACGGCCCCGCCTTCGACGAGGACCCGGCGAGGGTGGCCTTGCCTGAGCCGAAGGAGATTCGCCTCGCCCGCTCCTCATCCAACTTGATGATGACGAGGTTCTTCTTGCGGAGCTCTGAGACGGCCGCTGCCTTGGTCTCAGCCGTGATCGTGCCCTCGACGGTCGAACCGCCGGGGCTCTTCGCGGAGTACTTGAAGTCTGCCATTTGAGGGAGGGTCTACGAGGCTTTGGAGAGTCGGAGGGCAGGCATCGGTAGATCAGTTCTCCTGCGTGATTCGCAGGATCTCTTGGACAGAAGTGACGCCGCGCATCGCGTTCAAGACCCCGACCCGTCGCAGGGTCAGCATCCCATCCGAAATGGCCTGGGCCTTGATGTCGTCCTTGGGGCGCCCTTCGACGATCATGCGCCGGACACGCTGCGTGATGGGTAGCGTCTCCAGGATCGGGAAGCGCCCCTTGTAGCCGCCTGCGCAGCGCGCACACCCGTCCGCGTTGGGCTCGAAGAGCTGGAACGGCGCGTCCCAATCCCCCGCCTCGAATCCAATCTTCAGCAGCTCCTCGCGCGGCGGCTCTTCGATGGCGACCTTGCACGAGGTGCAGAGCCGACGACCGAGTCGCTGGGCGCAGATCACCAGGATCGAGCTCGACACCATGAAGGGGTCGATCCCCATGTCGATGAGCCTGGTGATGGTGGCTGCCGCGTCGTTCGTGTGGAGCGTCGTGAGCACAAGGTGCCCTGTCAGCGCGGCCTTGATGGCGATGTCGGCGGTCTCCTTGTCCCGGATCTCACCGACGAGGACGATGTCCGGGTCCTGACGGAGGATCGAGCGCAGCGCTCCCGCGAAGGTCGTGCCCCTCTTCGGGTTGACCGGCACCTGGTTGATGCCATCCATGCGGTACTCGACCGGATCCTCCACCGTGGTGACGTTGACCTCGGGATGGGCCACCGCGGCCACGCAGGAATAGAGGGTGGTCGACTTACCTGAGCCCGTCGGGCCGGTGACGAGCACCATCCCATACGGCGCGTGGATCGCGTCCTGGACATCCTGATACGACTGGTCTTCGAACCCCATCTTCGCGAGATCCAAGGAGATGCTCCCGCTGTCGAGGATCCGGATCACCGACTTCTCGCCGCCGACGACCGGGAGGACCGAGATCCGGAAGTCCACGGTGCGTCCCTGGTACTTGATCCGGAACTTGCCGTCTTGCGGCGCGTTACGCTCGGCGATGTCCAGCTGAGCGAGGATCTTCAGTCGACTGGAGAGGGCCGGGAGCAGGGACTTCGGCGGCGTCATGATCTGCCGCAAGCGTCCGTCGATGCGGTAGCGGACCCGCAGGCTCCGGTCCCCTGGCTCGATGTGGATGTCGCTGGCCTTGTCCCGGAGCGCTCCCAGGATGATCGCGTTGGCGAGCTTGACGGCCGGCGCGTCCGCGCCGTCGAGGTCCGCCATCTCGATGTCCTCGGCCTCCTCGCCCCGGACCTCGATCTCGTCGCTCTCGCCCACCTTCTCCATCAACTCATCGACCGACGTTCCGCCGCTGAGCACGCGCTTCAACGCGCTGTTCACCATGGATCGGTGGGAGAAGACCGGCCGGATGTGGCAGTGAGTGACTCGCTTGAGGTCGTCGAAGAGGAGGACATCGAAGGGGTCAGAGACCGCAATCGTGAGGACATCCCCACTCTTCGCCACCGGGATGAAGCCCCGCTCGCGGCAGAGTTCGGGGGCGACAGTGTCGACCACCGAGGTGTCGAGCTCGACCCGTCGTAGGTCCACCGGAGGGATCCCGGCGGCTCGCCCCATGACCTCCATGAGGGCTTGCTCATTGAGGTCGCCGTCCTGGAGAAGCGTCTCGATGGGCTCCCCTTCTCCGGCAGATGCCCGTGACCACTCACTCTCGGAGATGAGGCCCTCCCCGATGAGGAGTGCCTTGACCTTGGATGAAACGGTGACCATTTCAGGCAGCGCTCAACGCGCTATGAAGTTCATTCGGATCCGGCACGAGGCGCTCGGCCTCGGTCAGGCGGCATGCGCCGGCGCGGACGAGGTCGGCGAGGCTCTGGGTCATCGTCCGCATGCCGTGCTGCGCCCCGGTCTGGATGTGCGAGTAGATCTGGTGTGCCTTGTCGTCACGAATGAGGGCCCGGATCGCAGGGGTTGCGATCATGATCTCAGAGGCGAGCACGCGCCCTTCGCCGCGCGCAGTCGGGACCAGCGACTGGCTGAAGACGGCCTCAAGCGTGAACGAGAGCATCGTCCGGACCTGCTCCTGCTGGTGAGCTGGGAACACGTCGATGATGCGGTTCATCGTCTGGACGGCGTCGGAAGTATGGAGGGTGCCGAAGGTCAGGTGGCCTGTCTCGGCGAGCGTCAAGGCGGCCTCGATCGTCTCGTGGTCGCGAAGCTCTCCTACCAGCACGACGTCTGGGTCCTGCCGCAGCACGCTCTTAAGCGCCTGCGCGAATCCATGGGTGTCGTCCCCCACTTCGCGCTGCGTCACCATGCACCGCTTGTGTCGGTGCGTGAATTCGACGGGATCCTCGATGGTGACGATGTGGTCACTCCGACTCTCGTTGATGTGGTCGATCATCGCCGCGAGCGATGTGGACTTGCCCGAGCCCGTCACCCCCGTGAACAGGACAAGTCCTGACGAGAGGTTGCACAGGCGCTTGCAGAGCTCGAGCGGCATGCCCAGCTGCTCGAACGTGGGCGTCCCCTCGGGGATCGCGCGCAGGACGCAGGCCACCGCACCCCGCTGATGGAAGGTGTTGACCCTGAATCGGCCGAGCCCCTCGATGCCCACGGAGCAGTCCAGCTCGAGCTCTCGGTCGAGCCGAGCGATCTGCTCCGAGTTCAGGAGGCTCGTGCTGAGCCTTCGGGTCGTCTCCGCATCCAAGGGAGGGTGCTCGACCGCGGCGAGGGCGCCGTTGATGCGGAGTCTGGGCGGGCTACCGACCGAGATATGAAGGTCGGAGCCGCCCTGGCGCATGAGCAGCGCCAGGAGTTCTTCCATTGAGATCATGGCATAACGCCCCCGATGGCAAGGGGCTTCGAGTCTCCCATCGACGCACCGCGCCCGATCGCTTGAATGAAATGGACTGAGCGCGTTCGGTCTCCGCGCGCCAACCGGGGCGCCGGCCTCCGAGGTCCCCCACCGTCCTGAGTCTCAATCCAAGACAGGACGGCCAGCCAGGAGGAGTCCCCCCGGCTGGCCGTCCTGGCCTCGACGCCGCGCGCGAGCGCGGCCACATCGCGGACTCTACCTGCGGTCCTTGACGACGATCTCGACCCGGCGGTTCTTGCCCTTCTGGGCCCCCTGGTTCGGCGCCACCGGTGCGTACTGCCCGTACCCCGCCACGACGAAGCGGTCGTCGGGGATCCGAGACTCGGCGACGAGGAACTCGAGCACGGCCATGGCGCGCTGGATGGACAGGTCCCGGTTGGACTTGAACTTGGACTTCCTGATCGGGTCGCTGTCGGTGTGCCCCTCGATGTGGAACTTCGAATCGTCAGGGAAGTCCGACTTGAGACGCGAGGCCACCGACGCGAGGGCGCGGCGGCCCTCCTTGGAGACCGTCGCCTTGCCGGAGCCGAAGGTGATCTCGGTGGGAACCGAGATCACGGTGTCGCCGGCGCGACGGCTGACGGTGATGCCCTGGTTCTCCAGCTCGGGGAAGGGCACCAGCGCGGCCTCGCCGGGGAACGACGCCGGCTGAGTGGACGGCATGGCCGTGCGAGCCTTGTCCAGCTGATCGCGCAGGTCCTCCGCCTCGTAGGTCATCAGGGAGACCCGCTCTTGGAGCTCGATCTTGTCCGAACGGAGCACCGCGATCTCTCGGTCGCGCTCCTCCACCGAGAGGCGCATTTGGGTCTCGGTGACGCAGGAGGTGAAGGTGGGCGCCGCGAGCAGGGTGAGTGCAAGCGCAATGCGGCGGTGGATCGGCGCGCTGGTCATGGGCTGGTCAGAAGTGTTCATGGGGTCCCCTCAGTCGGATTCGATAACCCTGCTCGTGCCGCCGGTGGGATCCCTATCCCAGCCCGAACGGCAGCAGGTCAATCACATCTTTCCAATCGAGGAGCACGATTCCAATACCAAGGGCCAAGTACGGGCCAAAGGGCAGATATCGGCCCAGGACCCTCGCGGTACGAAGGGCCTGTGGGCGACCGCGATTCGGGAGCCTACGGCGTCGCTGCCGGGCCCGAACCACCAGGTACCAGCGCAGGATGTTGAGTACCCCCACTAGCGATCCAGCGAAGACGGCCACCTGGAGGGCCTGGAACGTCCCCAAGACCCCCACCAGACCCCCTCCCGCGGCCATCAGCTTCACGTCTCCGAAGCCCATGGCATCGGCGCCGGAGGCCCGCTTGCCGATCCAGCCGAGCCCGTAGAGGACGCCACCGCCCAGCGCCATCCCGGCGAGGCACTCGGACAGCGAGGCGACCCCATCCACAGCCCCTCCCGGGGCGAGCGCCACGGCCACCAATCCAGACGAGTGCAGCGCCGGCAACAAGAAGGACACGATCGGGGCCGCCCACATCCCGCCGATGGAGACCTGGTCAGGGATCTCGTACCGCTCAAAGTCCACGAAGGTGGCCACCACCAGCGCCGCGAGCACGATCGAGTCGAGCACCAGGAAGCTCCACCCCTGCGAGGCCGCAGCGCGCCACGAGAGGTAGAAGACGGCCGCACCGATCAGCTCGACGACCGGATACCGCCAGTGGATCGGGGCGGCGCAGCCCAGGCAGCGCCCGCGCTGCATGAGCCACGAGAGGACAGGGAGGTTCTCGCGCCACCCGAGCTGCCGATCGCACCCCGGGCAGTGGGACCGGGAGGGGCTCCATACGGAGGCGCCCTCCACCGGAAAGCGATGGATGCAGACGTTGAGGAAGGAGCCGACGAAGAGCCCCATCGCGACCCAGAAGAACCCGAACCCGGCGCTCTCAAGCGCGGGGAACGTGAGGACGAAACCAAGCCAGCTCATCGTTCGGGGCTCCAGGCCAGGTCTACGCGGTCCACGAAGGGCGGGTCCCAGGACCCGCGGCGCGGATAGACGACGAGCTCCACCCTCATGCGGACCGTCGTTCCGGCGCCGGTGGTCGGCTCGACGACGAGGCCGGGCTGATCGAATCGAGCAGCCTGAGCGAGCCCCGCCTCTCCTTGCTGGAGGATGTCTGCGCGCAGGAACTGCACGCGGTAGTCGCCTCGACCGCCCCGGGAGCCCATGACCTCCGCCTCCTGCCAGAAGCGTGGGCGCTGCCCCTTCGGGACAGGAGAGGACAACGCCACGAAGGTGAGCGGGCGAGCGAGTGGATTATGCAGGGGCTCATCGATCAGGAGAGGCGGGACCACATTGGGGCTGGCGTTGGGGTTGTACTGGTGCGGGAGTTCGAAGCCCCCGCCCTCCCCCAGCAACCAGAGCTGCCCATCGGCTGCCCGCGGCCTCCCCTTGCCGCGAATCCGGCCGCCTGCGACCAACAGCAGTGGGGTGTCCACATTGATTTCCCCCGTCACGACGAGGTCTCCACCGGCGATGACCACGGTCCAGGGGTGATCCAATGCCGCCGCTCGCTTCAGCCACGTCGAGAGGGACTCTGACTGCCCTTGCGGAATGAGGAGCTTGGCGGAGTCCCACATGCCAGGTGCCTCCGTCGCCGCCGCCCGTCGGATGAGGTCCCCCTCGAGATTCAGGCGCCCCTGCGCCCGCAGGACCACGAGGCCCCCTCCGGTGAGGTGGGTCTCTCTCCCCTCGGGGATCGACAGCCTCGTCGCCTGGGTGTCCTTGCCGGCCTCCGACTCACCCAGCACCACGTCGCCCAATCGCCCGTCCCCAGCTGCCGCCGGATACCGGATATCAACACGCCCGTTCCCGACCCACCGTGCCGTACCGTCGCTCTGTCGGTCGAGCACCGGCACGAAGTCAAGATCGTCAGTGAAGTCGAAGGTGTAGCTGTCGCTTCCCTCCGGAGAGCGCATCCACTCCCGCGCCACGATGAAGCGGATGGGGCGCTGGGGTAGCCCCACCGAGGTCCCAGAGAAGTCGCGGATTCCACCGCCGAGCCCCGCCCTCAGGTGCAACTCGAACAGCGCCGGGCCGCGACCCGCGACGACCGGGAAGGGAGTCCGAGGATAGACACGGAGCCGAGCGCCGCCGGCCCCGTCTGCGCCCTTTGCCGTCCCGATCTCCCCCTCATTCGACACCACCTCGATCCTGGCGACCTCGATCGGCGGCATCAGCAGCGGCACGGCCTCAGAAGGGGGTGCAAGGCTCAGGCGGAACTCATAGTCCGCGGCCTTGATGGACCTGGGATCCACCGGTTCAGAGCAAGAGAGTTGAAGCGGCTCATCCCAGGCCAGCGGGAGAGTATCCGATGACCCCGGGTCACCCGCTGCAACCCGGAGGACCGCCGCTCGGCCAGGTGACGCATCACGGAGCACCGCCGATCCTTCATCTCCTGGCACCTCCGTCCCCTCGACCGACACCGCGCGGAAGTCGAAGGACATCGATCGATCCAGCGCTGCCCCGCCAACCGAGCGCACAGCGCCGAGGAAGGGGAACCCCACGAGGGTCAATCGATAGCGCTGCCCGGGGACGAATCCCCCGTCCGAGAGCGCCTGGTTGCGCACACCCGCGGGCCGAAACCGAACGAGTCGCCCGTCGACCTCCCAGTCCCCCTGGGCCTCCAGCCCGGTCAACTCGCTGACGAGCCGCGCCGAGTCCCGGGTCACCGAGGTCGGATCCACGGCCTGATTGAACGTCAAGCGGATCGAGTCGTTCAGCAGGAGCAGCGGGCCGCCAGCCTCCGGGGACAGGGCCTCCAGCTGAAGCGCGACCTCATCGGGTGGACCAGGCAAGCAACCAGCGAGCCCCCAGGCGACGACGAGTACGACCTGCCGAAGGGAGAAGCACAGCCCCCGCGCGAGGCCCCCATCGAGTCCCAAGCGCGCACCTCTGGAACGAGACCCAGGGCGTTCCGTTGTGGACCGACCGCGCCTCCAGCGACACGGCCCCACTGGTCTCTTGGAGAGGAGCATGGCTCGATCAAACGAACGAGGCCCGCTGATCGCAAGCGCGATCAGCGGGCCTCGACGCACTAAGTGCCGAACGGAAGGATCAGAACTTGTACTGGACCCGGAGGTAGTCCAGCGCGGGCCGCGGCGCAGCGAGATCCACACCAGAGTTGTCCACGTCCAGGTTGAACACCGCCTTGAACCGGATGAAGCCCCAGTCTGCGCTGTTCAAGGCCGAGATGTTCGTCGCGAACGCCGAGAGGTCTCCGTTGCTGAACGAGTCGGTCGGGATCGCGCTCGGCTCCCCCGTCAGAGGGTTCTCGATCGTGGCGTCGAAGGAAATCTCCACCGAGGTGTTCAGCGGGAAGGCGTCCTCGATGCCTGCCGTACGGAGGCGGTAGAAGAACGGGACCACCTCGACCTGGACGGTGCCGTTCCCGACACCGAGCGCCACGAGCGTGTCCTCGAGGGTCGTGCCCCGGGGATCAACGACCAGCGACAGCGCGTCAGCGACGCCGTCGTAGGACCCCGACTGAACGATGAACTCGGTGGCCGCGGGGCCCGCACCGTCTCGGATGCGCACGGCGAACTCTCGCGTCAGCGCCGGGTTGAGCTTGTAGATGTCATCGAAGCCTGCGCCGGGGAACGTGAACGTCGCCGTGGCACCATCCACCGCCGGCAGCGCGCCGCCAGCGGGGATCGCCGTGTAGGGGAAGATCGCCGGCAGCTCTGCCGCGACCGTGCCGCTGCGAGGCACCGAGCCAGTGCCCAGGTCGGTGCCGCTGAAGAGCAGTTCAACCTGCTCTGACACACCACCGGGGTTCAGGCGGGCGAGGCCCAGCGGGATCCAGACCGAGAAGGCCTCGGAGCGCGCACTGAAGAAGGGGATCAGCACGTCCGCGGGCTGAGAGGGGCTGGTCCAGCCAATGGGCGGGGGAGCCATCGAGCGCGTCGGGTCAAGGTCGATCCCGTACGTTCCGGTGGCGTTGGGGAATTGCAGCTGGGTCGCAGGGTCGGACACGTGGAGCTGGATGATCCCGGGACCACCGTCACCCCCGCCGCCGATGACCGTGCCTTCGGGCGGCTGGATCACCGCACAGGCGTCGATGTTGTTGCACTGCAGCCAGATGTTCTGGTTCTGCGGCGGGATCGTCGTGTTGCCCTCGAAGTGCGCGATCGGGATCGCGTCCTGGCGCCACTGAGTGGAGCCGTTCTCGTTGGCGCCGCAGCGGCTGTCCTTGCCGCAGCCACCCTGGCCGCCAAGAGCGCGGAGCGGACGAGTCTCGTGGATGGGGACCGCGCCGTCGTCGTCGTAGAAGGCTCCGACCGAGGTCGCAGTCGCCTGCGACTCGATGACGATGGCACCCGCGCTGGAGAGCACGATGTGGCCGCCGGAACCGCCACCGGAACCGCCGCCGATCCGGTCGAAGAAGATCGAGTTCTCGCCGCCACCGCCGTCGCCGCCGTTGGCCGAGAGCTCGCCGTCGCCGAGGAGCTCGATGTTGCCAATGGCGAGCACGAGGAGACCGCCGGCACCGCCGCCGCCGCCGGAGCCCTTCTCGTCACCCGTGGGGTTGAAGGGGGTCTGAGGGAAGGTCGACGTGCGTGAAGCGTCGCCACCGCCACCGCCGCCGGACCCAGCGATCACCCCGGTGAGCTCACCGAGGATCTGCTCGCCATTGGAGGTCAGCAGGGTGCCAAGGAAGTCGTTGTCGGACCGCTCATCGGTGAACGGCGACGGACCGAGGCTCCCGCCTTGGGCCGGACCCGATCCGGAAACGGCGCCGGTAGCGTCGGGGCAACCCGTGAAGCCCGGCTCAGCGTCCATACCCACCAGGGTCTGGCATCGAATGAGGCCGGTCGGGGCTCCTGTCTGAACGTCGAATCGGATGTCCTTTCCGGTGACACCGCCGCCGCCGCCGGCACCGCGCCGGTTCTCGATGGAGCAGGTTCCGGGGGGCGCGAAGGTGGTCTCTCCACCCCCGCCGCCCAGGTTCGGGATGCCGAAGTAGCCTTCGCCGGGGGCACCCTGCGGAGTCGACTGGGAGGTCAGGAACGAGGCGGCGCCCCCGGCGCCACCACCGGCCTGGCCCTCGGCACCTTCCTCGGGCTGGTTGGTGGTGTTCAGCGTGCCGACACCTGCGTTGTCTCCGCCGTCGAGCGAGACCTCGCCACGAATCGTGACGGAGCCAGTGGCGAGAATGGTGCAGGTGTTCGGACCCTGGATCACGAGTCGGCCACCGGCCTCAACAACGAGGTCGTTGACGTCCACGACGCCGTTGAACACCGGCTGGGTGAAGAAGGGCTCGCCGTTCGGACCCCCGATGATCTGGTCACCGGAAGTGTTCAGGAAAATGGTCTCGCCGGTACGGATGTACCAGTCGAAGTCGCCGCCCGGGCCGCCAGTACCGTCGAAGTCGAAGGAGGCCGCGAGGACCCCCTCATTCTGAGGAGCCGACCAGCCAGCCCGGGGGAACGCGGAGGCGATCGCCGTGTCCTCCAGCGAACCCGTGCTCGTTCCGGGCAGGCTGAAGGGAACGAGGATCTCGTCGCTTCCATCATCCTCCGTACCCCCGGCGCCGCCGGGGTTGGCGAGGGTCGAGGTCATCCGCGCAAAGCTGGTTTGAGTCGCCTGGACGCTGTCGCCTGTGAGGTCCTGGAACCCCTCCTTGACCACGACGCGGAGCGACGCGTCCTGGGGTACCACGCCACCCGGCGTGACCCGCAGGGAGGAGCCCGTCTGGGTGCAGTTATCGATCAGCGCCACCGCCGAAGGCACCCTGGACCAGTTCACTCCGTTGTAGCTGTACTGCATCTCAATCAGCTGCGAGTTGACGTTGCTCGTCCCCGCGAACACAGGCTGATTGAAGCGCAGCACGACGGAGAACTGCTGGGAGACGTCGCTGTAGAGGTTCAGCGGCACGTCGCTGGCAATTCCGCCGAGCTGCGTCAGCGGATCGAACTGAAAGTACTCGGTCGTCCCGTCGCCGAACTCGACGGCGGACGCGGAGAGCGAGTCGAGGGGCTCACCGTTCAAGCCTCGAACCCGGACCTGCGGCGGGCCTGCGACGACGTCGACGAAGAGCACCAGCGGGTCGGTGGACTCCGGCGTCGTGAAGCCGATGTTGAGGCCAACGCCGAGGGCAGCACCCGTCGTACTGAGGACCGTCACCCCTGTCGGATCCGAGACCACGCGGAGGCTGTACTCGCGTCCTTGCTTGAGACCCCCATTCGAGTTCAGGTTGTCCGTCGGGCAGACCGGCTGAAAGCGCACCGTGCGGAGATCCGACGCGGTGAACGTCCCGATCGCCGGGCCGCCCTGTGTGTCGACGATCTGAATCGTGCTCAGAGAGACCGTGGAGAAGTCCACGTCCTGGTTGAACTCGATGTCGATGGCGCGGTTCAGCTGCCAGATCGACCCGTTGAGCACGTTGGAACTCACCACGGCGAAGTCGGACCCGGGGTTGGTGCCTGCACCGCCCCCTGAGTCGCTGCCGCTGCCGCTGCATGCGACGAGGGTGAGAGCCCCGAGGGAGGCAGTTAGAAAGGCCTGAAGTCGTCGTTGCGGTCGCGGCATGGTGGAGATGTTCGCTTGGGGGGTGTTGAACATTCGGAAGGGAGCAGGCGCGTTCGGCGGCGAGGGGGCGCCGCGCTGAGACGTCAAATTGGGTTCGATGGACTCGGCGTGGAACGCTCGAGAGAGAGTGGGTTTGAGCTCGAGGAACCTAGTCCTGCGACCAGGTCATCGCGAAGGCGGACAGCTCTGGTGTCTGCACCGTCACGGGGTTGCCCACGAAGGTCAGGCGCACCTGGTAAAAGCGAGCGTCATTGATCTGACTCACCTCGCTCTTCCAGTCGTCCGAGGCTCCCAGGAAGCTGATCCCCGGGTTCATGGCGTTGGTGTCGTGGTTGATCGACCCGGCGATGGCTGCCGTATCGACCTCGTTGTAGTAATCGCCGTAGAGGTCGAGCGAGAAGCCGTCCTCGGTGTAATCGATGATCCCGTTCCCGAGGCCGCCATCATCCGCATCGTTGTCCACCCGATACAGACCACTATTGTCGTAGGTGAACGACTGAGCCCCGCGGAAGTTGACCGTGATCTCCGTCCCCGGCGGCTGGGCGTTGGCGTCAGGCTCGAGGATCGGCGGGTTGTAGACCCGGGTGCTGAAGTTGGCCTCCGAGGGGATGATCGACTCGGACCAGATCGAGTAAACCTGGCTCACTCGCGTGATGTAGTCGATGCCGCCGAGGTGGACCGTGTTGTCACGACCGAAGGTCGGCGCCCCGGGGTTGGGGAGCGAGCCGGGGTTGAACCCGCCGTTGGAGATGCTCTGCGAGTCCGGGTTGACGAAGACCGTCGTTCCGGCCTGGTTCACGCCGCCCGTGCTGAACGCCCGGAAGTACGGGCGCGAGGACGAGTTCACCGCCAGCGCAAGGACCCACGCGTTGAGGCCAATGGCCTCGGGATCCGGGTAGGTCCTGAACTCCATCAGGAGCGGTAGACCAGAGGTCTGGACCTGCCCCGGGCGGTAGTAAGGGACGAGCGGCGCTTCGATGCCCAGCGCCAGGAGGTAGGCCTGCGGCTCCACGCCCCCGTTGGAGATGCCCGCGCGGTCCCGGATCGTTGTGTCCCGCCAGGTGTAGTACGTGAAGTCCTCCGGAGCGATTCCGCGGTTCATCGGGAACGGCAGCAGGCTCGCGCCCGTGGGGGTCGTGAACAGGTTGCCGGAGTCCACCGTGTAGCCGCGCTCACGCGGGTGAACGGTGATATTCGGAGCCCCAGGGAGGACGTTGCTGTCGTACTGCGGCCGCAGACCGGAGTTCTGGAACTGGGGGAAGAGGCTGGACGGGTCGATGATCTCGTCCGGAGCGTAGCGGCAGTGCGAAAGCTTGATCTCGAACTGGGCGAACGCGTCAGGGGTGATCACCCCGCCGGACGGCTGCCAGTTCAGGCCCTCAACATCGATGTTGAGGTTCTGGGGATCGGTCAGCGAGAAGCCCGCGTCGCAGTAGCGCCAAAGCGTCTGCATCTTCGAGCCGAAGTTCGAGAGAGGCGTGACGACCCCCTGAGGGAACTGGGTCATCTGCTGCACGATCGCCTGGCTCTCGTTGATCGGAACGAAGCTGCGGATCACGGGGCGAGGCCGGATCAGCTGGCGGCCGCTGTCCACAAGGAACTGGCCGCCCCACTCCGGCTTGTTGCCAAAGGGGGGCTCCTCGTCAATGGAAGTGAAGCGACTCACGCGCCCGCCGGTGAGCTGGGACGATTGTGCCGGGGCGACCACGAGGTCCACGGCCGGCACCGTCTCGACGATGTTGCCCGCGAGGTCACGCGGCGGGAAGTCATCCCCGACGTTGGCCAACGTGAGGAAGTAGCTCTCAGAGACTCCCTCCTCGTGCGCCAGGGGCTGGCCGGGGACGAAGGTCACGCGTCGCAAATCAGCGGATTGCCCCACGCTGCCGACCACGTAATCGGAGGTCGGCAGGTTCCCCACGGACGGGATCAGCTCACGGGTGAGCGTGAGGGAGTCGAAGGCCGTGAGCGACAGGGGATCCATCGGCTCGCTGAACCGGAAGGTCATCTGAGCGCCTGTGGAGATCCCGAAGCCAGGGTCCTCGGGGAACCCAACGGCCTGCGGGAGGATCTGCGTGTAGCACTGGGGACGCTGAGCGTCGGGGAGCGGGTCGAACGCCGTCTGGTAGCTCGCCGGCACCGCGCCGAAGAGCTCCCAGTCGCCAGGGCCGCTCCAAGCTGCGGGATAGCTCAGCAGTTGGACCTGGACGCCAGACACAAGGCCGCCAACCGGGGGCGGCGCATCAGCGGCCACCTGGGCAAAGACGCCGGACTGGTCAATCACGTCCCCCGGCTGGGGCGGCGACCCGCACAGGGAGGATTGGAAGACGATTTGCGGGATCACGAATGAGGTGCTCTCCGGACCGCCAACCTGGGTCGGAGCCATCGGAACGTCAATGGGCGTCGACCCCACGACAACCGGCGCAAGGCTGTCCCGCAGGAAGCCGTTGAACGGATCGCTGATCAGATCGGGCCGGCCCCCCGAGCGGAATGCGCGGGTGACAGGGCGGGTCGACGACGAGTTGTCCACCGGGCCGTTGTTGGAGGTCCCCAGCTGGTGATCGGTGATGTTGGAGAGCACGGTGGTGATCCCCTGCGCAGCGTTCGTTCGCGTCGGGATCCGTAGCTGGGCGTTCGCGTCGCCGAGCACAAGGCTCGGCGGCAGTCCGATCCCGTTGATCACCAGCGGCGGATTCGACGCGAACGCTTCCAGCTCGCTGATCGTCAGGTCGATCACGACGCGCGTCGGGAACAGCTGGCCGCCGGGGCCGATGTCACCGTAGAACGCGGACGGGAAGATCCGAGCCTCGAACGGGAACGCCGGCGGGAGGCCCGTGGCGATCTGGATCGAGTTCCGATTGATGGTGTTGGGGTCGATCAGATCGTCAAACGTCAGCACGACCGCGGAGTTCCGCGGGAGCATCGAGAAGACCCCCGATGTGTTGAGGTCCTGGACTTGGATCAGGTCGAGGCCCTCACCAGCGGCCTGCAGAAGGGCGACGAATTCCTCGAGGCCCTCCCGCGTGGAGACGTCTCTCAGGACGGTGAGGTTCTCCTGTCCGGTGATCGCGTTGATCCCGATCTCGTAGTCCACCTCGTCAGAGGCCAGAGACTGAGGAATCACGAAGTCGTCCCCCATGGGAACCCGCAAGCCGTTCTCGTCCAGGCCAAACAGCTGCACGAGGCGGCCAAACCTGGTGGAGACAAGCCTGACCTCGGTGGCGCTGCCGCCCGAGTTGGTGTCGGTGAAGTAGAACGTGCCGTCCGTGATCCCCTGGCCGCCCCCAGGCGTGGACTCAGCGGAGGAGCCGCCCCCACATGCGGTGGCCCCCAAACCCAGGATCAGGCCCGCCAGGAATCGGGGGGCTCGACTGGTTCGGGGCGAGTTGTTGGGCTGATGAGTGGTCATCGGCATCGTTACGTCGTTGATTCGAAGGACGTCACCTCGTTCGACGCCTCAGAAGCATCGAGCGCGGTGGCCCAGCGGGGGGGGGTAGGGAGTCGCCTATTCGGTGGGAACCGCAGCGCGACCGGGACCGCAGGCTGCCTCGGGCGGCCTGTGGGTCGAGCATTGTTCCACAGAGTGGACGGGGGTCAAGGGAGCGTACCTGAGCAACCTCTGTGCCGGAGCCGCGAATCGGCCCCAGATCGTGCCTGAAGCCGCGATCCGGCCCTGAAACACGGTCCGCAGCCCCAGACGCGTGCGGAACCGCACAGCGTCTGAACCTCCCCCGAGAGGAACCGCCCGGGGCGCCGGGGAAGCGACTGATTCTCCGTCGCGCAGCCTTGCGGCTTCCAGCCGGCCCTCCGGAGCCCCCCCCCACGGCTCCCTGGAGCGTCCCATGAACCTCCGCCGAGGCCTCACGGGCAGCGAGAGCGGCCCCGCTGCATGGAGTGCGCTCCCCTGCCCGGAGCGGATTCAGTGCCCCGTCAGGCTGACTGCTGGTCGGAAGCCCGCCTCCACGGCGGCCTCTTCGTTCCCGAAGAACACGAGGTGCTCGGGGAGGATCAGACGGATGGTCCCCGCTTCGGGCGCGTGGAAGATCCTGGAGCGGGAACAGCCGATGACGGCGTGGGACAGCTCCCGGGTGCAATAGGCGCACGCCACGCGCAGCGGGTCGCGCTCAAGGATCCGAAAGCGCGGCTCCGCATGCCGGGTCTCCGTGCGCGAGATGCACGACGGGTTCGGGCAGGGATTGGGACCCACGGGGACCCCGTAGGACTCGCGCATTTCGGCCGGCTCACCCGCGGACTCGAGAGGCACTCGCCCAAGGAGCCAGGCCAGGATCGCCATCCGGATCGGGACGCCACGCGCCGCCTGCTTGAAGTAGATGCTCCGGGGGTCCGCGTCGACCTCGTCGCTGATCTCATCTCGCCTCGGCAGGGGGTGCATCACGACCGCGTCCCGCAGGGACTCGGCGGCCATGGCGCGCTTCTCAAGTCGAAGGTAGGCCGTCTCGGACAGCTCGGTGCCCGAGTGCCGCTCGGTCTGAGGCCGGGTCATGTAGACCGCATCCACGCTCTGCACCTCCCACCCGCGGGCATCCGTGAAGAGCGAGAGCTGGTGGGGCTTCTGAGGGGTGAGGTACACCGCGTCGCTGTTGGAGGCCAGGTTGCCGAGCCGTCGCGCATCCGCCCGCATGGGTTCGACCTGGAACTCCTCGTGGAGCCGCTCCACCACGTAGTCAGGGAGCTCGAGGCCAGCCTGAGGAACGCAGACAATATTGGCCCCGAACCGGGCCAGGGCGTACGCGAAGGAGTGGACCGTCCGGCTGTACTTGAGGTCACCCGCGAGGACCACGTCCAGACCCTCGATCTTGCCGCGCTCCACGTGGAGGTTGTAGAGATCGCAGAGCGTCTGGGTCGGGTGTTCGAGGCTTCCGTCGCCGGCGTTGATGACCGGGACCGGTGAGTAGCGTGCCGCGAGCCTCGCGGCCCCCTCGCTGGGATGGCGGAGGACGATCACGTCCGCGTACCCGCCCCCCACGACCCGGATCGTGTCCGCCAAGGACTCCCCCTTGACGACGCTTGAGCTCGTCATCTCCGCGGCGGTCAGGACGCCGCCGCCAAGCCGGAGCATGGCTGACTCGAAGGACAGCCGCGTCCGGGTAGAGGGCTCATAGAAGAGGCTCGCCGAGATGAACCCCGGACAGGTATCAGCGAACGCCCGAGGGTCCGCTGCGAAGCGGTCGGCCAGCCGGAAGAGCGCGTGCATCTCAGCGAGCGAGACGTCGTCAATCGAGACGAGATGCCTCGCCGTGGGCGGGCCCATCCCCGCGCTCGGGGGCCCCCCCGCGCTCGGGGCCAGCGCCCCACCGGGGGCGCGGTCGCCCTCCGCCTGTTCGGGTTCGCTGCTGCCGTCCGCCGCTGTGTCCTGGGTCATTCGCGCCATCTCCTCGAGCAGGGTCCCGTGGAGTAGACCTTGCGCCCGCGCCTGAGAAGCTAGAGCGATGCGAGCAGAGAAGCGAGCGTCGAACCGTCGACGGTCTCGGCCGTCGCGAGATCGCACAGTCGCTCCAGGAGCTCCGGCTCGAACGGAACGGCCCGCCCAGCAACCCAGCCGGGGTGGCCGCCGAGCCCGAGGTGCTCGATAAACAGGTTCCCGATGGTCTTCCTCGCGTGCGTCGGGTCCTCAAGGGCAGAGATCCCGAGGGGCCCCCAGCCCGCGGGGCTGATGCCGCGCCGCTCTGCGGCTCGGCTCTCCAGGTGGAGGCGTCGCCCCGCAAGTCCCGGACCGCCTGGCGCCGCGGCCACTCGCTCCGAGCCCAAAGGTGAGAGTTCCAGCACGAGATCCGCGCGCGAGGCGACCCCGCGGGCGAGGCGCTGCCCTTCGGCCTCCACGGACGCAGCTGGGTCCCCCATGGCGACGGGGATCGCCAGGTCTCGCTCCCCCGCCGTATCGACCAGAATCACGGGCCAGCCACCGAGCTCCGCCGGAGCCCCGAGCGCGTCGCGCGTGGTGCCCGGACGCGCGGTCACGGCCGCTTGCTCCTCACCGAGCAGCGCATTGAAGAGGGTCGACTTACCGGCGTTCACGGGCCCGACGATCGCCACCACGGTGGGCGTCCACAGGCGGACGCAGCGGCGCCCCTCCGCGGCCAGCGCTGAGAGTCGCTGCCGTCGCTCGGCTGGCTCCGCGTCGACCAGCTCAGCCAGCTCTTCGCGCAGGGCTCCCGCAGCCTGGTCGAGGAGCACCCGGGCCCCGATCGCTGACGCCGTCCATGCCGCCGCGCGCTCCGCCCGCTCCTCCAGCGAGGGCGAACCTCCATCGTGGGTAAGAGCTCGGCCGCCTCCTCTCCCCGGAAGAGGGTCAACCTCACCCGGCTGATCGCTGAGCAGCCCGCTGACCGCGGACACGATGGAGGGGCTCCCGTGGGTGTGAACCTCGACCCACTCGCTCCGGCCGACCAGGAGGGCCTCGTCCAGGGGAGGTTCATCCGGAGGTGAACCCGGCTCACGGAGAACGGCGAGCCGAACCTCCCCCGGTTCGGGGATGCCAGCCCTCGACAGCCCACGGAGCTTCGCGAGGGCCCTGGCCCCTCGGATGGAGAGGACCGCCACGCCGCCCGACCCGGAGGGGGTGAGCAGTTCGACGCTGGATCCGGCGGCGCTCACTGGAAGCACCGCCTCGCCGCCGCTGCGAGGCCGACGTGGACGAGGAGTTCGACCTCGGTCGGTCGCCGCCCGAGACCTGCCGCTACCCCGTCGAGGGCGAAGCCGCGAGCGCCGCCGGTGACAAACCCCTCGACCCGATCGGGCCCGCCGAAGGCCTCGTTCGCAATCGACCGACAGAGGGTCTCCACGGCACCCCGAAAGCCCACGACCACCCCTGCCCGCAGCGCCTCTTCGGTGGAGCGCCCAAGCGCGGGTGTATCGACTCGGATCGAAAAGTCAGGGAGCCGGGCGCCTGCGCGCGTGAGGCCCTCCGAGAGGGTTCCCGGGCCAGGGGCGATGGCGCCGCCGAGGAACGCGCCCCCTTCGGCGGTGGGCAGCACCGCGTCCACGGTCACCGCCGTCCCCGCGTCTACGACGAGGACGCCCGCCGGACGGGGACCTCGGCCAAGCTGTTCCAGGGCTCCGCGGGCCCCGTAGAGGCGGTCCCGCCCGCAGGTCTCGGGATGGTCGAGGCGAAGCTCGAGCCCCGCGTCAGGGTTGACCGCGACGGTGAGCCCCAGACCCTCCAAGAGACCTCGCAGGCGGTGCTCCTCCGAGAGGGTTCCCACCGCGCTGACCGCGGCGAGGCGAGGGCGCTCCCCGCACGCCGCAGCGCGCTCGAGGCAGCCCCCCAGAATGGAGGCGTCCAGCTCCCCGACCTTGCAGGCGGCGAGCCGCTCCGCGCCGCCGGGACCGACACGGGCCACCGAGGCGCTGGAGTTGCCCAGGTCCAGGGTCAGCACCGCTTCTCCCGTCACTCGCCGGGGCTGTGATAGACGATGGTCTCCACGCGCCCCAGTCGAAGGACCTCGACGGTCCAGACCGAGTAGCGCTCCGAGTTCGCCTTGGCGAACCCGATCGCCTCCTGCTGACTCCCAACAGGCGTCCCGTTGATCGCGATGACCACGTCTCCGGACTGAGCGCCATGCCGGCTGACAATCGAACCCTCTCGCACCTCGGTGATCTCCACGCCCGCGCGCTTCCCGTCCTTCATGTAGGTCCGGGTCTTGACGTCGTTCGAGAGGATGGACTGGTAGTCACGCGCGAGAGCATCCGCGTCCTCGGTCCCCAGGTAGAACTGACCGTTGCGCTGCTCTGTCCTGGTCGGCAGGTCGGGCTCCTGCTGGCCCCCTTTGGCGATCAGCGAGACCTTCCGGCGGGTCCGGAATTCCGCCCCGTCCTTCAGGGACTCGATCAGGTCCGCCCCGGTCCGGGAGCTGGGAGTGAGGAACTCTCGCTCCCGCCCCTCGTCCTCGAAGGAGAACTCCACGCCGGCCGAGGTGATTCGATAGACGCTGAACTCTCCTTCTGGCGACATCGCCGTGGATCCGACCGCGAACCAGCGGTCCCTCGGGTCGGCCTGGGGGGCTGCGAGCCGCACGAGGCAGAGGGACTCACCCGGGTCGCGCTCGTCAACGAGCACCATCAGCACCTCGAGCACCTCGGAGACCGGCGTGAGCCGGACGATCACGTCGTCGGTCCCGCTGCTCACGGCCTCCTCGACGACCACGGGGAGCGCGCCTGTCCAGTTGGAGAACACGATCGCCGGCTTGATGTCATCGTCGTAGTTCAGCGCAGCCGCTCGCGGAGCGGCCGGCGACTTGACGTTGTTGAGCACCGTGTCCGCCCGCTTCAGGTCGAAGTAGGTCCGGTCTCGCCCGTCGGTGTAGTAGTCGTACGCGACGTACGCCACCCCGGCAAGGAGCACTGTGGAGGCCAGGTAAGAGACCGACTTGACGATGCCGACGTTCATGGGACAGGAGGCGCGTTGTGGGTGGACCCCGACGCGCTGCGCATTCAGTCGTTGGAGCTGTGATAGATGATCGTCTCGATTCGGCCGAGACGCAGGACCTCGACCTCCCAGACCGAATAACGCTCTGAGTTGTTCTTGGCGAAGGAGATCGCCTCCTGCTGACTGTTGACGGGGTTCCCGTTGATCGAGATCACCACGTCCCCAGATTGGGCCCCATGGCGGGACGCGATCGACCCCTCGCGGACCTCCGTCAATTCAACACCGGAGCGCTTGCCGTCGACGTAGCGGGTCTTCGTCTTCACATCCTGGGAGAGGATCTGCTGGTACCCCTCGGCGAACTGCTTGGCGTCGTCAGATCCGATGTAGAACTGGCCGTTACGCCGCTCCGTCATCAGCGACGGCGTCCCGTCCGCGGACCCCGCGGATCCCGACCCAACGAGGGTCCGCCGCACGATGCGCTCCCCGGGGCCAAGGCTCCGGATCAGGTCCGCACCGTTGGACCGGAGGCTGAGCGAGACCACCTCCGACGGGCGCCCCGTGTCGGCGAACGAGAACTCCACGCCGTCCGCGAGGATGTTCAGAACGGAGACCTGGTCGTTGGGCGCCGGCAGGGAGGCGCCCACCGAGAAGAGCTGCTCTGCGGGCGAGATGCTGCTATCCGAGAACCTGAGGGAGCAGTAGGAGTCCCCCGGATCCCGAGGATCCGAGAGCACCATGATCACCTCAAGGATGTCCTCCACCGGGATGACGGGCGCCGGGGTGTCCACGGACTCGACCGCCTCGGCGACTTCGGGAGGAGGGGGCGGCTTGCCGGTCCAATCAAACCCGACGACCGTCGGCATGATGTCCTTCGCGAAGTCCAGGGCGACCGGAGCCGGCGCCTTGGGGGCCTCTACGCCGTTCAGGACCCCATACGCGTGCTCACCGTCGAAGTAGGTGACCTGGTGATCGTTCTCGTAGTAGTCGTACCCCGAATAGGCCATCGCGCTCACGCAGGCGAACGACGACAGATAAGCGAGGGACTTGATCGTGGGGACATTCATGGCTCGGTCGGGGTCGCCCCCCGCGCTGAAGCAGGTTAGCAAGCAGACGCCGCGCCACGGCGATCCTTCCCAGGGACACCGATTTTGCCCTCTCCCAGAGGATCAGAGGGTTCCTTTCCGGAGCCGCAGCGCGCCCTCTCCGGAAGCGTCGGGGTCCTGTGGGGTCCGTAGCCCCGCCCTCGGCTCACCAGGCTCCTCTCGCTGAGCCGCCGCGCGCGCCGTCCCACGGACGCCTCCGTGGATTCCCCGGAGACTCATCACCAGCTCATCCGGCCGGTCAGAGGCCTCGCAGGCATCCTCCAATGAGACGGTCCCGGCTTGTACAAGCTCTGAAAGGCGACTGTTGAGCGAGACGAGCCCCGCCTCCATCCCCGACTCGATGACCCGCCCGAGCTCGGTGGTCTTGCCCACCTCGAGCAACTCCCGAACCTGGGGCGTCGCGCTCATCAGCTCGTAGGCAGGGATCAGCCCGCCGCCAGCGCGGGGGACAAGTCGCATGGACAGGACCCCCGCGAGGGTGTCCGCCATCCGCTGCCGGATCTGGGCGTGCCGCTCCACAGGGAAGTAGCCAAGGATCCGGTCGACCGTCTGCGCAGCATTGACCGTGTGCATGGTGGACATCACCAGGTGCCCTGTCTCGATCGCCTCGAGCGCCGCGAGCACCGTCTCGGCGTCTCGCATCTCGCCGATCAAGATCACATCGGGGCTCTGCCTCAAGGCGTGCTTGAGGCCAAGCTTGAAGGATGACGTGTCGGTGCCGATCTCGCGCTGACTGATCACGCAGTAGCGCTCCTTGAAGAGCAGCTCGATCGGGTCCTCCAGCGTGACGATGTGCCGCTCCACGTTGCGGTTCATGAACTCGATCATCGCCGAGAGGGTGGTCGACTTGCCCGAGCCGGCGACCCCCGTGACGAGGACGAGCCCACGCTTGCGCAGGGCGAGCGCCTTCAGGTCGTCCGAGGGAAGGTTGAGTTCATCCAACCCAGGTGCGTCCTCGTTGATGCGACGGATGACGATCGCTGGCTCGCCCATCTGCTTGTAAGCGTTGATTCGGAACCGGCCCAGCCCATCCAGGTCGAGCGCCGCGTCGGCCGCTCCGACCTCGAGGAACTGCTCCATGCGCCGCTCCCCCAGGATCCCCTTCAAAACCTCGAGCATGGGCCCGGGTCCCGGCACCCGCCCCTCGAGGAACTGGATCCTCCCGCTCAGTCGTTGAGAGGGTCTCCCCCCACTGCGCAGGATCAGGTCGCTCGCATTCGACGCGACCATCTGTTTCAGCCACCCCTCGACCTCGTGCCTCGGACTGACCGAGGAGGAAGCAGGGCTGGTGTCCTCGTCGATGTCAACGGTGAGGGACCGCGGCCGGCGGCCAGGCCCATCCAGCTCGTTCGGGAACCAGGCGTCGTCCGCAGCCGTACTCACTTGCTCCGAGTGACGATCCGCCGCGGGGTCCGCCGCCGCGGGGTTCGCCGCCGCGGAGCCCATCGCCGTATGGTCCATCGCCGTGGGACCAGCTTCGGTGAGATGACCCATCCGGACGTCTTCGCCTTCCTCGCGCGGCAGACCATCCTCAAAGGAGAACAGGCCCTCGGCGACGCCGTCCTCGGTGGAGGCGGACGGCAAGGGCGGCAACAACGCCTCCGGGCCGCTGCTCAGCGTTGACGCCGGCGCGGGTTCCGGTGTGGATGCCGGTGTGGGTGACGGGGCTGGCGCTCCAACTCGATCTGGCGCTGCTCCCGCGAGCCCCGGACCATCCCGGTCCGTTGGTGCAACCCCCTTGAAGCTGAAGTCGTCGTCGGTGATGTCGTTCACTGCCATGCCCTCACTCGCTGCCCGCACAACCCTGGCGTGTGCCGTCCGTCCGCCCGCGCAAGAGCGGGCCGATCCAGGGCAAGGCATCGACGCCGGGGGTGCCCCCCCTTGAGCACCCATTGGGCGGGCCCGACGGCCTCTCACGCCGGGACAGAGGGGGCCCGCAGGCTCCCCAAACGGAGGCTCAGGCCTCGTCCAGCCCGCGGACGACCCGGTGTGCGTCGCGGAGGACCTCGTCGACACCCGTTCCGAGGACCGAGGACATGCCCAGCACAGACCTCCCGGCGACGCCGCGGAGCTGCTCGAGCCGCTCCTCCCAACCCTCGTCCTCGAAGCACTTGGACGCCACCGTCAGCCGAGGCTTCGCGTGCAGCTCGGGCGAGTACCGCCGGAGCTCGTCTTCCAGGGTCTCCCAGGCCGCCGCCGGGTCGCGCTCGGCCGCCTCCGACACGTCCACGAGGTGAACGAGGATCCCGCACCGCTCAACGTGCTTCAGGAAGCGATGACCGAGCCCGGCCCCCTCCGCTGCCCCCTCGATCAGCCCAGGGAGGTCGGCGATCACGAGCGTGTCGTAGTCCTTGACCCGGGCGATCCCGACCTGGGGGTCGAGCGTGGTGAACGGGTAGTCCGCGACCTTGGGTCGAGCGGCTGTGACCCGGCTGATGAAGGTGGACTTGCCCGCATTGGGGAAGCCGAGCAGCCCCACCTCCGCGAAGATCTTCAGCTCCAGCCGCAGCCGCCGCTGCTCCCCAGGCGTCCCCAGGGTGGCCTTCCGCGGCACTTGCCTGATCGCCGTCGCGAAGCGAGTGTTGCCCTTCCCCCGCCTGCCGCCTTCCGCCACCACGAGACGGTCCTCGGGCTTCGCGAGGTCGCGCATGAGGTTGCCGCGCTCGGAGTCATAGACGAGCGTCCCGACCGGGACGCGGATCTCCTCGTCTGCAGCGCTCTTGCCCGTCCGGTTCCGCGGGCCGCCTGGCTGGCCGTTGCGAGCCGCGTAACGGAACCGGCGGCCGATGTCGAGCAGCGAGTGGATGTTGGGATCCGCCACGAACACGACGCTGCCGCCGTTCCCACCATCGCCGCCGTCAGGGCCGCCGAGGGGGACGTGCGCCTCCCGTCGGAAGGAGACGATCCCGTCCCCGCCCTTGCCGGCGACCACCTCAACCTCAGCTTCGTCGCGGAACGTGGACATATCAGATGTGCAAGCGCCGGCGCTGGACGGGAGTGTCCTGGCGCCGGCGCAGAGCGGACCCGGTGAGGGTCACTCGGCCGTGGCGTCCACGTGGACGCGACGACCCGTCTGGAAACGGACGGTGCCGTCCACCAACGCGTACAGGGTGTAGTCGCTGCCGAGGCCGACGTTGGTGCCCTGCTTGAAGCGGGTGCCGCACTGGCGAACGATGATGGTGCCGGCGGTGACCTGCTGGCCACCGAAGCGCTTCACGCCGCGAAACTGGGGGTTGGAGTCGCGGCCGTTTCGGGTCGAGCCCTGTCCTTTCTTGTGTGCCATGTCTGTGGTCTCCTTTCAGGCGCCGAGCGGGCTCAGCCGTTGATGTCCGTGATCCGGACGCGGGTGTAGGACTGCCGGTGGCCGCGCTTGACGCGGATGTTCTTGCGGCGCTTGAAGCGGAACACGACGACCTTGTCGCCGCGTGCCTCTCCGACCACCTCGCCGGAGACCTTGGCGCCCGCGACGGTGGGCTTGCCGATCTTCACCGAGCCCTCCTCGCCGACGAGCAGGACGTGGTCAAAGGTGATCGTGGAGCCGCGCTCTGCGTCGTCCATGAGATCGCAGAGGATCTCATCGCCGACGCGCACGGTGGCCTGATTGTTTCGGTCGCTGATGATCGCGTACATCTGAGTCTGGTCCGGGCCCAAGCGCTCCGGATGGAGCACGCCGGGGCGTCCGGCTATCCCACGGTGTTCTCTCCCGGGGGCCGCTCGGCTGGCCGAGGGGGCGGAGAGCATACGTCGCCCCCCTCCTGAGCACAACTGCCCCGCCGCGCCTCCTCAAGAGTCCCCTGGCCCCCTCCCCAGTGCCCAAAGCAGGCCATGTGCCCACAGCAGGCCGGCACGAGGGGGGATGCCCCTGGAACCAACCCGAGGGCCCGACGGAGCAAGGCGAATAGAGAGGGCCGCGGCTGCGTCGAACAGCCGCGGCCCTCGTGTCGGTCCATGTCGGCCCAGGAGGCAGCCCTCCCGGGCGCCTCTCAGCGCTTGCGGCGGCCGCCTGGGCGGACCTCGCGGCCGTCAGCGCGGAGGTAGCGCAGGACGCTGTCCTCCATCTGGTCGGGTACCGAGGTGAGCTCGATCTGCTTCTCGGAGCGGTGCTCGAGAGCACGCACCCAGTCCCAGAGGTCCTCCTTCAGGTACTGGACGACCTCGGGGTGGGCCCTGACCTCGACCTTGGTGAAGCCCTTCTGGACCACGGCGCCGCCGAGCCGACGGAGGATGGCCTGGGAGCGGGACTCGATGGTCCGGACCCGGCCTGTGCCTCGGCAGCGGGGGCAGGCCTGGAAGACCTTCTTGTGCGTGCCTGGGCCGAGCCGCTGGCGGGTCAGCTCGAGCAGCCCGAACTGACTGATCCGCCCGAGCTTGCTCCGAGCGCGATCGTCCGCGAGGGCATCGCGCAGCGAGCGCTCGACCTGACGGTTGCTCGACGAGCGGACCATGTCGATGAAGTCGCACACGATGATCCCGCCCATGTCCCTGAGCTTGATCTGCCGCGCGATCTCGGGGACCGCCTCCATGTTGGTCTTGAGCGCGATGTCCTCGAAGTCGTAGCTGTCCGTTCGGGTGCTGCCGGAGTTGACGTCGATCGCGACCAGCGCCTCGGCCTGGTCCAGCACGATGGAGCCGCCCGAAGGCAGGTCCACCCGACGGGAGAAGATCCGCTCGAACTCCTGCTCCAGCCCGATCTCCTGGAAGAGCGGCCGGTCCCCCTCGTAGCGCTTGATGCGGTCGACGTGCTCCGGCATGAGCTTCTCTGCGAAGCTCACCATTTGCTCGTAGACCGTGAAGTCGTCCACGAGCACCTCCTTCGTCCGCCGGTTGAAGAGGTCCCTGAGTGTCCTGGTGGCCACGTCCGACTCGAGGTAGAGCGGAGCCGGGCCGCGGCTCGCCCGCAGCTTCTTCCCGAAGGACTCCCAGAGGCCAAGCAGGTAGTCGAGGTCTCGCTGGAGATCGACCTTCGTTCGCCCGACGCCCGCGGTCCGGACGATGACCCCCATATCGGAAGGGGTCTTGAGGCTCGCGAGAATGCGCTTCAGGCGCTTGCGCTCCTTGTCATCCGGGATCTTCCGACTCACACCGGTCCGCGACATCGACGGCATCAGGACGAGGTACCGCCCGGGCATCGAGATGTAGGTGGTCAGCGTCGGCCCCTTGTCGCCGATCGCGTCCTTGGTGACCTGGACCACGACCTGGTCCCCCACCTTGAGGAGCTGATCAATCGGGCGCCGCTCCCGCTGGGGGCGGCGCTCGGAGCGGCCCCTCGCGCGAGTCCCGCCCTTGGCCCCGCTCTTGCTCGCCTTGCGACGCGAGGAGGCCTTCTTCTTGGACTTTCGCTCGGGCTTCTTGGCCGACTTCTTCCTGGAGGTCTTCTTGGCGCTGCCCTCGGACCCCTCATCGGCCGAGGCCGCCTTCTTGCGACTGCGCTTACGGCTGGAGGGCCGCTTGCGGGCGTCGCCATCCGAGTCGGCGTCGCCGCTCGGCTCGCCATCGCCCTCCGAGGAAGAGGCCTTCTTCTTGGAGCTGCGACGCTTGCGCTTCTTCCGTGCAGGCTTGGCATCTCCCTCGCCGCTCGGAGCGTCGCCGTCGTCCATGGACGCCACGCGCGAGGATGCGGGGCGCCGCGACCGCGACCGGAGGGACCGTGTTCCACGCGGCTCCTCCTCCTCGTCGTCCCCGATGCCCTGGGCGAAGCCGGGTGCGGCCTCGTCCCCATCTTCTTCGGCGTCTGAATCTGATGTCCCCTCGGAGGCCTCCGCGCGGTCTTCATCAGCGCGGTCGTCCTCGGCGTCCGCTGAGTGGCCGCTGGCCTCGTCCGACGCGGCGCCGGCATCTTCCTCGCCGGAGCCCGAGTGATCCTCGTCGTGGCTCCCCTCTTCGGGAGCCCCGCCGCGAGGATCTCCGTCGCCGGGTTCTCCGTCACCGGGGTCTCCGTCGCGGGGATCCTCGTCGTTGGGATCCTCGTCGTCGTACCCCTCGTCGTCGTCGTGATCCTCGTCGAGAGCGTCCGCCTCTTCCGACCAGTCTGCGTCGTGATCGCCCTCCTCATCGTGGTGACCCCCGGTGAGCAGGTCCTCCAGTTGGAAGTCCTTATCGGCGTAGATCGGGAGCACGTCCGAGGTGTGCAGGAAGCCGTTACGGCCCTGCCCGAAGTCGATGAAGGCCGCGCCAATGGCGGGCTCCAGGTTGACGACACGACCCCGGTAGATGTCGTTCACGAGCGTCTTCTGACTCTCGGCGGTCATCAAGATGTCTTCGATCCGACCGTTCTCGTAGACCGCCACCCGGCGCTCCTCCGGCTCCACCGCGTTCACCGCGATCGTCTGAGTTCGCAGCGCCTCGGCCTCCGCGGCCTTCTCCTC
>CAJQPT010000028.1 GCA_905480285.1 uncultured bacterium
CATGGCCATCACCGCACTCGACCGTCCTGAAGGCGCGATCGATGCGCTCGGGGACGGGATCGGCTTCGTCGCACTGGTGGACCGGATGGAGCAGGACCCTGCTCTCAAGGTCGTCAACAGCGCGCGAATCTCGTACGACAAGCAGAAGGAAGGGTTCGAGGAGAAGGACCGCAAGCTTTGCTCCTTCCTCTGGGAACACGGCCACACGTCGCCGTTCCGACACTCCTTCTTCACCTTCCACTGGAAGGCGCCCCTGTTCGTCTTCCGCCAGGCCTTCAAGTACCAGGTCGGGAGCGGCTGGAGGACCTACGAGGTCGACGGCGCCGAGGTCTCCTTGGAGGTGTTCGACGTCATGTTCGACACCGACAAAGGCTGCTCGTGGAACGAGGTCTCCGGCCGCTACGTGCGCTGGACCCCCGAGTTCTATGTGCCCACTGTGATGCGGGCGAACCCGCCCCACGGCAACAAGCAGGCGTCCTTCGACCTGCCCGAGGACTTCGACCACGCCGGGGAGCGCAAGCTGATGCTCGATGAGTGTGAGGACGCGTTCAAGCGCTACGAGGCCCGCATTGAGCGCGGCGTCGCGAAGGAGATCGCGCGGATGATCCTGCCCCAGAGCCTGTACACCCAGGCCTACTGGACGGTCTCGCTCCAGGGCGTCCTGCACTTTCTCCAGCAGCGCCTGAAGCCCGACGCGCAGTACGAGATTCGCGTCTTCGCAGAGGCGGTCCGCGATCTGGTAAAGGACGACCTCGCTCGGGTCGGCGTGACCTTCGAGGACGCATGATCGGTGACTATCGCATCCGCAGGCTCGTGCCAGCGGATGCTGCGGAGTACGTGGAGCTACGCCGGGACATGTTGGCGGATACCCCCGTCGCCTTCCTCGGGGACCTGGTGGACGACGAGTGTCTGGACCTTGAGGTCATGGAGGCCCGCCTACGGTCGGACGAGAGCCCGCTGTTCTGTGCGGAGAACGACGACGGGGAGCTCTGCGCCGTGGCGGGCTTCTATCGGGATCGCCGCGCGAAGATGCGTCACCGCGGGACCCTCTGGGGGGTCTACACACGTCCGTCGTGCCGGCGCCGCGGACTCTCCCGCAAGATCATCGAAGTCGCCATCGCCCACGCTGCGAGCGCAGAGGGGCTCGACGTGATCCAGCTCTCGGTCTCCGCAGAGGCGCCCGGTGCGCAGGCCCTCTACGAGTCCCTCGGCTTCACCGCCTGGGGCCGTGAGCCCCGGGCAGTGATGGTGGACGGCCGACAGGTGGACGAGATCCACATGTGGCGCGCCGCAAGCGAGGCCTAGTCTCGGCCCAGCGCCTTCTTGAGGGCGGCCTCGCCGCCGACGACAGGGAGCCCGATGCTCGTTCCCGCGAGATCGACGGAGAGCTTGGTCCCGGCCTTGGGCTGGAGCGTGAACTCCGGGTCGCTGGCGAAGATCATCAGGCCAAGCTGCTCGCCCGCAGGCACGATCTGGTCATCGGGCATGAGCCGAAAGGCGAGGTCCACGTACTCGCCGGGGACGAGCGGGGAGCTCTCGGTCATCGAGTTGCGGTTCTGGGGGTCCGCCCAGCCGCGTGAAATGATGTTGTCGTTGATCGTCGCGCCCTCCTCGAAGGGGAGGGAGACGAGCCAGACCGAGAGGTTCGTGGCGGGCTTGTTGCAGGCCACGCGCAGCTTCATCTCGTAGTGCCCGGAGAGGTGCAGGGGAGCGACCAGCTTCGGGGAGGCGAACAGGAGCCTCGCCTTGGAGGAACTCGCCTGTGCGTGCTCGGCTCCAGAGGTCGCGGGGGCGTCGGTCAGCGACTGCTCACCAGTCGACGCCGTCATCGCGAGCGTACCGACGCGCGCGCCCTTGCCCGAGGGGAAGAGGTCCACGAGGGACGCCTCGGGGTTGGGGTAGTCGGCGTACGGCGTCGGCTCGCTGCGCTTGTCGGACTCGCGCACGATCCAGGCGCGGGGTTGAGCCTCGATCTCGTTGTCGATGTCGTAGAGGTAGCGGGTGAACCACTGGTTCACGAGCCAGAAGGGCGGGTCGCCCCCGTGCCCTCCCTGGTGGAAGTAGCACATGACCGGCACGTCCTTCTCCTTGAGGGCCTCATAGATGCGGACGCTGTGCTCCGGCATCACGTTCCAGTCGTTGAACGCGTGAGCCATCAGGACGGCGGAGCGCACGCCGTCGATGTCGTTCAGGTAGTCCCGCCCTGCCCAGAAGTCGTTGTAGTCGCCCGTGACTCGATCGAGGTACTTCTCGAGCTCGTCCTCTCGGATGTTCTCGTTACACCAGTCTCGCCGGGTCGGGTCGCCGCTGTGCACGAAGTCGTAGAGGACGTCGATGTCCTCGCCCATGTATCCGCCCGGGTGGCGGACCAGGCCATTGGAGCGGTAGTAGTGGTAGTACGAGGTGTTGGGCGCGACCGGGATGATGGCCTCGAGGCCCTCGACTCCCGTCGTGGCCGCGGCGAGGGGGAGGGTCCCGTTGAAGGACGTCCCGATCATCCCGACCTTGCCTGTGCACCAGGTCGCCTCCACAGGCTCGCCGCCGGTCGCAGCGGTGAAGCCGCGGGCGCGCCCGTTGAGCCAGTCGATGACCGCCTTCGGGGCGAGGGACTCGTTGTCCGCGCCAATGGTGGGACAGCCCTGGCTGTAGCCGGTGCCAGGCGAGGCCGAGTGCACCACGGCGAAGCCGCGCGGCACGAACTGGCGGATGTAGCGGGTGGAGTTGAGCGCGCGGAAGTCCTTGCGCTCGATCTCCGGCGGGTGCGGTCGCTCCGGCGGCTTGGCGCCGACCTCGTGGTCGGGATTCCAGAAGAACTCCTCACTCGTACCGCTCGTGCCCCAGAAGTAGGGGCTTGTGTTGTAGATGACCGGGACCTTGAGGCCTTCGGACATGCACTGGCCCGGGACCGTGACGTCCACATGCATTCGGTCCTTCATCCCGTCGCCATCGGAGTCGAACTCGGTCTCCACCCAGAGGTGGAATTGCTCCCAGTTCTTGCGGTCCTTGAAGGCCTCAACCACCTGAGCTTCACCGTTCTCGAAGCGAGGCTTTGCGCCGTCCTGGCCAACAGCAAGGGAGCCGGTGAGGGCGAAGAGTGCGACGGGAGCGAGGGACCGGAGGGGAGTTTGCATGGGGGGCTAGCGGGCTGGGGGCGGGTCAGCGATTGGTCGATTGACCGAGCATACGTCGCGATCGGTGACCGAGTGAGCGGGGCTCAGAGGATCGGAGCGAACAGCCGGGCGAACCGGGCCACGAGTCTGAAGTGGAGGGGTTGGCGGCCGAAGTCACCGACCTGCACCTCCTCTGAGCGGGCGAGGTCATCGGTGAGCATGGCGTTGACCTCGGCGGCGAACTGCTCGCTCTCTACGAGGGCCCCGAGTTCGAAGTTGAGCCGCATGGAGCGGTTGTCAAGGTTGGCGCTCCCAACCAGGGAGAGGTCGGAGTCCACCAGGACGACCTTCTGGTGGCAGAAGCCCGCGGTGTACCGAAAGATCCGACAGCCGCTCTCCAGGACCTCGTCGAAGAAGCTCCACCCCGCGAAGTGGGTCGCCGCGTGGTCCCCGGTGGAAGGGAGCAGGATGCGGACATCGACGCCGCGCAGCGCAGCGAGCTGCAGAGCCGAGGTGATCTGCTGGTCGAAGACGAAGTAGGGGGTCGCGATCCAGAGCCGTTCCTGCGCGCGGTGGATTAGGCCGACGAAGAGCAGGCTGCAGGACTCCATGGAATCTGCGGGCCCTGTGGGGACGACCAGTACGGACTGGTCATGGCCAGCGGGGTCCGCCTCGGGGGCCCACGACCAGTCCGGGAGATCGTCGGTGGCCCAGTGCCAATCCTCGAGGAAGGACAGCTGGATGCCCTGTGCCGCGGGTCCCGAGATTCGAATGAAGGTGTCGCGCCAGGGAGAGAGGTCGGGGTCGGCGCCCAGGTATTCATCGCCGACGTTCAGGCCTCCGGTGAAGGCCACCCGGCCGTCCACCACCACGGCCTTGCGGTGATTTCGGAAGTTGAGCTGGAGCCGGTGGCTCCTTCCCGCGGTGGCGAACGCATTGATCTCCGCGCCAGCACGCCGTAGCCGCATGATGAAGGCGGACTTGAGGGTCGCCGAGCCGATCCCGTCGAACAAGAAGTAGACCTTCACGCCCCGTTCGAGCGCGGCCTTCAACGCGGCCTCAAGCCGCTGTCCGACCCCGTCATCTCGGACGATGTAGAACTGGACCAGCACGTAGCGGCCGGCCGCCTCGATCTCCTCGATGATCGCCTCGAACGTCCGGGCGCCGTCCACCAGCAGCTCGACACGGTTGTGGCTCAGGAACGGGAGGCGGACCAGGCGCTCGAGCGCGACGAGGAGAGCCGGGCGTTCAGGCGCGTCGACGAAGTAGCGCTCTCCGGAGTCTCTCAGGACATCGACCACTGGATCGAAGACGACGTTCCCCTCGAGGCGCGCGCCTCGGTAGCCCTCGTACCGCCGAGGGCCGAAGATCCAGTAGAGCGGCACCGCGAGGGGCGGAACCGTGATCAGGAAGAACAGCCACGCCACCGCGCCCTGCGGGGTGCGGCCCTGCAGCAGGACGTGAACCGCCGAGGCGATTCCGATCAATTCCACCAGGAGGTAGAGCAGGCCAGCGAGGGTCCAGTCGAACATGGATCGGGGCGATTCCTCCCCAGGCAGCGTAACTTCGACCGGCCCTCGGCCCAGAGGATTCGCTGAACCCGCCCCGATGGACTACGTTTCGCCTGAGCGGCGACCGCCGCCGACCTCGACGACCACACTGCCCGCCTGCGAAGCCCATGATCCACGCAATGAAGACCCCGGCTCTCGCCCTCTCCGCGTTCGCCGCCGCGTTCCTGACCTTGAACGAAGCCTCCTCCGGCGAGGGCGGGATCTACGCTTCCGCTCCACTGGGTGCGGGGCGCCAGGAGACGGAGACGGGGCCCTCCGGTCCACCGCGGCCGACCCAAGGCCCGGCCGGTACGAACGCTCAGGACTCGACGGAGGAGCAGGCCCAGCTGGTCAGCGCCTTTCGAGCGATGGGCATCCAGCTCTCGACGGAGGTGAAGGCGCTCGGCTTCAGCGCCAGGGTCGAGATCTTGAACGAGCTGCTCGAGTACCTGCTCTCCACCACCCAGGGCGCGACGCACGAGACCCTGTTCCTGACGGACGTCAGCCCCGATGGCCTCACCGCGGCGATGCTCGCGCTCGGGGTGCCCCAGGGGTCCAACGTCAAGTACGTGGCGAAGGACCCGCCTCCGACTCGAGAGGAGGTGCGTAGCGGCGTTCGCACCCACGACGTGGTGCCGCCTTCGGGCGGGGAGACATACCTCTACGCCGCGTGGCGCGAAGCGGCGGGAGCCCGGGATCCGCAGACCGGCGAGTTCCCCTCGGAGACGCTGCACTTCCATCGCATGGAGGACCTGCTGCTGGACCTTGTCCGTGGGCGCTCCATGCGCAGGCATGCGTGGAGCTGGATCGGGTCTCGCATGATTCAGGACCCGGGCAGCGGCGGGGGCCAGGTGCTGGCGGCTACGGCCATGGGCAACCTCATCAACGTGGCCTTCTTCTCCCAGGGCGACACCCTCGTCACCGCGGCGCTCCCCGAGTGTGTCGTGCAGACCGGCTGGCGCCCGAACGTCTGGCTCCTCCCGGACACCGGGTCCGAGGTCCTCTTCATCATGTCCACCGTGGAGCTCGACGGGCTGCCCGGGGACCTGCGGGCCTCGGTGCCCTTCGTCCCTGAACCGGTGGGGGAGACGAGTCCGCGCTGATGGCGTCACCAAGGGAGCACTCCACCCGGCTGAAGGCGGCGCCCGCGCTGCGCGCTGTCGTCCAGCTGAACCGCGTTGTGGCCGGTCGGGCCCGGCAGGGTTACGCGGCGCAGGGCATCTGCATGGCCATCTCCACCGCCGCGGTGACCGCTGCCCTGGCCGTGCTGAGCGGGTCGGACCTCGAGCGGCCTGACCTGCTCGTGCTCGCCCTGATCCTGGGGTCGCTCACCTTCTTCATGTGGCGACGAGAAAACGCCGTCTCGGACGGCGCGGTCGCAGCGCGCGTCGACGGGGAGCTCGCGCTCCGCGGCGCCTACCTGGCGGCCCACGAGGCCGGGAGGGAGCCCGACCCGTCGTTGATGTCGGAGCTCGGCGCGGAGCGTGTCCTGGCGGGCATCTCACGAGGGGAGGTGCTCGAGGTGGCGACGCCTCATACCCTGGCCTTCGTCGGGCTGCCGCTGACCGCGGTGGCGGTTCTTGTCGTTTGTGTGGGGGCCCGCGAGGAGTCCGGCGGTTCCGGTCAGGGTGATCGAGCCCGGTCCTTCGCGCTCTCATCGGACCTGGCGGCTTTGGCCCGCGACGGCGCCGGGGTGATGGACGACGCGACCCGCGAGGAACTTGAGCGCGCGGCGGCTTCGGCGGCCTCCGGGGCGACGTCAGGTCGCCGGCGTGACCAGATGCGGGAGGTCGCTGAGGAGCTGGAGGCTCTCGCGATGGAGGCGCCCCCGGGCTCGGAGCTCGCGGAGGCGCTGGCGAAGGCCGCGGCCACCGCGGAGTCCATGTCCCTCGAACCTGGGAATCAAGAACCTGGCGCTCCGCCTGAGCGGCAGTCCAGCTCCGCGGAGCGTGACTCCGGTGATCCGCGTGGGGCCAGGAGAGAGGGCGAGGCGGATCGCCGTCGATTGGAAGGGGCCGATGAGGCAGCGGCGACGTCTGGCGTCGGCCCAGGCGGCCTTGCGCCTTCAGGCGACGACCCCGACCGTCCGGAGAGACCGGGGCCAGAGTCCACAGGGACGGAGGCCGGCGAGGTGCCGGGCGCTCTGACCGGCGGGGTCAGCCTCGTCGCAGAGGCGTCGGTGACCGAAGAGCCCTCGACTCGTACGATCCTCACGCCGCGATGGTGGGATCAGAGAGACGAAGGGCTTGTCTCGCGCTGGGTCGCGCAGCAGCGCGCCGCGGGCGCTCCTGGCGGCTCAGGGTCCCCAGGGGGCGCTGGGTCTTCAGGCGGCACAGGGGCTCGTGGTGGGGCAGAATCTCCAAACGAAGCCCAGCCCCAAGGCGGCGTAGGAGACCCGAGCGGCGGCGGGCAATGATCCTGCAAATGCCCGTCCAGGGCGGGACGCCAGCCAGGACTTCGTTCACAATCTTCCGCCCAGATCTCCGCTCCGACCTCTGGCCTGCCTGCCTGCGCTGGATCGGAGCTCGCGCCCTCCTCCCCCTGCGATCTCCCTCGCCGACACGAACGTGACCGACTCGACTGCTGCACCTGGACCCACGGGCCTCTGGCTCGTCGGCGCACGCGGAGCGATCTCCACCTGCGTGGCCTACGGCGTCGCCGGCCTTCGTAACGGTCTGGTCTCCCCGGTCGGGCTGCCCTCGGAGTTCCCTCCGTTGAATGGGTTGCCTCTCGTGCCGCTGGAGGACCTGGTCCTCGGTGGACATGACGTCTGCACCCGGGATCTTTCCTCCTCGGCTGGCGAGCTCATCCGCGCGGGCATCCTCTCTCAGGAACTCGTGGCGTCCACGACCGCGGAGGCGACGGCCTTCGAGGCCGCCATTCGGCCCGGGGTGCTGGACGCCGCTGATACAGGGTTCGCCGACCTGGATGCGCGCGCGGCAGACCTTGGCAGCAAGCCTCCCCGGGAGCAGATCGCCCAGCTCGTAGCTGACCTGGACGGGTTCATGGCAGACCACGGGTTGGCGAGGACCGTCGTGGTGCACGTCGCCAGCACCGAGGCGGAGTTCGCGCCTCAGGCCGCCTGGGACTCGCTCGAGGCCCTCGAGGCCGCGCTCGATGCTGGCGTGGACCAGCCGGCTTCGGTGATCTACGCCTACGCAGCCATCTCCTCTGGCCGTCCCTTCGTCAACTTCACGCCGAGTATCGGCGCAGGGATTCCCGCTCTCCTCGAGCTCGCCGAGCAGGCTGGGGTCCCGGTGGCTGGGAACGACGGCAAGACCGGCGAGACGCTGCTCAAGACGGCGCTCGCGCCGATGTTCAAGGCGCGGGCGCTCAACGTGCTCGCGTGGCAGGGCTACAACATGCTGGGCAACCGGGATGGCGAGGTCCTGAAGGACCCGGCGCACAAGGCCAAGAAGCTGAAGACCAAGGACGAGGCGCTCCGCTCGATCCTCGAGGGGAGCTCGCCGGACCTCTCGACCCAGGTGGGGATCGACTATGTCCCCTCGCTGGGGGACTGGAAGACCGCCATGGACTTCGTCCACTTCGAGGGTTTCCTGGGTGCGAAGATGTCGCTGCAGTTCACCTGGTCTGGCTGCGACTCGGCCCTTGCTGCGCCCCTGATCATCGACCTGGCTCGCCTCGCAGACCTCGCGAGCCGCCGGGGTGAGGCCGGCGCCCTCGAGCACCTTGCGGGCTACTTCAAGGCCCCTCTTGGGGACGCCGTCGATCACGATTTTCACCGCCAGATGGAACTCCTCCATCGCTACGCCAACGACATCGAGCAACGATGAACCAGCACGACGCCGCCTCCTTCTCTGCCCTCGTCGACCAGCAGCTTGAGGCCGCCAAGGGGGGGCTCGAGGACCTGCTCGCGCTGCCCTCGGGTGCCAGCGCCGAGGACGTCTCCAGGACCTTTGATGGCATCGGGCGGGAGGTCGGAGAGGTCTCCGGGCTCGCCGAGCTCTTCTCGTCGGTGCACCCCGACGAGGCGGTGCGCGAGGCAGCCGAGGTCGCGAGCCAGCGGATCTCAGCGTTCGTGACCGAGCTGAATCTCCACCGCGGCGCGTACGAGCGCTTCGCGGAGCTCGACGTGGAGGAGGACCTTGCGGCCGACGTGCGGCGCTACGTGCAGCACGCGCTGCGTGACTACCGCCGGAGCGGCGTGGACAAGGATGACGCGACCCGTGAGCGGGTGCGGGCGCTGCAGGAGGAACTCATCCATGTGGGGCAGGAGTTCGACCGGAACATCATGGCCGGCGGCCGGACGCTTCGCCTCGCCGAGGGGCACGCGGCCCTCGAAGGACTGCCCGCGGACTTCCTCGCGGCCCACCCCGAGGACGAGGACGGGTCAGTGACCCTGTCGACCGATCCCACGGACTTCCTCCCGATCATGCTCTACGCCGACCGAGATGACGTGCGGCGCGACCTCCACAAGGAGTTCAACCTGCGCGCCTTCCCCGAGAACGTCGACGTGCTCAACCGCCTGCTGGCCAAGCGGCACGAGCTGGCGACCACCCTCGGGTATGACCACTGGGCTCACTGGGCATGTGACGACAAGATGGTGGGCACCGCGCAGGCGGCGCGAGACTTTGCGGAGCGAGTCTCTGCTCGAGCCAAGCCGGTGGGGGAGGCCGAGTTCGGCGACCTGCTTGAGGAGCTGAGGTCCATCGATCCCTCGGCTGAGCGGGTCGAGGCCTGGCAGTCGCGCTACCTCGCAGAGCGCGTCAAGCGGCGCAAGCACAGCTTCGACTCCCAGTCGGTCCGGCCCTACTTTGCCTACGACCGGGTGCGGGACGGCATCCTCTCGACCACGGAGATGCTCTTCGGGGTGCAGATCAAGCGGTCCGACGCGGGCTCTCCCTGGCACGGGTCCGTCGAGTGCTACGACGTCTTCGAGGGTGATCGACCGGTGGCTCGCTTCTACCTCGACATGTTCCCCAGGGACGGCAAGTTCAAGCACGCCGCGATGTTTCAGATGCGGAGCGGCGTCGAGGGCGGAGCTCTCCCGGAGGCGGCGCTGGTCTGTAACTTCCCGGCGCCCACGGACAGCGACCCCGCGCTGCTCCTGCATGACCAGGTCACGACCTTCTTCCATGAAGTCGGTCACTTGCTCCATCACCTGTTCTCCACCCACCGCTTCCATGGCTTCGCCGGGATCGCCTGCGAGTGGGACTTCGTCGAGGTTCCCTCGCAGCTCTACGAGGAGTGGGGGTGGAGCGCCGGGGTGCTGCAGCGCTTCGCGACCCATCACGAGACCGGAGCGCCCATCCCCGAGGCGCTGGTGAACAAGCTCAGAGCTGCCGAGGAGTTTGGCAAGGGCATGAATGTCATGGGCCAGATGCTCTACGCTCTGTTCGCCCTCACGCTGTACGACCGTGATCCCGCGGGGGTGGACCCCGGGGAGCTGCTGGGTCAACTGCAGCGGGACCTGACGTTCTTCGAGAAGGTCCCGGGGACCGCGATGCAGTGCGCCTTCGGCCACCTCCACGGCTACTCGTCGAACTACTACACCTACATGTGGTCCCTGGTGATCTCGAAGGACTTCGCGAGCGAGTTCGGCGGAGACCTCATGAGCCCCGAGAAGGCTCAGCGCTACCGGGACACGGTCCTCGGTCAGGGTGGTTCCGATGACGCCGGGGCCATGGCCGCGGCGTTTCTCGGGCGGGAGACCTCCTTCGATGCCTGGGAAGCCTGGTTGAAGGCCTGATCCCTCAGGGGCCGTGCCGTGCGGGGCGGCATCAAGTCGGGCCACCGGGGCAGGTTTTGGGGTGCCGCTAAGTCCTTTTTCGGTGTGGCCTTGGGTCGCACTCGCCATGCTAGGGGCCGGAGGTGAGTCTGTCGTTCGCAAGAAAATGAGGCACCTGAGCGTCTCCAGACGCATACCTCCTGCGAACACGTTGCCATGAGCCCCCTCCACCCCTCCACGGTCCCCCTGTCCGCGCCCCCGTCGGCTCGGGACAGCAGCTTCCGCCTCCTGGCGGTGGTGGGGCTTGTGTTGATCGGGACGGCCCTGTCCGTGACGGCCTTCCTTGCGAGTGACTCGGTCGTGCGCGCCGCGGCGCCAGAAGAGGTCGAGCCCCCGGTGCTGCAGTACCTCCCTGAGCCGGAGTCGTTCCGCACGACCTCCCTTATCTGGAGCGGCGCCCGTCCTGGCGCATCCGGCGATGATCTCGGCGACGGGGCCAGCACCGCAAGCGGGCTCCGCCTTCGCCGGCTGCCGAGGTCCTGGAACCTGGGCGTGGCGCGAGGCTGAGTAGCGCGAGGCTGAGTAGCCCGAGGCTGAATAGCTCGAGGCTGAGCAGCGCGGGACTGAGCCGCGCGAGGCCCGCTGGTCATCCAACCTGGCCGCTTGCTGCTGTGGGTCCCGGGTGACGTCAGATCACCGTGTCGGTCCAGGCCGAGACCGCCTTGGCGATCTCTTCGAACACGCCTTCCGGGTTCCGGCCGCTGCGTTTGAGGACCGCGAACGAGTGGTCTCCACCCTCGACCACGTGGAGGGTCTGCTGGCCTGCAAAGCGCTCGAGCGCGGGGCGCAACAGGTCGAGGTCCGCCAGCGCGTCGCGTGTGCCTTGCATGAACAGCGTGGGGACCTTGACGGCCGGGAAGTGCTCCACCCGCTGCCGCTCCGGCTTGCCTGGCGGGTGGAGTGGATAACCCAAGAGGATCAGGCCATCGAGCGCGGCACCCTCCGCAGCCAGGAGGCTCGCGATCCTCCCGCCAAGAGACTTCCCGCCGCCGATCAGCGGGAGATCGGGGAAGCGAGCTCGCGCGGCGTCCAGGGCCGCCTGGTGAACGGCCTCCAGCGCGGGCCGTCGCTCCGGAGGCCGGCGCCCGCCCGTGCGCACCATCAGCTCGGCGTAGGCATAGTTGAACCGCATGACCGCCAGGCCCGCGGCCCGGGCGATGCTCGGCGCGATCTCCTCGAGGAAGGCGGAGGACATCGGCGCGCCTGAACCGTGGGCGAGGACAAAGGTGGCTCGCGGAGCCTCCTCGGGCAGATCCCAGATGACCGAGACCTGACGGACCCCTTGATGGGGGACCGTGAGCATCGCTTCCTCTCTCCTCAACTCGCCCCCTCCTCGACGAGGGCCCCGTCCCGTGAGAGCAGGACCGCGATCCAGCGGGTCGAGCTCACGTTGGCGAGGATCAGGAGGGCGATGTTCGTCATCGGGACGCAGAGGAACGCTCCGGGCACCCCCCAGAGCATGCTCCACCCCACGAGGGCCGTGATCACGAGGAGCGGGCTCATGTTCAGGCGCCGGCCGAGCAGGTTGGGCTCCACCACGTTGGCGACGATCAGCTGCACGCTGGTGATCCCGAGGGCGACGAGGGCGAAGGGACGAAGGGTGTCAAACTGGACCAGGGCGATGCTCGAGGGGAGCAACGTGGCGACGAGCGAGCCCACGTTGGGGATGAAGTTGAACGCGAAGATCAGCAGCGCCCAGAACTCAGCGAAGTCTAGGCCGACCCAGAGCATGATCCCGTAAGCGGGGAGCGCGGTGATCAGGCTGACCAGGGACTTCAGCCCCAGGTAGACGCTCACGTCGTGGTCGATCCTCTGCAGGATGCCCACCACCTCAGCGCGCCGTTCGCTGTCCTGGAAGATGAGCGCCATCTTGCGCTCGAAGAAGGGGCGCTCTAGCAGCAGGAAGAACAGGTAGACCAGAACAACGGAGAGGCTGCCGACCGCGCTCGCCACGCCCGAGGCGAGCTGAGTCGCGAGGCCTGCGACGTTGAGGTGCTTCAGGAAACGATCCGATAGGTCCGCCGCGCCGGGCTCGATGTCGAGACCCAGCACGTTGGCCTCGAACTGGTTGATGAGTTCCGTGAGCCGCGTCTGGTATCCGGGCGCGGCCGCCGCGATGCCCCCGGCGTTGGCTGCGATCAGATTGATGATGCTGGCGCCCACAATGGTGAGGAACGCGGCCGACAGAAAGGTCGTCATCACCGGGGGCAGCCTGTGCCCGCCGATGAGGACCCGCCCCCAGACTCGATCGAGGGCTTGGACGAGGATGAACGCGAAGGCAGCCAGGACCAGCGGCACGAGGAAGGATTTGGCGACCACGATGAGCCAGCCGCCGACGGCGACCGTCAGCAGCACGGCCGCGGTCTGTCGCGCTCCGCGAGGGCGCTCTCCGAGGATCTCGGCTGCGTCGTCATTCCGTGCCATGGGCCGATACTATCCAACCCTGAGCCCGTTCCGATGGGGGGACCGGGTCAACGGTGGGGGCGAGCCGGCCGCTGTCCCTCCCGCGGCGAACCGCGTCCGCGGGGCGGTCCCACTCGAACCCTAGAGCAATGAAGATCCTCTCTGACTTCGACGGCGTCTGGACGGATCAGGAGGGCGAGGCCCGTTTCATCAACGAGAGCTTCACCCTCGAGGTCGCGAGCGACCTCGGGCTGTCAGCGGAGGACGCCCGCAGTGAATTCGACGGGTTCCTACGGGCTGCCCATGCGGCGCCGGACCGGCACGGCTGGTGGCCGAGGGGCTTCCTCACGGCCTTCGTGGACGAGGACGAGCTCCTGGCCACGGGGGCGGTGTGCCGCTACCTGGACGATGGAGGTGACGCGCCTGGTGCCGAGCGATGGCGGGTGGGGATCCGGCGAGCGGGGTACGGCTCGGCCCACGAGTACGGCTCCGAGAAGTTCGGGCCGGCCATGCGGACCTACCTTCGAGACCACGGCCACGGGCTCGTGGAAGGGGCGCGTGGGCTCTGCCGGCGCCTGCGGGACGCGCGTGTCGAGCTCGTGATTGTCTCCAACTCGCCGACCTCCAAGCTTCGCAAGCTCTTCAACGACGCGGGCATCGAGGAGAGCGAGGGGCTACGCCTTGTCGGTGACGCGAGGAAGTGGTGGATCGAGAACGACGAACCTCGCGCCGAGTTTGCCGGCCGCAGCGTACACCTCGACCGACCCCACTACCGCCAGATCCTCACCCGGGAGCAGCCAGACCTCGTGATCGGTGACGTCGCCTCCCTGGACCTCGCGATGCCCGCGGCCATGCGCCGGGAGGGAGCGCTCCAACCCTCGACGCAGCTCGTCCTCCGGCAGAGCCCGAACTCCGCGGCCTGGGCGGTGGGGCAGATCGCCCTCGATCCGTCCGAGCGGCTCGTCGACCGCTGCGTCTCGTCGGTCGTCGAGCTTGAGGACCTGGTGAAGGGCCCCTGAGCCGAGGGGCGACGCGCCTGGATCCGGCGGTGCGCTCGCGTGTCGCCGGGACTAGGCTCCATGATGATGGCACGACGCGGCGCAGGAGAGGGAAGGCTCGGGGCGCGGGCGGGCTGCCTCGGAGACCAGCATGTTGGCGGGGCAGACCGAACCAGGGGGCCAGCACAGCGGCCGTCCGAGCGGACAGCCCAGCGGCGGGTCGAGCGGCGGGTCCAGCGCCAGCAGTTGGAAGCGGTCTGGTGCCGCCCAAGCCCGCCGTCCTGCGAAGCTCCCGTTGGAGCGCCAAGGGGCGCGGAGCGAACGGGGGCCTGGGTGATCCTGAACGACCTTGCGCGCCACGCGCGTGCTGATCGCTCCGTGTTGGCCCCCCCCGGCGGCTGCGTCCCCCTCCGTGCCTTGATGCACGTGGGGCAGGGGGTGCTCGACCACGGTCTGCGGCGACCGGGCGAGGGCGCCTCCGGTGCCGCCGCTGGCGTGCGACGTCTCGTGACCCTCAGAGAGGAGCGCGGATGACCTTCCCCCTGGACGTGCTCGCCTCAGGCGCTGAGGTCGCGGCGCCGCGACTCATCGGAGCGACCCTGGAGTCACGGCTGGGTGGGGTGATCACGAGGGGAAGGATCGTCGAGACCGAGGCCTACCTGCCGGAGGGAGACGGAGCGTCCCACTCCGCCGTGGGCGAGACGGCTCGCAACGGGGCGATGTTCATGGAGGCTGGCCGGGCCTACGTGTACCTGATCTACGGGATCCACCTGTGCTTCAACGTCGTGACGGGGGCGCAGGGCGCGGGTGAAGCGGTGCTCATTCGGGCCTTGGAGCCGCTTGAAGGCGAGGATCAGATGAGGGCTCGACGCGGCTCGAAGGCCCGCGCCCGGGATCTGGCCCGTGGCCCGGGGCGGTTGACCCGCGCCATGGGGATCACGAGAGAGCACGACCGGGTCGAGCTGCTCGGGGGTGGATCGCTGCGTCTGCTGGACCGGTCGATCGACTGGAGCGCGGAACCGCTGGAGGTGGGTCCAAGGGTCGGGATCACGAAGAGCCCCGACCTGCCGCTGCGCTTCCGGCTCCGCGGGTCGCGCTGGACCTCCTGACCGGCGGGCTCAGGGCTTCACACCGAGGACGACGCTCCAGTAACCCGCGGTGCGCAGGCGCTCGACGCCGGTGAAGCCGCTGCGGTCGAGGAGCTCGGTGAGCTCGCTGACTCGATACTGCTGCCCCTCCGTCCATACGAGCATGTCGAGGTGGACGAGCTGGTTCGCGAGGGGGCCGCTGTCGTCGTCCTCCACGAGCTTCTCATGAATCAGGATCCGGCCTCCCGGGGGCAGCGCAGCGAAGGCCTTCGCCACGAGCGCGGCGCCGGTCTCGAAGTTCCAGTCATGGAGGATCTGCGAGAGCAGGACCGTATCGAACCCCGCGGGGTAGCTCTCCGCGAACATGTCGCCTGGCCGGCTGGTGACGCGATCCTCGCAGCCCGCGGCCTGCACGTATTCCTCCGCGATGGGGCAGACGGCCGGGATGTCCCAGATGACGCACTCGAGCTCGGGGTTGGCCCTCGCGAGGGCGATGGACAGCGCGCCGCTCCCGCCGCCCACGTCGAGGAGGCGCCTCGCGGACGCGAGGTCCACGCGCTCGGCGACTCCTGCGGCGGGCCGTTCGCTGACGCTGTGCATGGCGGCGGTGAACGCGCGGGCCTTGGCGGGGTCGGCCTCATGGGCCGCCCAGGGGTCCTCGCCGCCATAGACCGTCGCCTTGTCCTCGGCGAGGGCCTCGAGGAGGGCGGCAGGTGATAGGAAGCTGTCGACCTCCATGTCCACGAGGCCCCAGAGCGAACCCTCGGCGCCCCGGGTCAGGTAGGCGGCCGCGTCCGCGGAGGCCGTGAAGCCGTCGGCGAGGACCTCGATGAAGCCCAGGGCGATCAGGGCGTCGAGCATCGAGCGCGTCCCGCGGAGGCTCCACCCCATCTCCGCCTGGACCTTGTCGAAGGAGCTCGCGCCGCTGGCGAGCAGGTCGAAGAGACCTGCCCGCACAGCAGCGGCCACCGCCGCGCTCTTGCGGCCGGCGATGTACGCGTCGTAGACGCGCTTGTCATCGATCGGAAAGCGCCCCGGGTTCAGGCGCTCCGTGCGATCGTCGGAACCCGTCACTTGACGGAGACGAGCTCGACGTAGAAGACCAGCGTGGCGTTCGGGGGGATGGCCCCGCCTGCGCCGCGGGCGCCGTACCCGATCGAGGGGGGGATCACAAACAGGGTCGCGCCGCCCTCCTTCATCAGCTGGAGGCCCTCGGTCCAACCGGCGATGACCCCGCCCAGGCTGAAGTCCAGGGGAGCGCCGCGGTCATAGGAGTTGTCGAAGCCGGTACCGTCCGTGAGCCAGCCGGCATAGTGAGCGGAGACTCCGTTGCTGGCCGTGGGGGTCTTACCGGTCCCCTCGCGGATGGTCTTGTACTTGAGGCCGGAGGGCGTCGTGGTGAGCTCGGACTCGTCGGGCATCTGGAACTCGGGCTTGTTGAAGCTCATGGTCCCCACACACTCGAGGACCCAGATCTCGTCGGAGCCCGGCTTCAGCACAGGGTTCCCGCTCCGCTGGCCGATTCCGATCTTGGCCGGGACGCTCATCACGAGCTGCGCTCCGGGCTTCAGCTGCTCGAGTGCCTCTTCCATGAACTTCAAGGGCACCGCCTTGGTGGACAGCGTCAGCGGGCCGCCCCGGCTGGTGTGACCGACAACGAAGGCGCCCTCCGGCGTGAAGCAGGAGAACTTGATGAGGCCCAGGTCGGACTCGGCGATGGTCGCCCCCTCACCCTCCTTGATCACCTGGATCTTGGAGCCCAGGGGCCTCTCGATGATCCCCTCAGCTTCAGCGCTGAACGGGATGAACGGGAGGGCACGGTCGACGATCGAGAGGAGCTCGACCTCGAAGATGAGGTCGGCGTTGCCCGCGATCTTGGGGGGGGAGCCGCGCTCGCCGTAGCCGAGAGCAGAGGGCACGTAGAGCTTCCACTGGGCGCCCGGCGACATCATCTGAAGGGCCTCGTTCCAACCCTCGATCAGGCCGCCAACGGGGAACTCGGCCGGCTGCGGGTCGAGCCCGGGGCGGCGAGGGGTACGGGAGCTGTCGAAGACGGTCCCGTCGAGATTCCAACCCGTGTAGTTCACCCGCACCAGGTCGCCCATCGCCGGGGTCGCCGTGCCGTCACCTTCCTTCATGACGCAGTAACGAAGGCCCGAGGGGAGCATCTTCATCTCGCCGCAATCCGGGATCGGCGGGTCCTCGGCTCTCGTGGTGAAGGGGGTGGTCTCCAGGGGCGCGGGGGCAACGGCCGGCGCCGAGACAAGGAGGTGCGTGGCGAGGAGGGGCGTGGCGAGGATCAACATCGTCAGGGGAGGAGGTGGTGCTTTGGGCCCTTGCAGGCACGTTAGGCCCTTACAGAAGCTGGGGCTGGATGAAGAGTGAGCGGGTTGGGGTCAGGCGGCGTCTACGTCACAGACCCATGACGTGATAGCCCGCGTCGACGAAGATCGTCGTGCCGGTGATGCCCCGGGAGTGGGGGCCGACCAGGAAGAGGCAGGTGTCGCCCACCTCCTCAGCGGTCACGTTGCGACGCAGTGGCGCCTTCTCGGCGATCCGGTCGAGCATGGTCCCGAAGTCCTTCACGCCGGAGGCCGAGAGGGTACGGATCGGGCCCGCGCTGACGGCGTTCACGCGGATGCCTCGAGGCCCGACGTCAGCGGCGAGGTAGCGGACGGACGCCTCGAGGGCAGCCTTCGCGATCCCCATCACGTTGTAGTTGGGGACCACTCGATCCGCGCCGAGGTAGCTCAGGGTCACGATCGATCCCTCGCGCCCTTCCATGAGGGGGAGGGCAGCGCGGGTCACCGCGGTGAGGGAGTACGCGGACACCTCGTGGGCGAGCATGTAGCCCTCCTTCGACGTGTCGAAGAAGCTCCCCTGGAGCTCCTCGCGTCTGGCGAAGGCGATGGCATGCACCATGGCGTCAAGCCCTCCGAATTCACTCCCGATCGTCTCGAAGGCCGCCTTGACCTCCTCGGGCTGGGTGACGTCACAGGGGAGCGTGATCGATCCCGGGCACTCTTCGGCCAGCTTGTCCACGGCCGCCTTCAGCCGCTCGTTCGCGTAGGTGAACGCTAGCTTCATGCCAGCGTCCGCGAGGGAGCGCGCGCAGCCCCACGCGAGGGAGCGCTTGTTGGCGACGCCAAGGATGACGCCGGTCTTGCCTTCGAGGATCCTCGGAACGGAGGGGGCGGTGTCGGACATGCCGGATTTGAATGGTGGGCGATCATGCCGGCCCCCAATCCCGGGTGCCGGTCTGGCGGATTCGAGCGGGGAGGATAGTGGTTCCGCCGTTCCGTGGGCGCATCCCAGGGGGGGGAAGCAGTTATCCACATCTGCCAAGGGCCCCACAGCGGGTCCGCTCACGATTCCGGGGATTGGTGGATCCGACACGGCTCCTGGGTGCCTTCCGTGAGGGTCGAGCGGACCCCCTTGACGATTTTTGGCCCCGACGCCTAGGGTGAATTCCTAGCCGGACGCTCTCCCGGCGGTCCCAATCCCCTCGCTTACGATGCCTCAACCACGACCTGCCCTTGAGCCGCGCTGGCCCATGCGTGACCGATGGTCGCCCGTGCCGTCGTGGCGCCGCTACCTGCGGGTGGGGCAGGCCGAGGAGATCCTGAGGCAGATCATTCCCGGCGACCCCCTCCGCCTCCGGTTTCTGGCGGCTGCGCGGATCACGGCGGCAGCCCGCTTGCTGGACGTCGACCGGGTCGTCGTGCGAGCCATGGCGAGGATCTCCCACGGGGCCGCGCTCCTCGGCCCGCCCTCCTCGGAGCAATGGCTGGTCGAGGAGATGGACCAGGCCATTGAGGACGTCGTGGAGGACGGCCTCGTCGGGGCCGATGTCTCCTGCTCATTCCTCGACGCGCTCGCCCAGGGCGCTGAGGTGAAGCACGAGGCGCTCGCTCGATCTTGCGTGGCCTTCAATCGACGGAGTCGTGATGAGCGGGTCGCCTTCTGGTCTCTCATGCTGGCGGCCGAACCCCTGGACGAGGCCTCGCGGCGACATGGGGTCAGCCCGACGGAGCTCGCCCAGCGGTCGAAGAGGGTCCTCTCTGCGATGCTGCGGGCGGTTGCAGAGAGCGGTGCCGCATGACCAGCGCCTCAGAGCCACAGCCCCTCGAAGACGCTGTCGACCTGCTGCTACCCGACGCTTCAAGTGGTGAACGGGAGGTCGCGAGGGGCCTCGCCGCGACCTTTCGGCTGGCGGCGATCGAGACCGCAGATACGCGATCGCCGTCCACGGGGATCGAGCCTGGCTTGGCCTTGGCGGCGCTGCGCGAGCATGACCTGGTGGAGGCGCTGCTTGGGCTGCAGGACCTCATGATTCACCACGCGGCGCCCTGCCGTGGCAGCTCGTCCTTCGCGGTCCTGCCGCGACCCCGCGCGCCCTATACCGAGTCACTGCAGTCGCTCCTGAAGCTCCTCGGGCGCCGCTCCGCCGACCTGCAGTTCCGCCTGCCGGCGCCAGAGACGCCGCAGCGGACCGCGCTTCAGGAGTTGCTCGAGGTGATGAACGCCTGGGTCCAGCACCCGGAGGCTCGCCAGGGACAGGTGGATCAGGCGAGACTGTGGGAGGCCCGCTGCCTTCACAACGACGGCGAGTTATCAGGTTCCCGTGAACTGCTCGAGGAGATCTTGAGAGGCCTCGCGGGCGCCAACGATCGGGGGACCCGCAGGTTGCGGGCTGACGTGCTGGCGGAGCTGGTGTCGCTGCACATGGATGAAGGCGACCTCGAGCAGGCGAAGGCCACGGTCGCCCGCGGCGGCCCATCGCCGAGGCAGCCGGCCGACGTGCGCTGGAACCTGGACGCGCTGGCTCTGGCCATCGAGTGGCTCATGGGGGGCGCGACCTTCCCGGCGCTCGATGACGCCTTCGTCCGCTCGGGGTTCGACGTGCCCGGAGGTTGGCGGGAGGTCCTGCAGCGCGCTGAGCCTCAGCGGACGGCGGCACAGCGGGCTCCGCTGCAAGCGGAGGTGAACGCGACGGGCGGTCACCGTCTCTCTCTCCCGAGTCGTTCGGAGCTCGGCGCTCAGGCGGTGATCTTTCTGGTCATCGATGATCAGGGGCGACTGCGCAGGGGCGCTGCAGATGTGGCGCCGGCGCTCGAGGGGGAGGTGGACCGGTGGCTCCGCCGGTGTTGTCATGCCGACGGGGAGTCTCGCTCGATCCCGCAGGCGGCGCTGCGCGAGTCCGCTCCGGTGATCGTCATGTCTGGAGCGCCAGGGGCTGGCTCCGACGAGAGCCTGCAGCGCTCATGTATCGACGCCGAGCGTGGTTGCCCCAAGGGGGTCATTGCGCTGCCTCTCGAGCAGGGGCATGAGGTCGTGGGGCTGCTCTGGATGGAGTTTGCGAGCCGCATGCTCCCGGGGGCTGCTCGCCTTCAATCCGTCGCTGACCAGGCGGTCGGCCATCCGCTGCTTCGCCATCGGGTGGGAGCCGCGGTTCGCTTGGCCGAGGAGAATGTCGGGCCGCTGGCGCTTGAGGAGCAGTGGGTACGAACGGACCTTCGTCGCCTCTGGGCCGAGCTTGTTGAGGAGCTGGCGCTCAAGACCGCCGAGCGACGCTGGGTTGCGTTTCAGCGCGTCGGGTCTTCCGGTGACCTGATCCCTGTCGCGGGCGGTGGCGCGGGCGGAGGCCGCCTCGGGGAGCCCAGCAACGGGGGGCTTTGGGCCATCCGGCGGGTGCTTGCGGGAGGGGGATACCTCCGTTACGAGGGCGATCAGGACGGTGAACGCTCCTCCATGCTGCACCCTGGCGCCGCCGCAGGCGTGGCGGTCGCGGTCCCGGGCTTCTCGGGTGTTGAGGCCGTGCTCATCATCGAATCAGCGCGCCACGGCGACAGTCGCGAGCGAGACGCCGCGCGCTGGGCCAAGGCGCTGGAGGGCCGATCAGACGTGCTCCAGTGCGGGGCCCTGGACCATCGCGACCGAGTCCGCAAGGGGGGCGGCCTCGTCCTTGACTCCAGGGCACCCGACGAGCTGAAGCGGCTGACCCAGATCCAGGTGCTCGCCAGTAATCGCACGGATCTCATCATCCGTGGCGAGGCGGGGAGCGGACGACGGACGATCGCCCGAGCCGTCCATCATGCTCGGCATGCGCGGAGTGGCCGCGACGATCTCGTCCAGTTGTCGAGCTTCGGGCTGCAGCCGGGCGACCTGGAGCGGGCGTTCTCCGACGACGCGGTCGAGACCGTGGTGTTGACCGATGTCGGGCGTTTGAGCGTCGATGGCCAGGTGACCCTCGCGCAGCTTCTGGGCCGAGGTATCCAGGATCGCCCGCGGCTCGTTGCAACGGGGTCGAGCCCGATCGCGAGGGAAGGCGCGTCCTTTGAAGACTCGGACCGGGCGGGCGCCGCGGAGCCGCCTGGGCTGGCCCGTCACCCGGACCTGTATCGGAACCTCGAGCGGGTCGCGGTCCTGGTTCCGCCGCTGCGCCACGTTCGGCACCGGATCCCGGGGCTGGCGCGGTCCCTCGCCGCGCGCTGGGAGCGGAGCGCCAGACCCGGAGTCCCGATGCTCTGGTCCGAGGAGTCCGATGAGGTCGAAGCGGTCCTTTGGCGTCAGCCCTGGGAGGGGAACGCCGTCGAGTTGGAGGCGGTGGTCCGTCAGGCGCTCCTCCGCGCCGAGGGCGCCGCGGTGGGGGTCGCAGGCCTCATGGCGGCATTCAGAGATGTGGGGCTGACCCCTGTCTCGCGGCTCTCCTCGCGCAGCCCTGAGGTACGAGACGTCGCCTCCGCGCTGTGGACCACCCGGACGGCCACGGGGCGCGTGAACAAGACCAAGGCGGCGACCTACTGTGGCTGGGACCCGAACACGTTGACGGCACGCCTGCGCGACATGGGGATCTCAGACCTCGGGGACGTCGAGCGCTTGCTGGCGGATTCGCCGACCTGAGGCGGCCCCCCTTCGGCGAGCTTGCCCGCTAGGATCTCGGCCCCACCCAGCCCTGGTCCGGCGCCGATCACGGTCCCGCCCCTGGCTCTGATCCAGGCCTCGATCTCGGCTCTGAGCGCCGAGTTGTCCACGTTGCGCACCACAGACTTCGACTTCCAGCTTCCGGTCGAGCGTATTGCCCAGGAGCCCGTGGAGCCCCGCGATGCCGCGCGACTCCTCGTTCGCGACTCCGCCAATGGGGGAGAGCTTCGCCACGGGCAGGTGAAGGACCTGCCGGACTTCCTGCGGGCCGGTGATCTGTTGGTCGTCAACGACACGCGTGTTCTTCCTGCGCGGGTGATCGGGAGGCGCGCCACCGGGGGGCAGGTCGAGCTGCTGTTCCTCCAACCGGACGCGGCCTTCGCGCATGAGCAGGGCTGGCGGGCGATGGTTCGTCCTGCGAAGAAGCTCAAGCCCGGCGAACGGGTGGAGTGCCAGGCTGGGGTGGTCGCCCGGATGCTGGAGCGATCCAGCGAAGACGGCACGTGGGCGGTGACCCTTGAAGGCGAGGACGGAGAGGTCCGGCCGGTCGAGGAGTGGCTCGCCCGATGCGGGGTGATGCCGCTGCCGCCATACATCCAGCGCGCCGCGAGGGCAGAGGACTCAGCGCGCTACCAGACCGTCTACGCCTCGGAGCCGGGAGCTGTGGCAGCGCCTACCGCGGGGCTGCACTTCACGGACAGGCTCCTCGCGAGGCTCAAGGAGCGCGGCGTGGACGTCGCCCGCGTCACTCTCCACGTCGGGGCTGGGACGTTCTTGCCCGTGACCGCCGACCGGCTGGAGGATCACGCCATGCACTCCGAGCGCTACGAACTCTCCGCGGACTGCGAGCGGGCTGTGCGCCGGGCCCGGGAGGCCGGGGGCCGGGTCATCGCGGTCGGGACGACCAGCGCGCGGGTGCTGGAGTCGTGCCGGGCGGGCGACGGAGAGGAGTCCCCCGCTGGCGTCGAGGCAGGACGCGGGGAAACCCGGATCTTCCTCCATCCCGGCCACGGGCCGGCCGTCTGTGACGGCATCTTCACCAACTTCCATCTCCCCAAGAGCACGCTCGTGATGCTCGTCGCGTCGTTCATCGGGACAGCTGAGACGCTGGCCATGTACCGCGCCGCGATAGAGGCCGAGTACCGGTTCTATAGCTACGGAGACGCGACCCTGGTGTTGCGCTGAGCGGCGCTCACTCGTCGCCGCTGCTGAGCAAGGTCCGCAGACCTCTCGCGGCGAGACCGGGGTCCTCGGCGCTCAGGATCGCCGAGCCGACAGCGGCCCTGCCGACCCGGTCGAGCTGATCTGCGTTGGAGAGATTGATCCCGCCGATGGGGAAGACGGGCGCAGTAGATGACGCTGCAGCTAGCCAGGCACGCTCGGGGCCCACGATGGCGGGCTGCCCGATCGCAGCCGTGCTCTGGAGGTACCCCTTGGTGGAGGTGGGAAACACGGGGCCGAAGCCGAGCATGTCGACGGGTTCGTCGAGGGCCGCCGCGAGCTCCGCGGCGTGGTGGGTGGACAAGCCGATCACTTGGTCCGCGGCCAGCACTCCCCGGGCGACGGCCGGAGGCGTATCCGATGCGCCCACGTGGACGCCGTCCAATCCTTCCGGGGCGAGGGCCGCGGCGACATCGACGCGGTCGTTCACCATGACCAGGGGGGGCATTGCCAGGTCGCTCGCTGCACGCATGGCGAGGACCTTGCGGCACCAGTGGGCCGCGTCTCGGGCGCCCGTGATCGTCGCTCCCTTGGGGGCGCCAGGGGCTCGATCTCCAAGCACCTTGGGGCGCACCTGGATCACGTCCACGAAGGGAAGCGCGCGCTCCAGAGACTCCAGCGCAGCCTCACCGGCGAGGTCCGGCGTGAAGATGAGCAGCAGCGTCGCGTCCCGTAGACGAGCCCGCCGCTGATCATGGCTCAGCAGCATGACGACCCGCCGCCCGGAGAGGGTTCGCAGCAGGCACTCGTGCCCGGCGCGACCTCGGCCTGGGCGACCCCTTGCTTGGTCTCCGCGGCGCCTCGGGGAGAGTTGGTCCGGCAGTTGAACGGCGTCGCCTCGGAGGGCTGGACCTCGAGGAGAGGGGGGACCGGGATGAACTGATCGGCGTAGGGCTCGCTCGTGTAGATCTCGAAGGTCTTGCGGCACACAGCACTCCGGACGCCACGGGTCAGCGTGTGCCCATCATCGTCAATGACCTTCTTCCACGGGCCCTTGTAGATGACGGCCTCGCGGTAGTCGTCGCATGGGCCCTCCTTCCCCTTGCGTGCAAGCACGGTCATCGACCGGAACTCGATCCCGTTGACGACGGCCCAGGGCTCCGACTGATAGCTGACGATCTCGACTCCATACAGGCCGGCGTCAGCGAAGGCCTGCAGGAAGCGATCCTCGCGCATGGCACCGGAAATGCACCCAGACCACAGCTCGGGGTCGCGCTGCATCTCCTCGGGGACATCCTCGTCCGAGACGATGTCGCTGATGGCGGCGCGCCCGCCGCGCTTCAGCACCCGGTGGATCTCGGCGAACATCCTGGGCTTGTCGGCGGGATCGACGAGGTTGAGGACGCAGTTGGAGAGCACCACGTCGACGGACTCATCCGCGACCATCGGGGTGGACTCGCGGAGGACACGGCGCTGCTGCTCGAGGGCGGCCAGGCTCTGAACATCCTGAACCGGATGCTCCACGAGCCACGCTTCCAGCGCATCATGGTCCAGGCGAAGATCCTGGATGTGGCCGCGCCGGAAGTCGACGTTGTGCCACCCGATGCGCTCGCCAACGGACTGCTGGTGGGCCCGAGCGAGGGCGAGCATCTCGTCCGTGGTATCGACACCGATCACCTGGCCCGTCGGACCGACGATCTGGCTGGCCATGTAGCAGATCTTTCCAGCTCCCGAGCCCAGGTCGAGCACCACCTCACCCTCTCGGACGAATCGGCTGGGGTCACCGCAGCCGTAGTCGCGATCCACGATCTCTGGTGGGAGGACCGCGAGGAGCGACGCGTCGTAGTCGACCGGACAGCAAAGCTCGGGGACCTGCTGGTGTGCGCCTTCTGCATACCGAGCGCGGACCGTTTCGAGGGTGGAGTCGGGGTGCCTGGACGTCGTCGGGGGGGGGCTGGTGTGGCTCATCTCTCCCGTCTTGTAACGCCTGCTGGCCCTCCGTAGCAGGTCCAACTCGCATGTCCCGCACGCACGCCCTCATGGACAAGGTGAACGGCCCGCGAGTCAGGAGACTCGCGGGCCGATCGGGGGGGGGTCCTGGTCGCTCCTCGGGGGAGCGGTCTCGTGGCGGCGTTGGGTCAGGCCGAATCGCGACGGCCTTTCTGGGGACTGGCCTTCTTCCGGCGTCGGCCGGGCTTGCGCGCCTCCATCTTCTCGGAGAACGCAATCCAGTCCTCTTCACTGAACAGGCGCACCTCTGCGCCGCATTGGGCGCAGAAGGACTTGTCGATGCTCATCAGGTAGGAGACGTAGCCATCACAGGCCGAGCACCACTTGCGGTCGTTCTGAAAGTCGGAGAGGAAGTCCATCGCCCCAGACAGAAAGCACGCGCCATGCCACCTTGATTTGGAGTGGGTGTTATGCGCTCAAGTGTATTACCTGTAGTTCTTTAGGGTGAATCGGGGTCGACCTTCGCGGCGGGGGGCATGTCCACGGAACTCGACGTGCCTCAGCGCTGCGGCGGCCGATCGGGGCCCACCAGGTGTCTTGTCCCAGGACACGTGGTCGCTCGCAGCAGCCGTCCCGGGCGCATACGGGGCGCCGCGTTGCGTCTGGTGGACACGCCTGCGCCGTGTCCAATCTCGGCAACATGGGCTCGGGCTCCCCGCGGGAGTGGCTCAGCCCTCGAGGTCGAGGGACGCGCGCATGTCCCGCGCGGCTCCCCCGTCGATCTCGCGACCGAGGGCCCGCGAGATCGCGGCCCTCACCCCGGCGTCTTCCAGGTGCCCAGCTGCGAGGGCCCAGGCCGAGGCGGCCCGCACGGTGGGGGAGGGATCGGCCTCAACGGACGCGAGGAGCGCGTCGAGGCCCGACTCGGACGGGTGGTTCCCGAGAACAATGGCGGCGTTGCGTGCGAGCCCCTCTCGCTTCGGTCGACGGAGGGGAGAGCCACGCCAGCGATCCTTGTGTCCTGCGTCATCCGGCTCCTCCCGGCCGATGGTGAGGAGGTCCACCAGGGTGCCCCCCTGGCCGGCTCCTTCTTCGAATGCCGTCCGGGTCCCGAAGCGCTCCGAGAGGTCCGGCGCCTTCGACCCCCAAGGGCAGACCTCGGAGCAAACATCGCAGCCGAATGCCCACTCCCCCGCCTGGCTTCGCAGGCCATGGGCCACCAGGCCGCGATGCTCGATCGTGTGGTAGCTGATGCAACGGGTAGCGTCGACCCGGCCGGGCTCGATGATGGCGGCGGTGGGGCAAGCGTCGATGCAGGCGGTGCAGGTCCCGCAGGAGGGCACCCTGGCGGGAGCGGTCGTCGGGCTCAGGTCCAGATCGAGGATGAGCTCGCCGAGGAAGAACCAGGGGCCAAGGCGGACGTCGAGCAGGTTGGCCGCCTTGCTGGGCGCTCCGAGACCGCCAGCGGCTGCGTGGCTCCGCTCGAGGAGGGGAGTCGCGTCGACGAACGCCGAGCCCGGCGATGCCAGCCCTTCGCGGAGCAAGGCTCGGCGCAGGCGCCCCAGCATCTTGGAGATGACATTGTGGTAGTCGCGACCCGCGGCGTACCTCGCGACTCGGCCACCTCCGGGGAGGTGGAGAGCCGGTCGCGAGTGGCCGAGGCCGACGACGAGGAGTGACTTCCCTGCCGGCCACTGGGTGCGGGGGTCCACGGTCGCCGCCCGACCTCGCTCGAGGTACTCCATGGTCCCGTGGTGGTTCTCATCGATCCACGCGTCGAATCGCGCGGCGTCCGGGGGCGGGCCAAAGGGCGCGATCCCCACGAGATCGAAGCCCAACTCTCGGGCCTGCTCGAGGACCAGCGCGCGGCGGCTCTCCGGTGAGTACTGGTGTGGGGGAGGGGTCATTCTCGAGGCCTTTGGCACGGGCACTCTCGCGCGATTGGAGCGAATGGGCGTTCGGATACCGCCCACGATGCGCTCAAAAGTGCCTCGGCGCGAGACTCTACCCCCCCTCCTAACCCCCTTGGAGGTATCTGCTTGCAGTTCCGCGTCGAGCCGAGCTGTGCGGAAATGTCCGCCCAGGTGCCCCCCCCTCGAAACCGCGGCCCTCGCCGCCGCTACCTCACGTAGCTCTTTCACTTCCCGTCGAACGGCGCCCGCTCCAGGCGCTCGTCGCGGGAAGGCTGGTCCGAACGTGCCCTGCCCGTGAGATCTCGCTCGCTCCCCTGAGCGGCGTTTTGAGAAGCACGGCGGTTCTCTACCTTCGGACCCGCCAATTTTAAAACCCACGCTAGCCTCGAACTTCCCCGAGTCACCGCGGCGCTCCCCCAGCGCGCCACGGATCACTGACACGTCGAGCCCTCCCCAAAGATGCAGTCCCAGAACGTCCTTCACGCCAGCCCCCTTGCCGAGGAGAACGGCAAGGCCCGGTTGCGGTCGAGGATTGGTGAGCTGGGACGGGGTGAGCTGGACGCCGAGGATCGCGCGCGGCTCGAGGCGGTCTTTTCGGATGACGGACTCGTCCATGATGAGCTCCGCGACAGCCTGAGCACCGCGCTCATGGATGGGTTTCGGAAGTCCAGCGGGCGGGCTGTGTTCGGCCTGCTCTACGAGCTGAACGCGGGTCACATCATCGTTCAGGTCGCGGGCCGGCTCCGCCGCTATGGCAGCAAGGCGGACCCGGGCGACGTCTTGCAGGAGGTCTTCTTCAACGTCTTCCGCTATCCCCACCGCTTCGACGCATCGAGGCCAGATGCGTTCCGCGTCTGGACGGCGATGATCGTCAGGAACACCGTGCTCAAGCACATGCGCTCCCGAAGCACCGGCGGGAATCGCATGGAAATCGCGCTGGAGGATCTCTCCGATCAGCCGGTGGACGGTGCCCACACGCCCCTCACGGGAGCGTTGGACACCGAGGCCTCCGAGGAATGCTCGCGGGCCTTCATCGTCTACCTCCAGCTCTACATGCAGTTCTACACCATGCTCTCGGAGCGGGAGCGGCGAGCACTGCACCTCGTTGAAGTGGACGGTGTCAGCTATCGCGAGGCGGCCGAGGATCTGGAGATCAAGCTCGAGAACCTGAAGATGGTGATCTTCAGGGCGCGAAGGAAGATCCATCGAGCTATGCGGCGTGTCTTCGAGGGGCTCACCCCGGACTGCCGGCCCGCTCGCGTCGGGCGGTGCAAGGACGCTTCTGAGGCGCCAAGCCATCGTTCCTCATCCTGCGACACCCTCGATGCACCGGGCGCAACCTGATTCCTGACAGGCGGCTCGGGCCACGAGGTCCGACACCGCGCCGACCCTCAGCCACGACCACCGACCAAATCCTGTAGCCGCCAGTCACTGGCTAGCTACCCCAAGAGACCGACAAGCCCGATGACCTTCCACGACCACCCTGACCACAAGCCCTCCGGGGCAGACTCCACCTCCTGGAGTACCGGCGACGCCTCGGCGTGGTTCAAGGGGATGGGGTGGAGCGAGGGGCTCAGCGATCAACAGGCGGCTCTGCAGCAGGACCTCTCATGCCTCGTGGACGGCGAGCTCGACGAGACCTCAGCGGCCCATGCGATGGTGCTGCTCGAGGAGTCAGAGGACGCTCAAGCGTTCTTCGAGGACGTGAGGAAGTTCGCCCGCTTCCACCGTGATCTCTCGGATCCCGAGCGGCTCGAGGCGCGGGTCGCCATGCTCGGCGCCGCCGAGATGGCGCGCGCAGCAGAGGACATCGATCTGGCGCACCGCCTCGCGACGATCTTCTACCAGCTCGGCAAGGCCTACTCCCTGGCAGCATTCGAGCCGGGCCAGTTCCGCGAGCGGGTCTTCGAGGCGGCAGTGCCGGTGGAAGAGACCCGGAATCGCGGCCGAGGATTCGTCGACGGCGTGGTCTCGGCGGGCCGAGCAGGCGCAGACAGCCACACCGCGCCGGCGGGCCGCGGCATCGACTGGCGAAACGCGCGCCACATGCTCAACGGGCGCCTCGAGCGAATCGCTGACCCTGCTGAGAAGGGCCGCAAGCTCCTGGCCCAGGCGATTGAGATTGACCCGAGTCATGAGGAGGCCCGGATCTACCTCGCCTACGTCTTCGGCCGCGAGGGGCACACTCTCCGCGCCGCAAACCTCTTCCGCGAGGTCTTCGACACCGCGATCTCAGAGGTCAGTCGCGGCCACGCCGCGATCCAACTCGGCCGCCTCTACTACGGCGAAGAGGACTACCGCACCGCGTCGATCTTCTTCCGCTGGCTCTCGATCTCCGGGCTGACCCGGAGTGACTCGCGCTTCGCCCTCGCCCACTTCAATCTTGGCTGCGCCGAGGTGGCCCGCGGTCGCGATGATGCTGCGCTCGCCGCGTTCCGGCGTCTGCTTGACGATCACCTCGCCTCCGGGGGCCAAGCGGCGGACATCGCCAGCCTCTTCCTCGAGAACGACGACTTCAGGACCCTGCTCGAATCGAGAGCTGGTCTGACTCGGAGGCTCATGGAGAGCCTCCCTGAACTATTTGAGCCCCAGGTGGGAACTGGAGACGCCGAGGGCTCATCCCCCAGTTACTGATTCACCGCAGAGGCCGCCAAGACGCGGCCCAGGTGTTCCTCTTCGAACCATGACGTCCCTGAACAACATTCAAGACAAGGCCTCCTCCCGACGGCGTTGGTTGCCAGCCCTCCTCTTCGGTGCTCTGACCATGACGTCGGCCGCCGTGGTGGTCGCCGACGAGGGCTTCGGAGGCGACTCTTCCGGTGGTGATCCGACGGTCGGGACGCTGCCGATGACCGGCGGCGAAGGGGTGGATCTCGATCAGACGGTCACGCTCCGTGGCGCCACAGAGCTGATCCGGTCTGCCATCGTCAAGGCGGACGGAGACGGCGGTGTCGAGGTGATTGACCTGGGCACGGGGGAGTCGTGGGTGAGGTTCTACGGAGATGTCGAGCTGGAGCTCGACCTCTCCATACTGGTGGGCCTCGAACTCGGGATCTTCGGCGGGTTCGAGGGCGGGGGTTCGGCGTTCGCGGTGGAGACCGTGGACGGATTGGGATCACCCTTCGGGCTTGAGAGCGGCTTCAGTCTTGAGATTGAGGTGGGTCGCCTGGTGAGCGAGGGACTCGTGGACAGCCTGATGGAGATCCATGCCTACCACCGCTCTGGTCGACGCACCTCCACGGGCATCGAACTCAACGCCGCGGGCGACAGGCTTCAGATCTTGCAGCAGATCTGACGGCGGCCGCGTTCGCCGCAGGCGGAGCCTGGCGCGGGCAAGGACAGCATGAAGCGAAGCCGCGAAAGCGGCTTCGCTTCTTTCATTCGGGTCTGGGCTGTAGCTTGTCCGCATGACGGCAACCTCCGCGACCATCCTCGCCATCGACGCCGGGACCACTGGCATTCACGCGCTGGCCTTCGACGAGCAGCTGTGCCCCGTGGCCGAGGCTTACGAGGAATTCCCGCAGCACTTCCCATTCCCAGGGGGCGTCGAGCACGATGCCAGTGAGATCCTCGCTGCGGTGGATCGGGTGGTGGAGCAGGTGATCGCGGCGGTCGGGACACCAGCGACCATCGGTATCACCAACCAGCGAGAGACGGTCTTCCCGATCGACGTGGAGACCGGAGCGGCTCTCTCCCGGGGGATCGTCTGGCAAGACCGCCGGACGGCCGGGCGTTGCGAGGAGCTGCGAGAGGCGGGGCATGAGGAGCTGGTGCGTCAGCGCACTGGGCTGGTTCTCGACCCGTATTTCTCCGCCACCAAGATGGAGTGGATGCTGCGCGAGGACGTCGCGGTCCAGGCCGCTGCCAGGAAGCGGTCGCTGCGCTTTGTGACGGTGGACGCGCTCATCGTCTCGCATCTCACGGGGGGCGCGAGGGTCGCGACCGACCCGACCAACGCCTCCAGGACGATGCTCTTCGATATCGAGCGCCGAGACTACTGTGACGAGATGCTCGATCTGTTCGGCCTCGACCGCTCGATGCTCGCGGAGGTTGAGAGCAGCGCGGGGGACTTCGGGTACGCGCAGATCCACGGCGTCGAGGTGCCCATTCGGGGAGTGCTAGGTGACCAGCAGGCGGCGCTCTTCGGGCAGGGGTGCTGGGACGCAGGGGCGGCGAAGGTGACCTACGGCACGGGGTGCTTTCTGCTCCTCAACACCGGTCAGCGCCGCGCCCACTCCTCCGCAGGTCTGCTCACGACGCTCTGCGCTGACGGGACGGGAGCGCCCTGCTTCGCCCTGGAGGGCAGCGCCTTCGCTGGCGGCTCGGTCGTGCAGTGGCTGCGAGATGGGCTCGGGGTCATCAAGGAGGCCTCGGAGTCCTCCTCGGTGGCGACATCAGTGGACGACACCGGGGGCGTCTTCCTCGTGCCGGCGTTCGCCGGGCTCGGCGCGCCCCACTGGGACCCGGGGGCCCGGGCGGCGATCCTCGGAATGACGCGCGGGACGACCAGCGCCCACATCGTTCGGGCGGGGCTCGACGCCATCGCGTTCCAGTGCGCTGACCTCGTGAACGCCCTCCGGTCCGACTCAGAGCTTCCGCTCGAGCGGCTCCTCGTCGACGGAGGGGCGGCTGCAAACGACTTCCTCATGCAGCGCCAGGCGGACCTCGCGGGGGCTCTGATCGAGCGCTCCTCCGAGCTGCAGACCACGGCGCGGGGGGCCGCAGCGATCGCTGGGATCGGAGCCGGACGGTTCACTGACCTCACAGAGGCTGAGGGGCTGCGCCGTGGCCAGGAGATCTTCACGGCTAGCCTGGATGCGGAGCAGAGGGGGTCGGAGATGAGGGCCTGGTCCGCTGCCGTGGGGCGAGTCCTGAGCCGCCCTTGAGCCGCTTGGCGCGGAGCTGACGGGGCGCGCGGCTGGCCTGCAGGGTCCAGGAATCCAGTTCCGAGACGATTCGGCTCCAGCGGGGCCCGGACCGACCGAGAACCCGGTGTGGACCGTGTTCCTGAGATTCGACGCACCGCCGACGTGGCGGCGACGAGACCCATGGATCGCCGCCCGGGAGCTCCCGAGCCGCGAACTGGCGAGGCCTCCAAGCAGGGCGTCGCGGGGCAATCGGGGGCCGAGCGACCCGCGGAGTCGCGCCCAGATGTGGCCCTGGAGCGCGCCTCTCGAGCCCTCAGCGCGCTGGATCCGGAGGCGGATGGTGAGGTCGGAGCGCGTCTCCAGGAACTCCGTGATGCGCTCGCCCGTGGCGCGGCAGACGGCGATCCCCGCGCGCAGCGGCTGCTCTCTCGGTTGGACGCGTTGGCCTTCCAGCCGGGGCGCGACGGCGGGCCGGAGCTCGCCGCGTTGAACCGCATGGCCCACGTCGCGCGACAGCTCGCCCTCCTCGCCAGCGCCGCTGTTGCAGGCGTGGACTCTGCCGGCGCCGCGAGGCAGGCCCTGCTCGACGCGATCCTGTCAGTCGCGGGCGTGAACCCCGGGGGGCCAGGGGCTCGAGCTTTGACGTCCGCGCTTGACGTGGTCCTGCCGGAGATCATCGGGCGCTCCGCAGGCATTCAGCTGCGGGCCCATGACGCAGCGGACGTGCTCCGTGTGGCGGGCGAGAGGCTGCTCGAGAGGCTCGCGGGGAGAATGGAGGCGGCCGGGGAGCCCGTGGCCGCCAGGGGATTGCGCGAGGCGCTCGCTGGCGCCTCGAGTCGAGGATCCATCGACGGTAGCCTCGCCCGGGTCCTACTCCACCAGCAAGCGTCACGGTCGGCGGGCGCCGGGCAGGCTGCGGCGTACCTCGACTCCCTCCTCAGCGGCGCGCTGCGCTCGCCGCAGGAGGTCGCAGCGGCGCTGATCGCCGAGTCTGGCTCCGCAGGCAGCGGCCTGCGGGAGGTAATCGGTCGACACCTTGCCGCGAGGGAGTTCGAACACGCGTGGAATGTGGCCCGGCGGGAGTTCGGCGATCCGCCGGCCTTCGGGTTCGCTGTCCCCGAGGGCCCCGATCGATTCGCGACGGTCCAGGTCGTCGGCGACAACCCGTCTGGCCGAGGCCGCGGCTCCGAGCGTGGGCGGGAGTCATGCCACGTTACGGTCGGCGTCGAGTTCAGCGGGCTCGGACCCGTTCGGGCGGACCTGGCTGTCCGCGGTGATCAGATCGCGCTGCGCCTCGTGGTCGCGCGACCTGACGTCGCCCAGGAGATTCGCTTTCGGGCCAGTGAACTGGAGTCGGCCCTCGCCCTGGAGGGTCGCCGGGTACTCCTGGCGGTCGCGGATGGGTCCGAGGATGAGGCTCGCGTGGATGCCCGCCAGGTCGGCGTGAAGCCCGAGGACCACGTTATGGACCTGGAAGGATGACGGAGCCTCGCAAGAACCTGCCCGAGGCCGTTGCGCTCCACTACGACCGCGATGCGGCCGAGGGAGCTCCCTCCGTCGTGGCCCGCGGTCGCGGGGAGATCGCGAACCGGATCCTCGAGACCGCCGTCGAAGCGGGGGTGCCAATTCGCGAGGACAAGGACCTTCTGGAGCTCCTCTCCATGGTCGAGCTCGGTGAGGAAATCCCCGTCGAGGTCTTCGGCGCGGTGGCGCAGCTGATCTCGTTCCTGTGGGAAATGAACGAGGAGCGGAGAGAGGCCGAGCCTGAGGTGCCCCCAGGCCCTGCTCCGCGGTGAGGCTGGACGGGTAGGGGCGCTCAGCGCTTCACCCAACCCGGCCTCGGCCTAAGATCCCTGACGTGAAGCCGCTCCTCGCTCTCTCCGTCGGTGATCCCTCCGGGATTGGCCCCGAAATCGCGCCCCTCGCTGTGCGTGCGGTACGCGCTGAGGCGCGGGTCGTGATCCTCGGTCACGGAGCTGTGCGGCCTGACGGGATCCCGCTGGTCGAGTCGCCGGCGGACATGGGGGCGGAAGCTGCGGCATGGATCGACACGGGGGGGCCCGCCAGGTGGACCCTGGGGGAGGTGCAGGAGAGCTGCGGGGCCGCGGCTCTGAGCGCGCTTCGGAAGGGGCATGAGCTCGCCCTCGAGGGGGAGGTCGACGCGCTCGTCACCGGGCCCGTCAACAAGGCCGCGATGCACGCCGCAGGTGAGAGGGTCGAGGGGCAGACCGAGCTCCTGAGCCGCTGGTCGGGGGTCGAGCGGTACGAGATGATGGGGTTCGTCGGCCAGCTTCGGGTGATGCTCGCGACGCGCCATGTCTCCCTCCGCGAGGCGCTGGACCGGATCACGACGGAGCACGTCCTCGACCGGCTCCTCTTCCTGGGCGAGGCGCTGCGATCGATCGGGCTGAAGGACCCGCTCGTGGGAGTCGCGGGGCTCAACCCACACGCCGGGGAGGGGGGGCTGTTCGGACGGGAGGAGATCGAGATCCTCATGCCGGCGATTGAGCTCGCCCGGGCGCAGGGGATGCGCATCCAGGGACCCGTCGCCCCCGATTCGGTCTTCGTCAGGGGGCTGAGGGGGGATTTCGACGCTGTCCTCGCGCTCTATCACGACCAGGCCTTCATCCCGCTGAAGCTGGCTGGGGCCGATTCAGGGGTGACCTTCATTCCGGGACTCCCGTACCGCCGTTTCAGTCCGATGCACGGCACGGCGTTCGATATCGTCGGAAAGAGGGGGCCTGACGGGCAACCTGTCGCAGATCCAGGGAATCTCGCCGAAGCTCTCCGTGTGGCGTCGAGGATCACCCGTCGAATAGCCGAGTAGACTGGAGGAGGCACCGCTCGCCGTTGCGAGCCCGGCCGTCTCCCCCCGGTAATCATGATTCAGCGCCAGAAGAAGAAGATCGTCCTCTACCAGCCCAAGCAGGTGGACGACAGCCTCGGAGTCGAGTCGAGCAAGGACATGCTCCCGCTCGAGCTGATGACCATCGCAGCCTTCCCGCTCGAGGATGGCTTTGACGTCAAGATCGTCGACGGGAGCCTTTACAGCGGGACGGAGGGGCATGAGCGCTTCATCCACGAGGCCGACGGCGCGCTGATGGTCGGGACCACGGCCATCCTTGGCTACATGGTGACCGACGGTTGGCTCGCCATGAGGGCCTTGAAGGAGCGGCTCCCCGACATGCCGGCAGTCATAGGTGGTTGGTTTGCCAGCGTGAAGCCGGACCTCATGCTTGAGACGGGGCTCTACGAGTGCGTTGTGATCGGGCAGGGCGAGCTCATCTTCAGGGACGTGGTCAACGCCATCGATAGCGGAGAGTCGCTCGAGTCCATCGAGGGCATCGCGTACATGAAGGACGGTGAGGTCATCAAGACCCCGCGTCGCTCCGTGGCGGGCTGGGACCAGGTCCCCAATGTCCCCTGGCATCTGATCGACCCCGAGCCTTACCGGGAGCATCAAATGCGCGCCCAGTCTGCGCGTGACGTGCTCCGCCTGCCGACGCCGCCTTGGATCGGCCACGGCAAGCCGTACTTCGGGATCACGTACTTCTCGAGCTACGGCTGCCCTGAGCCGTGCGGCTTTTGCTGCAGCCCAGAGATCAGCATGCGCCGCTGGAAGTGCATGCCCGCGGAACGGATGCTCGACGACATCGAGGAGCTCCACGATCGCTGGGGGTTCGATTCAATCCGGTTCCATGACGCGAACTTCGGCGTCATGCAGAAGCGGACGCGCGCCTTCGCGGAGGGCCTCCTGAAGCGGGACCTGCGCATCGGGTGGAACTCGTTCATCGAGACGCACTCCATCCTCAACTACAAGCAGGACACGCTCGACATGATGGCCGAGTCCGGCATGTACGTGGCGGAGATCGGCGCCGAGGCAGGTCTGGACGAGATGATGCAGCGCATCGGCAAGCCCATCAAAGGCGATGACAACATCGCTGCAGCCGTGGAGATGGACCGCCGCGGCGTCCAGGGGTCGATCACTTACATCATCGGCTATCCCGGCGAGAGCGAGGAGTCGATGATGGCGACCATCGACCAGTGCCGCCGGCTTCACAACGCCGCGCCGCTCGCCCGACCCAACGTCTGGCCCTATCGGCCGATCCCGGGGACGGTCATGTGGGATGAGGCCGAGGCGCTCGGCTATCAGGGACCGAGCACTATTCCGGAGTGGGGGTCCATCGGGGAGTATCACCTCGAGGAGACCTGGCCAGGCAATATCCCGCCCAGGGTTGCCAAGGCGCGGATGATGTATCAGCACCACGCGACCCTCAGCTATGGCCTCGCCCGGGGCAAGGTCGGTTGGTGGGAGCGGCGCGCCCAGCGTCGCCTCGAGGACGGCAGCTACGCGAACGCGCGACTCGAGGCCAAGGCCTTCGGCGCCTACAGCAAGCTCTCCCGCCGCCTCTTCGGGGGCGTCGATACGGTCCGCAGCTGGGTCGATCCCGGACACAAGACCGGGACGAGCGGCAACAAGGCCTCGCGCGCCTCCGTGTCCATGACGGACGCGACCAAGGGCTGAGCTCTCGGAGGCGGCCTCAGCGGGGTCGGCACAGCGGGGTCGGCACAGCGGGGTCGGCACAGCGGGGTCGGCTCAGGGAGATGGGCGCAGGAACTGCAGCATGAGTTCCTGCAGAAGGAGGAGCCGCACCGGCTTCTCCAGGAACCCGTCCATCCCCGAGGCGAGCGCGTCCTCGCGGTCGTGCTCGAAGGCCCCGGCGGTGAACGCGACGACCGGCAGGTCCCGCCAAGCGACGTCCAACTGACGGATCTCCCGGGTCGCCTCGGTCCCTGCCATGACTGGCATCATGAGGTCCATGAGCACGAGGTCGAAGGGCGCCGCCGCGATCGCGTTCACCGCGGCTCGGCCGTTGGAGACCACCTCGGCATCGGCGCCGAGCTTCCTCACGAGCCTGCGTGCGATCACCTGGTTCATCTGATTGTCCTCCACGATGAGGACGCGCGCTCCGGGGAAGAGCACCAGGTCGCTGGAGGCTGGAGCTGCCTCCTCTGCTATGGCGGCTGGCTTGGCGCTCCCCTTCACAGGCTCAGCCTCGAAGGTGAACGCGAAGGTGCTGCCATCAGAGTCGCTGTGGAGCAGCTCAAGCGCTCCGCCCATGGCTCGGGCCAGCTCGCTCGAGATGGCGAGGCCGAGCCCTGTGCCGCCGAACTCTCTCGTCACCGAGTCGTCCGCCTGAGTGAATGGGTCGAAGAGGAAGGGCTGGGCTGCCTTGGCGATACCGATCCCGGTGTCCGAGACGGTGATCCGAACGCTTCCACCGGACAGCGGCTCGAGGCGGAGTCGGATGCTCCCCGCCGTTGTGAACTTCACCGCGTTGCCGAGCAGGTTGGCGATCACCTGTCCAATTCGCCGCTCGTCTCCGAGCCGTGGTGCTCTCAGCTCCTCGTCGCAGTCGACGTCGAACCGGAGGCTCTTCGCCAGGGCCTCGGCCTCGAACTGAGCGGCCGCGCGCTGAACGACCTCCGGTAGTGACACCGGGCGCCGCTCGAGGTCAGCGCCGCTCGCCTCCAGCTTGGACAGGTCGAGGATGTCGTTCACGAGGGCGAGGAGCGACTGCGCGCAGGAGTCCATCGTGGAGATCTGCTCTCGCTGCTCGCGGGTGAGCTCGGTCGTCCGCAGCAGGTCGATCATCGCGCCGAACCCGTTGAGGGGGGTTCGGATCTCGTGGCTCATCACCGCGAGGAAGCGCTCCTTGGCCCGGACCGCGGCGTGCGCGTCATTCAGGGCTGCGCTGAGCTCCTTGCCCAGCTCACGAGCATCGTTCAGGGCCGTCCGGCTCGTCTGCATGACGAGGAGGAGGTCCGGGGTTGAATCACTGGGCGGGAAGTCCGTCAGGGTCAATTCCTGCTCGGCGACCTCGCTTACGCTGCGGAGGACGGGGGATCCGATGAAGGCGACCTGCCCGCCAGCTTCGAGAGGGATCATGCTCCCCTTGATGCTGAGGTTGGAGACGCGGTGGCGTAGGACGACCGTGAGCCCCGTGGAGGGCTCGATCGCAGCGATGGAGTTGAGGTCGCGTGGGCGGAGGACCTCGAAGGCCGCGTCCGCTGCCGTTCCCTCCAGTACGTCTCGCCGTCGCCCAAGAACCTCGCCGACGACAGAGATTCGGTGCTCGTGATCGAGGATGAAGCCGAAGGGAAATGACTCGGCGAACCGCTCACGGGAGATCGAGATCTCAGCGTCGCTCATGACCCCGCTGCGCTCTCCCTCAGGCGGAACTGCTTGTGTCCGGGGGCTTGGTCTTCGAGGAGCTCAATCTCAATGGTCTCGTCAAAGCGCCTGGCCAGCCCCTTGATCAGGCCGATCACCATCGGCGCGAGGCCCTCTCGCTTGGAGTAGTAGTGGAGGATGCTGGACCCATCGCCGAGGGCCTCGCGCCTGAAACTCGGTGGGACCAGCTCAGGCATGGCGTCCCCGATGCGCTCGTGCATCTTGTCGAGGTTGTCGAGGAATTCGTTGAGGGTGCTGCCCATCATCGAGACGAGGTCGCCGTAGCCCTCCTCGATGGTGTAAATGGTCCAGTACTCGCCGAAGGCCTCGAGCACCGCTTCAGGGGGCAAGTCGAGTGTCTTCGAGGCGGCGTCAACCAGCCGATAGGTGACCGCGTCGTCATAGACGTCCATGGCGACGAAGCCGCCGGGATCGATCCCAGCTCGCTCGCAGATGGTTGTCCAGGCCGCATCTCCGAAGCGGCTCCTGACGAGGCCTTCGACGGCGCGATTGACGAGTCCGTACATGATGAGCAGTGGGTCCAGGGTAGCGGTGAGGCAGGGTCTACATGAGAACCCGGATCTGGCGTCTCGTCCACACCAACAGTCGCTCTCGTGGTGAGCCGCCCGGTTGCGTCAGCTGGTCACCCCTCGTCTCTCAGAGGTCGACTTCGGTCGCCTCTTCTGCGCGATCCATGATGAAGCGGAACCGCGCGGAGGGATCCTTGCCCATCAGGTCGTTCATGACCCGATCGGTGACCAGCCCGTCCGCGATCTCGACGCGGAGCAGTCGGCGCTGAGCCGGGTCGAGGGTCGTCTCCCAGAGCGTGCGGGGCATCATCTCACCGAGGCCCTTGAAGCGGGTGATCGACGGCGTCGAACGCGCGCTGCCGTGCTCGGAGATGATCCGGTCTCGGTCCGCCTCGTCCGCGGCCCACCAAGTCTCCTTGGCGATGTCCACGCGATAGAGGGGGGGGACCGCGATGTACAGGCGGCCGGCCGAGATGAGGCCGGGCAGGTGGCGGTAGAAGAAGGTCAGCAGAAGCGTCGTGATGTGGTGGCCGTCCGAGTCCGCGTCCGCCAGCAGGATGACCCGCTGGTAGCGGAGCTTGGAGAGGTCGAAGTCCGTCCCGATGCCGCAGCCCAGCGCCGTCAGGAGGTCGGCCAGCTCCTTGTTATCCAGGACCTTCTTCAGGCCGGCATCTTCGGTGTTCAGGACCTTCCCGCGCAGCGGGAGAATGGCCTGGAGCGTCCGGTCTCGGCCCTGCTTGGCCGACCCGCCCGCCGAATCACCCTCGACGATGAAGAGCTCGGAGTTGTCGCGGTTCTTCGTCGAACAGTCAGAGAGCTTGCCGGGGAGCGTCAGGCGGCTGGTAGCGGACTTTCGAGAGACAGAGGCTGAAGCCGCCCGACTGGCGGCGCGTGCCCGGCTGGCGGCAATGACCCGGGTGATGATCTGCTCGGCGGTGGAGCTGTTCGAGTTCAGCCACTTCTCGAGGGCCGGCCGCAGGGCGCCATCCACGAGGGCCTGGACCTCAGGATTGTTGAGCCGGTCCTTGGTTTGGCCCTGGAACTGCGGGTCTGCGATGAAGACGGAGAGGATGCCCAGGATCCCCTCGCGGATGTCTTCGTGCGTGATCTTGACGCCCCGCGGGGTGAGCTTGTGGGTCTCGATGTAGTTCCGGACCGCCTTGTTGAGCCCGGCACGGAAGCCGTTCTCATGGCTGCCGCCAGAGCTGGTCGTGATCCCGTTGACGTAGCTCCTGACGTGCTCGTCGGTGGAGTCGGTCCACTGGAAGACCATCTCGACGCGCGCGTCCGCGGTCTCCTTTGCAAGGAAGAACGGCTCCTCATGGATAGGAGAGGCCGAGCGGGACTTGCTGACGTCGGCAAGGTAGTCCCGGATCCCGTTCTCGTGTCGGAAGACGGTGCGCTTGCCGGCGACCTCATCCACGAAGACCATCTTCACATTGGAGTGAAGGAACGCCGCGGTCTCCAAGCGCTGCTGCAGAGTCTCCGAGTTGAACGTCGTCTTTGGGAAGATCTTCGGGTCAGGCGTGAAGGTGATCGTCGTGCCTGAGCCGCGGACCTCCTTGTCCTTGGCCTTGAGGAGCTTGGTCGCGGGGACCCCGCGGGCGAAGTCCATCTTGTACTGACCCCCGTCGCGGCGGATCACGGCGGTGAGCTTCTTGGAGAGGGCGTTGACCACGGACGCGCCGACGCCGTGCAGCCCGCCGGAGGTCTTGTAGTTCCCGTCGCCGTCGTTCTGGAACTTTCCGCCCGCGTGCAGCTCCGTCAGGACGAGCTCGAGGCCCGACTTCCCGGTCTTCTTGTTCCGGTCGACGGGGATCCCTCGCCCGTTATCGGCGACCGTCACCGTCTCGCCGGTCTTGTGCAGCGTGAGGGTGATCTCGGTCGCGTGGCCGTTCATGGCCTCGTCCACGGAGTTGTCCAGGACCTCCCACACGAGGTGGTGGAGCCCGGCGCTGTTGACGCCGCCGATGTACATCCCGGGGCGCTTGCGTACCGCCTCGAGACCCTGGAGGACGGTGAGCTGGTCTGCGGTGTAAGCCTTGGCCATCGTGCTAGAGAGTCGGCGCGCTGACCGGGTCGTGGACGATCTGCTTGATGCGTCCGTTCTTCTGGATCTCAGTCCCGACGCCGCCGCGCGAGGTCGTGCGGTACTTGACCGTGGAGATGTTCTTCTGGGCCCCGCGGTTGGTCTCCACCGTGAGCAGGTCTCGGTCCCCGCGGCTCGCCTTGAAGCCCAGCAAGGCGTCGTCCTTGGCGACCTTGATGAGCTGGACCCCCTTGCCCGGCCCGCCGAGGTAGTTGATCTCCTCCGCGGCGCACACGATCGCTCGGCAGCGCTGGGTGACGGCGAGGATGGTCTCGCTGCCGTGCAGCTTGAGCGCCCCGATGACGGCCTTGCCGGCGCTCGGCCTTGCGAAGCGCCGGCCAGACCGGGTGGAGGGCTCCTGGAACTTGTCGAGGCCGAAGCGGAGGGCATAGCCATCGCTCGTGGCCGCGAAGCCGTGGATCATGGGGCAGGAGTCGGGGCGCTTGGGGTCCTCGGCGATACTGCCCTTGAGCGTGCGGGGGTCGAATGAGATGACCGCGACGATGCGCTCCCCGTCCTTCAGCTTGAAGAGCTTCTGGATCGGCTCGCCGAATCCCGTTGATGAGGGGAGGTCCGCGAAGCGGGCGGTGTAGCAGGTGCCTGCGGAGGAGAAGAAACCCACCGTCGCGCGGGTCGATCCGGCCACGCATGCGAGGACGCTATCTCCGTCGCGGATCCGTGACTTGGACGGCTCCTTGATCTCCTTCTGTCGCTTGACCCAGCCGTCCCGGGTGACGAGCAGGTGGGTGTCCTCGGCGACGATGAAGTCCTCCTCCGAGTATTCGACCTCCTCGGTCGGGGCCTCGATCACGGTACGGCGCTTGGCCTCCTTGGACTTTCCGAGCTCCTTGAGCACGTCCCGGAGCTCCTCGCGGACGATGCCCCAGCGTCCGGATGAAGCCGGGTCGCTGTCGTCGTCCCCGAGCAGGCCGCGGATCTCGTCGGCGCGCGTGCGCTTGGCCTCGAGCTCGTCGAGCACGAGGTTGATCTCGAGCTTGGCGAGCCGGTACAGCTTGAGCTCGAGGATCGCGTCGGTTTGCTCCTCGTCGAGCTGCTTGTACTTCTTGAGGATCTTCTTGGCCGCATCGGCCTTTCCGCTCGACGCCCGGATGATCCGGATGATGTCGTCGAGGGCGTCGAAGACGAGGGCGAACCCCTCAAGGATGTGGATCCGCTTCTCCAGTCCCTGAAGCTCGTTCCGAAGGCGCCGGGTCACGACGTCGAGCCGGAAGTGGAGGAAGTGCCACAGGACCTCCTTCAGGCCGAGCCGGGACGGGGCGCCCACCTCGGGGTTTTCGGTGGGGACGAGGCAGGTGAGGTTGTAGCTGTAGTTGACCTGTAGGTTGGTGTGCTTGTGGAGGTACGCCAGCACCTTCTGCTCGTCCGCGTCCTTCTTGAGGTCCAGCTCGACCCGGATGTCCTCCGCGGACAGGTCGCGGACGTCGAGGATCAGCGCCATCTTGCGCTGGACGACGATCTGACCGATCTGCTCCACGAGGGTCGCCTTGTTGACGCCGTAGGGCACGCTCGAGATGACCATCGTCTTCGTGCTGCGCGACTTCAGCTTGCGGTCGATCACACACGTGCCGCGAATCTTGATGCCACCTGAGCCACTCTTGTAGATCTCGCGCAGCTGCTCCCGCGAGGCGATGACATGCCCGCCGGTGGGGAAGTCCGGGCCCTGCACGGCATCGTTGGCCACGAGCTGGTAGTCCTTGACCTCCGGGTCCGCCAGCACCTTGAGGCAAGCGGAGATCGTCTCTGCCATGTTGTGCGGCGGAATGTTGGTGGCCATTCCGACCGCGATCCCCGCGCCGCCGTTGACCAGCAGGTTGGGGTAGCGAGCGGGTAGCACCACCGGCTCCTCGTTTGTGCCGTCGTAGTTGGGCCGGAAGGGGACCGTGCCGTTTCGGATGTCGTCGAGCAGCGGCAGAGCGGGGGGCGCGAGCCGGCACTCGGTGTACCGGTAGGCGGCCGCGGAGTCGCCGTCGATGGAGCCGAAGTTGCCGTGACCGTCCACCAGGTTGTGGCGCATCTGCCACGGCTGCGCCATGCGGACCAGGGCGTCGTAGAGGGCCGTATCCCCGTGGGGGTGGAAGTCCTTGAGGGCAGCCCCTACGACCCCCGCACACTTGCGGGGTTTCGCGTCCGGGAGCATGCGCTCGCGGAGCATCGTGTACAGGATCCGGCGCTGTACGGGTTTGAGCCCGTCACGCACGTCCGGGAGGGCTCGGCTCGTGATGACCGATAGCGAGTAGTTGAGGTAGCGAGCCTGGGCCGCCTCGTGAAGCGCGACCGCCTCCTCACCGTTTCCGGATACGCCGTCGCTGGACCCGCCGTCGCCGCCGGCTCCACCTGAGTCCTCGAAGAGCCCGGGGGCTGACTCCTTGGATCGTTCGCTGGTCCTTGTTTTCTTCGTCGATCTCGACGTCTTGGTGCGCGCCACTGGAGGGTCCTCGATGCTCGCCCGCGCACGCCCGGGGCGGCTCACGCTGGGGAACCCGCGCACGATAGAGGCGCGGGGAGGGCCGTACAACCCCGCGGCGGTCTCGGGCTACGCTTCCTGCCAGAGAGCCGCGTCGATCACCGATGCGGCATGCAGCACGAACCCGATGATGCCGGGGAGGATCAGGAACCAGAGGCCGTAACCAATGGTCGTCCCCAGGAAGAGGAAGGCGGCCGAGAAGACCCGGCCCTGCACGAGCTGACCCAGTCCCGGGACGAAGAAGGAGGCCAAGGCAGCCAGGACGTTGCCCGAGGAGCCCCGCCGGGACCGCTTGGGGTGTCCGATCCGGACAAGGTCCTCTTCGGGGAGGCCTTCGGCCTGGTCGCGGTAGATGCGTAGGGAAACCATGGGGCCTCTTGTTGGGAGGTCATCGGCACCAATTTCATCGGGCCCCGAGTTCATGCTCCGAGGCTCCGCAGGATGAGCCAGCCCAGCATGAAGATCGCCGGCCCCGACGAGATGCACCCCGCCTTGAGGTGCCGCTGCTGGAGCGAGCCGGCGCAGCCGGGGCAAACCCTCGGCGCCGGCCTGGGGAGGACCTGCCCGCAGTGCGGGCATTGTTTGGAGTCGATCAGGCGCGGCATGGGGCTCTTCTGAGGCTAATGCTCTGTGCCGCTCAGATCGATCGGGTCCGGGAGGATGTTGCGGGGGCAGACGCCCGCCAGCGCTGCGCGGCGCTGAAACTCGGCCAGGCTGGGCGCCATGGACGCCCCGGGGTCGTAGCTGCACTCCTCGGACAGGTACTCAAAGCACTTGCCTTCGGGGAGGCCCCACTCGGTCGCCGCCTGCGCCGAGAGCTGTCGGATGGAGGCCCGCCCCGCCTCCCGGGCCCGGGCGAAGGCTCCGAGGTGGGGCTCGATGTCCACGTCGCCGCGGACGATCCAGGCGGCGAAGATGAAGGGCAAGCCCGTGCGCCGCCGCCACTCCTCGCTGGGATTCCAGGCGGGAGCGTCAATGGTCAGGGTCTCACGCAGCGCCGGGTCTCCAATGCGGAGCCACGCGTCTGCGTCCTCTTCCTCGCGCGGATCTGCGCCCAGGGGCACCTCCTCGTACCTCGGGGGCCCGCCCTCTCGCTCGTGGAGTAGCGTCCGTGTGAGGGCCGCCGCCGCGCGGCTGGAGGGGTCCATGGCGATGGATTGCACTTCCTGGATTGGCTTGCGGAGGAAGACCTGCACGCTCCCCACGTAGCTCTCGCCCGCCACACCGATGCCGTCGATGAAACGATAGCCCGGCGTGCGAAAGAGCTCGATGGAGGAGACCAGGGCGACGTCGATCTCGCCGCCGCGGAGCTGATCAATGAGGACCGCCGGCACGGCATGGTGGAGGTCGATCCCCGGCTCATCACCGAGGCCCAGGTCGAGGGGGCGGCCGACGAGGTAGGGGACGGAGCCCACGCGGAGGGCGCTTGTCTTGGGGGGGGGCATGGCAGCCAGGAGTCTAGCGGTCGAGCCCGCGCACGAATCTGTTGAAGGCTGCAACGCCCGGCGGATTGATCCGTCTCGCCCGTGAGGGCCTGAAGGGTCAGCTCGACGGTCCTGGCCTCTCTCGCCCCCAGGGGGGGCGCCTGGGCCGTGAACTCCGGAGAGCCGTCCCCCGGAGCGCGACGGCTCCGGAATGCGGCGGCTCCGGAATGCGGCGGCCCCGAAACGCGATGGCCCCGAAACGCGATGGCCTCGAAACGCGATGGCCTCGAAACGCAATGGCTGAGGAGCGGGATGGCTCCGAAGCGTGATGACCATGGAATACCCGGACCAAGAGAAGTCAGCGATCATGAACTGTCCGCCCCGAGACCAAGTGACGATGAGGCACTCAGGGTCCGCAAGCGCCCTCCTTGAGCGCCCATGTGGTAAGCCCCACGCCTATGGAGGTTCCGGCCATCGGGAGTTCCGGCGTAGAGGACTCCGGGGCAGTGGCCTCCTGGGCAGTGGCCTCCGGGGCAGTGGCCTCCGGCGCAGGGGCCTCCGGCGCCGGGGCATGGTCCGCTGGCGGTGGGCTCTGGCGCTGTGGATCGCAGCCGTGGCGGGGGCCGGGCTTCAAGCGAGTCCTGGGCCGGGATGGGGGCCTGTACTGGGAGCACTCCTCGGGAGGCACTTCGCCGGCCTCCTGCCAGCGAGCATCGCCGGGCCGGAGGAGCAGGGACCCCTGGCCCGCCTCGATGGGTGGGCGGACGCCCCGGTCGAACTTGTTCGATCTGCGGCCCGCGGGCGCCCGCCCGGTCTCGGCGCGGCGGTCTCATTTGCTGCTGCCTCCCCGGGTGGGCCGGTGCTGCTCGGCGCGGCTCCGGCCGGCCTGTCGGCGGGGGTAGGAGGGCTCGTCCTTGGCGCGGCTCGGGGCGGGCCACAGCAGGGCTGGAGGGTCGGCGGCGCCGGCTCATGGTGGCAAGGGCCTTCCGGCCCCTCTGGCGCGCCGGGGCTGGAGGGCCCTTCCAGGGGAGATGATGAGCAAGGGCGGGCCATGGCGTCTGCGGTCGGGTGGACAGCCATCGGGGCGCCAAGCGCGCGGCTGGGCGAGTCACAGGTCGGCGCAGTCACGCTCGTTCACTTCAGCCCCGGAGCAGGCCGTGGAGTGACCACCCAGGTTCTGCGCCCTCCGGCTGGCATGGCCGGGGGAGGCTTCGGCGCGGCTCTTGCCTTCCTTGAAGCGAGGGGTGAACCCCGAGTGCTGGCGGTCGGCGCTCCGTTTGAGACGGACCCTGTGACAGGGCTGCCGCTGGTGGGGGCAGTGCACCTGTTCGAGCCGATCGGAGGTGCTGGCGATGCCCGGCTCTCCCGCTGGGGGCTGGTCCAGACCATGCGACCGGAGTCGCCTGGGATCGGGATGGCGTTCGGAGCCTCCCTCGCCTGGGTCGATGGGGACCTCGCGATCGGTGCCCCGGGTCATGGCAGCCTTGCGCCTGGGGCGGGGAGCGTCTTCGGGGTCTCGAGGTCCGGGGATCGACTCTGGTCCCTCGGGTCGCCGCAGGCGGGCGCGAGGTTTGGAGCCGCCGTCTGCTCACTGCCCGTGGCGTGGGGTCCAGGACGGCCCGGCCTCGCGGTGACCGCAGCCGGACGCGGGGTGGTTCATGTGCACGACCTCCTGGCGGGTGCCCCGCAGGTGGTCGCGACGCTTCGCGGCCGGCCTGGCGGAGGCTTTGGGCTCGCGCTGGCTGCGGTCGGGGAGCAGCTCCTGGTCGGGGCGCCGTTCGAAGGCGTGGGGGGGGTCCCGCTTGCCGGGCATGTCCAGCGCTTCCTCGCGGGTCGAGGTGAGGAGGCTGTCGAGACGCTCTCCGCGCCGTCGCCGACGATCGGTGGGGAGTTCGGGGTGTCCCTTGCGGCCTCTCGAGGGCGCGATGGCGTCCACTGGCTCGCTGTAGGCGAGCCGGGGAGTCATCACGGCTGCGATTCGATCCGCTCGAGCTGCCGCCCGGGTCGGGTCGCTGTCTTCGTGCTGCCGTGATCGAGTCGGAGGATCGCGATGAGGCTGGCCCGGCCCGGCGGCTTCGCCTTGACCGGGGCCCGATCGTAGGAACTCGACCACCTGACCTTGATCAGAGGGGCATGCGCTGGGGATGAGCCGCCGGCAAAGGGCATGGGCCTGCTCGATCAGCGCCCGGTTCGCCGGATGGCCAAGAGGGTCATGTCGTCCGCCTTTCCCAGCTGATGAGAGCGGGAGCGCGAGGTCATTGACCGCCGCATCCTCTCGGAGCACAGATCTGTCAGGCGAGCCGTCGCCGCGGGGAGGGGGCCGGACCGGAGGCAGTCGACGACCTCGGACTGCCGCACATTGTCGGTCACTCCGTCGGTGGCGATGAGCGCCGTGTCCCCGCGCCTCAGGTCCATGCGAGGTCCGAGGTGGACGGACATGGACGCGACACCTAGCCCGTTGGAGACGAGGTGTCGTTCGGGGTGGGCCAGGGCTTGCTCCTCTTCAATCAGGCCCCGTTGGAGCGCGCGACCCACCGGGGAGTGCGCTGGCGTGCGATACCGGCACGTCCCGTCGCTGGCGAGAATCATCACCTCCGCGTCTCCGGAGTGGAGCGTCTGGACCCGGTCGCCGCAAATGACCGCGCCTGCGATCGTGGCGCCGCCACCGGGATAGCGCTCCAGCACCTGGGCGTGGGCCTGCCGGACGGCCCGAATTGCCCTCTGGATCGGAGACCCCAGGTCCGTCGGCCGAGCGAGCTCCTCGGCAATGGTTGTGGCCGAGAGTCGTGCGACCTTGGCTCCGGACGCCATGCCTCCCATCCCGTCGATCGCGAATCCGATGAGCCCCTGTTCGCCCTCGGCGCCGAGGAAGGCCGAGTCCTCTCCATCGGCGCGGGCGGGGGAGGAGAGGCAGACCCAGCAGACCTCGAAGGGTCCGAGGGTGGCTTGCTTCACCGGAGCAGCGACCGCGCAGGGCTCGGGGAAGATGATCTCTGTCCAGCTCATCGTGGGGTCGGCTCGGGGCCTCTGCGCCTCGCGCCAGACGGCGAAGTCGGCTGCGGTCTCCACGGCCGAAGGGGGCGCTCCGGTGCGGCCCGTTTGGATCTGAAGGTCAGCGCTCGGTGAGGACGGTGGACACGTTGAAGACCCGCCCGTCACGCCACAGGCGAACGGTCGTCGGCTCCTCTGGGGAGGCCTCGATGAGGGAGTTCGTGAAGCTCTGGGAGTCGGTGAGCTCGCGGGAGCCCACGGCCAACAGGATGTCGCCTTCCTTGATCTTGGCGGAGTCCGCGGGTGTGTCTGGATAGACCGACCGGACCTTGACCACGCTTCGCCCGGTGTACCCCGCCTCGCGATCGGCACGAAGCGACCGGCCAACCTCCCAGCGGGAGAAGGTGCCCACGCCGAGGTAGGCGCGCCTCACGCGCCCATGGGCAGCGATCTCGTCAACGACCTTGCGGACGATGGACGCAGGGATCGCGAACGCGAGCCCCTCGTCTCCATTGGAGGCGAGGCCCACGGCGACGGTGATCCCCACCGCTCGGCCCTCCACATCAACGAGCGGGCCGCCGCTGTTCCCTGGGTTGATCGCGGCGTCCGTCTGGATGTAGTTCTCGTACTCGGCGATGTCGAGGTTGTTGCGGCCGTGCCCGTTCACGACGCCGAGCGTCACGGTGTGGCCGAGGCTCAGGGGGTTCCCGACCGCGAGCACAAGCTCCCCGACGGGCGGGAGCTCGGTGCGCAGGGCCATCGGTGAGAATTCCCGCTCGCCAGCGATCTTGAGGACCGCGAGATCGGTGGACTCGTCCGAACCCAGGAGCTCGGCATCGCAGCGCTCGCCGCTGGTGAAGACCACCCGGAAGGCGGTCGCACCGGTGATCACATGGTGGTTGGTGACCACGAGCCCTGACGAGTCGATGACCACGCCCGAACCGTCGAGAATCTTCCTCAGGCGACCGCGGCTCCTTCGGAAGGATTCCACCTGAACCACGGACCGGGCAGCGTCAGCGCTCGCGGTCTGGAGGGCCTGCGAGACCTGTGCGGCGGCCTGGCGCGGGTCCAGGTCGGTCTGTGGATACCGCTGCCCGAGACCAAACGCCGCGGCAATGAGGCCTGCGGCGGCGGAGGCGAGGCCGAGGGTGCCGATCTGGGGGCGCCGTTGGGAGTGACTCATGGGAGCTTGGGACGAAATGGAGCGCGTTGTCTCGCCCGCTTACATTCCTCTTATAGCGTGCCATCGGGTCTTGGATGCGTTCCTGCATTCTTGGTCCAGATCGCTTACTCTCAACGTACGCCAACAATCGATGGCGCGGCCGTACCGACTAAGGGTGTTCCCCACGTCCTGGCGCAGATCCGATCCCGATCGGAGATGTGCTCCGACTGGAGACCGTTGCCTCCATCGGCCCCTTCCCTCAACAGTCTGCCCCTCAGCCACCTCGATAGAGCCCTCACCGCGGCAACTCTCGCCCCGGCGTCCTATCGATGAACCACCGACCTCCCATGAAGTTCTTCATCAACAGCCTCTCCGCGCTCGCGCTGCTGATCGCTTTCAGCGCCGCACCCGCCCAAGCTCAAGAATGTCCGGCCGCAGCTGCCAAGGCCGCGGTGCAGAGCTCGACCTGCTGCGCCGCCACCTCTCGCGCCGCTGTCGTCGCCGCCAAGCCGGCGAAGAGTGAGTGCTGCCAGGAAGCGAAGGCCCAGACGGCCGCCGCAAAGAGCGAGTGCTGCTCGGAGACCAAGGCTGCTGTCGTGGCTGCGAAGCCCGCAAAGAGCGAGTGCTGCTCCGCGAACAAGGCGAAGGCCGCGACCGTGGCGGTGAAGAAGAGCGACTGCGGCTCGACCTGCCCGACGACCAAGGCCGCCGTCGTGGCCGCGAAGCCCGCGAAGAGCGAGTGCTGCCAGGAAGCAAAGGCCCAAACGGCCGCCGCGAAGAGCGAGTGCTGCTCGGAGACCAAGGCTGCCGTCGTGGCTGCGAAGCCCGCGAAGAGCGAGTGCTGCCAGGAAGCGAAGGCCCAGACGGCCGCCGCGAAGAGCGAGTGCTGCTCGGAGACCAAGGCCGCCGTCGTGGCCGCGAAGCCCGCGAAGAGCGAGTGCTGCCTCGAGTCCAAGGCCGCCAAGGCCGGGCAGGTCGTCGAGTGTGACTCGGCCTGCGCCAGCGAGAAGGCTTCGACCGTGGCCGCCAAGCCGGTGAAGAGCGAGTGCTGCTCGGAGACCAAGGCCGCGACCGTGGCTGCCAAGCCGGCCAAGAGCGAGTGCTGCTCCGAGACCCAGCCGAAGGCTGCGACCGTCGCCGTCACGAAGAGCGATTGCGGCTCGACGTGCCCGACGGCGAAGGCCGCCGTCGTGGCTGCGAAGCCCGCGAAGGTCGAGTGCTGCTCGACCGAGAAGGCCGCCACCGTGGCTGCCAAGCCGGCCAAGAGCGAGTGCTGCCAGGCCGCCAAGGCTCAGACCGTGGCTGCGAAGAGCGAGTGCTGCGCCGCATCCAAGGAGAAGGCCGCGACCGTGGCCGCCAAGCCGGTGAAGAGCCAGTGCTGCTCGGAGACCAAGGGCAAGGCGACGACCGTGGCGAGCAAGGTGGTCGAGACCTGCTGCGAGTCGAAGTCCGCCGACAAGAACTGAGCTTGACTCCCGAAGGGCCTCTGGCCTGACCAACCCAAGGCGAGGGCCGGCATCCGAGAGGAGGCCGGCCCTCGGTCGTTATGGGATTCGACCCGCCGCGGGAGAGCTCGTCGGGGAGCAACCTCGCTATCCTCTCCGGCCCATGATCGCCCTATCCAACGTCTCCAAGCACTTCGGTCGCCAGGCTCTCCTCACGAGTGCCTCCTGCCAACTCGACCCCGGTGACAAGGTCGGGCTTGTCGGCCCCAACGGGTCGGGGAAATCGACGATGTTCCGGCTCATCGTGGGGGAGGAGCGGCCGGACGCAGGGGAGGTGACGGTCCCCAAGCACCTGAGCATTGGCTACTTCAGGCAGGACGCGGCGGAGGCGACTGACCGTACGGTGCTCGACGAGGCCATCACTGGGAGCGGCCGTCTCGGCGCCTTGCACGCCGAGGTCGGGGCCCTCGAGGAGGCGATGGCGGACCCTGATCAGGCGGAGCGCATGGACGAGATCCTCGAGCGCTTCGGGGAGATACAGGGCGAGTATGCCCAGCTCGGCGGGTACGAGCTGGAATCCACGGCGCAGGAGGTCTTGAACGGCCTTGGGTTTCGGCCCGAGCAGATCTCCGGTCCCTTCGCTGCGCTCTCCGGGGGCTGGCGCATGCGCGTGTCCATCGCGCAGGTGCTGATCGGCAAGCCCGATGTGCTGCTGCTGGACGAGCCCACCAACCACCTCGACATCGAGTCGATCCTCTGGCTCGAGAGGTTCCTGCAGGCCAGCGATGCGACGCTCTTGATGACCTGCCACGACCGCGACTTCATGAACCGGGTCGTCGGCCGGATCATTGAGATCGACGCCGGCGAGCTCGTCCAGTACTCGGGGAACTACGACTTCTACGACCGCGAGAGGCTCGTTCGAGCGCAGCAGCAGGACGCGGCGTTCAGCCGGCAGCAGGCCATGCTGAAGAAGGAGGAGCGCTTCATCGAGCGCTTCGATAAGAACGCCGCGAAGGCGGCGCAGGTGCAGTCGCGGGTCAAGAAGCTGGAGAAGATCGAGAAGCTCGAGCCGCCCAAGAAGAGAGTCCTGGTCCCCTTCCGCGTGGGCACGCCGCCGCGCTCAGGCAATGACGTGGCGACCCTGCAAGGCGTGCACAAGAGCTACGGCGACCACACGGTCTACGACGGCCTGGATCTCGAGGTGAAGCGCGGGGAGCGCTGGTGCGTGATGGGCGCCAACGGCGCCGGGAAGTCCACGCTCCTCAAGCTCCTGGCGCGGGTCATCGAGGCCGAGGCCGGGAGCGTGCGTCTGGGCGCGTCGCTGAAGATGGGCTACTTCGCTCAATCCGCGCTGGAGGTCCTGGATCCGGCGCTCACGGTCTGGGAGCAGATCGACGGGGCCTTTCCGGCGGCGACGACGCCGTCGAAGCGCAACCTCCTGGGGTGCTTTGACTTCCCTGGGGACGAGATCGAGAAGCCCATTCGCGTGCTCTCGGGCGGCGAGCGTTCCCGGCTCGTGCTGGCGCAGATGCTCTTCGACCCGCCCAACTTCCTCGTGTTGGACGAGCCCACCAACCACCTCGACCTCGCGACCAAGGAGATGCTGGTGGAGACGCTCTCCAAGTTTGACGGCACGATGATCTTCGTCAGCCACGACCGGACCTTCTTGCGTGGGCTGGCCAACCGGGTGCTCGACCTCTCCGACGGCCACGCCAAGGTGTACCCCGGCGACTACGCGGAATGGGTCGAGCGTACCGGGGAAGAGGCGCCTGGTGTCCACGCCTGAGCGGTTGCAGGGATACCATGCCAGCCGTGAAACCCTCGGTCTTCGAAGCCCCCGCCCTCGCTGACTACGCGCTGATGGACAGCGGTGAGGGGGAGAAGTTGGAGCGCTTCGGTCCGGTCGTCCTCCGTCGCCCCGACCCGCAGGCGCTCTGGCGCCGTCGACGTGGAGAGGACCTCTGGTCAGCGGCGGACCTGACGTTCGTCCGGGAGTCGGACCGTGGGGGACGCTGGGAAGCGCGTCGCGGGGCGCCCAAGGAGGCGCGCGGAGAGCAGCCCCAGTGGCAGGTATCCCACGGCGGGGCGCAGCTCGTGATTCGTCCCACCCCCTTCAAGCACGTGGGGCTCTTTCCCGAGCAGGCCGCGAACTGGGCGGCGGTGGAGCGTCTCGGCGCCGAGCTCGACGGCGGGGCGCCGCGGCTCCTCAATCTCTTCGGGTACTCCGGCGCGGCCAGCGTCTTGGCGGCGAAGGCCGGTTGGGAGGTGACCCACGTGGACGCCTCCAAGGCGTCCATCACCTGGGCCGTGGACAACGCGGAGGCCAGCGGCCTGGGCCGAGGCGGCATGCGGGTGGTCTGCGAAGACGCGCTCCGCTTTGCCCGACGGGAGGCGCGCCGCGGGTCGACCTATGACGCGATCCTGATGGACCCGCCGCACTACGGCCGTGGCCCCAAGGGGGAGGTGTGGCGATTGGAGGAACACCTCGCTGAGCTGGTGGAGCTGGCCGGGCAGCTGGCCAACCCCGCCGCCCTGGTGATCCTCAGCACCTACGCGGTGGGCTACTCACCGCTCGCCTTCGTCAACCTGTTCGGAGGCCTCGATGGTGGCTCTGTCCAGGCGGGAGAGCTCGCGATCCCCGAGGCCACAGATGGCTCGGAGCAGAGGCAGGCCACGAGGTGGCTCCCGGCTGGGTTCTGTGCCCGTTGGGCCCGCGGCTGCGCCCACGACCGTGACTCGGCGCGGAGCACGTGATGGACCTCGAGGTCCTTCACTGCTGCAACCACGTGCTCGGCGTCTCCAAGCCTGCGGGGCTCCCGGTGGTCCCTGACGAGAGCGGGGATCCGAGCCTCTTTGACGGCGCCAAAGCCTACCTCAAGCGCACGTTCGAGAAGCCCGGGGACGTCTTCCTCGGCGTGGTCCATCGCCTCGATCGACCCGTCAGCGGCGTGGTGTGCTTCGGCCGGACGAGCAAGGGGGCGGCGAGGCTCTCCGAGAGCTTCCGCGCGGGAGTGGCCCACAAGACGTACCTCGCGGTGACCTCCAGGCCGGTCGGGGCCCACGAGGGCGTCATCGATCACTGGCTCCTGAAGGACACGACCCGCAACACCGTGCGGGTCGTGGAGCCTGGGACGCCCGGCGCGAAGCGGGCAGAGACGCGCTTCCAGCGGCTGGAAGACAGGCGAGGAGAGAGCCTCGTGCGCCTCACCCCGATCACGGGGCGCTCTCACCAGCTACGGGTGGCCATGGCCTCCCTTGGAGCCCCCTTGTGCGGGGACCTGCGGTACGGCGCGGCGGAGCCGTTACCGGACCGCAGCGTGGCGTTGCACGCCCTCTCCCTCGAGCTTCCGCATCCCACGCGTCCCGAGACCGTGGCGCTTCGTGTCGCGCCCCCGCCACTCGATATCTGGCGAGGGTGGCGGGAGCTCTGATCAGCGCCCTGCGAGCTCGACGGTCTGCGTGACCACCTGCTGAAGCATGGCCCTGGAGCGTTCGTCCTTCAGGCTCCCATCCTCCTCGAAGGCCTCGTGCGCGCGGCCGAGGCCGAACTGCGCGGGGACCACCAGGACGCTGATGTTGGAGAGCAGTAGCCTTAGCTGGGGCAGCATGCGGATGCCGCCGAGGGCTCCGGGCGAGGCGGCCAGGAGGCCGCAGGCCTTGCCGGAGAACGCGGCCAACATGGCCTCGCCTGCAGCTGGCCGCGTCGCCCAATCAATGACGTTCTTTACGAGGGCCGGATACGAGGAGTTGTACTCGGGTGACGCGATCAGGATTCCGTCGGCGGCCTTGAGGCGCTCCTTGAAGGCGGTCACGTTGTCGGGCGTGCCCTGGGCTTCGAGGTCCTCGTCGAAAATCGGCATGGGGAGCTCGGCGAGCTCGATGACATCGACCTCCGCACCGGCCTCCTGGGCCATGGCGACCGCCGCGGCGAGGAGCTTGCGGTTCAGCGAGGCGGAGCGACAGGAGCCGGCGAAGGCGGCGATGCGGGGGGATGACATGGGGGATAGGAGGTTGCGTGCCTGGACTCAGTCCTTGGTGATCACGGGGCGCCGAGCGCGGTCCGGCGGGTCCCAGCGGGGCATGCTATCGAGAACGGCCTGGAGCCGTTGTCGCGAACCGTCTCCATCGCCGTCGATCGGGTGAGTGCCGAGGGGATCGCGCTCGACATCGACCAGGCGCCCGTCGTGGTGGAGTCGGTAGGTGCCGTCCTGGGCGAAGCGGCCGGGCCGGCCGGGGACGTTCCAGCGCGGGTCGTAGTGGCAGAAGATCCACTCGCGCGGTTCGTGTGGCTGCCCCAGGAGCCGTGGGAGGAAGCTCACCCCGTCGATCTTCGGAGTCTTTGGGACCGCGATTCCTGCGGCCTCACAAAGGGTCGGGAGGAAGTCGGTGAAGTCCACGAGGTCCTTACAGACGGCTGGGGCGGCGCGCTCAGGCCACCACGCGATCATCGGCACGTGGGTCCCGTGGGTATTCATGCGGGACTTGCCGCCCACGACGTCGAGCCCTTCCGAACCGGCGCCCTCCCAGCGGGTCGTGATCCGACGATCCGTGCCGTTGTCTCCGACGAAGATCACGAGCGTCTCTCGTCTTCGGCCCTCGCTGGCGGCGGCGTCGAGGACCCGTCCGACGAGCGAGTCCATGTGGCGCACCATGGCCGCGAATCTGGCCTGGGCGCCCTCGACGGTCCCATCGACTCCTGGAGGCAGCACGAAGGGCGAGTGGGGCAGGACCATGGGGTAGTAGAGAAAGAGGGGAGCCTCTCTCTCTTCCTCGAGCAGGGCGACGGCGCGGTCACAGAGGACGTCGGGACCGAAGGTTCCGGGGCGCACCTGAATCTCGCCTCCGCTATCCAGCTGCGGGTCCGCATAGCGGGAGCCGGGGGGCGAGTCGGTGTTCCACAGGCACCACTCGTCGAAGCCGAGCTGGGCGGGGCGCTGCGGGTCGACGTCGCCGTAAGTGAGCTGCCACTTGCCCACGATCGCGGTGTCGTAGTCCGCTTCCTGAAAGCGCCTCGCAAACGTGACCTCCGCTGGGTCGAGGAAGCCGAAGCGCACGTAGTTGCGGAACGAGTAGCGCCCGGTCATGAGCTGGACCCGAGACGGTGTGCACAGGGGCGTGCTATGGCAGCGGGTGAAGCGCACGCCCTCCGCCGCCATTCGGTCGAGGCGGGGCGTCTCGTACGACTCGCCGCCGTTCACGGCGAGGCACTCAAAGCCCAGGTCGTCCGCGAGGATGAGGACGATGTTGGGGCGCTCGTCTGTCCCCGAGTCGACGAGCGGCGCCGACGGTGTGGATGTGGGGGCGGATGCGGGGCCCGTCAGCGTGACGCTGGGGGGGAGCGGGGGTGCCTGGACGGAGAGCCCGATGAGGAGCGCGATCATGTTTGGCCGGGGAAGGCTCAGCGCCCCATGGCCTCGAGGTTCTCGCCCACGGGCCGGAAGAAGATCCGGCCCCGCTCCACTTCGCTCTCGGAGATCTGCTTCACCTCACCCGACAGGGGGTAGAGCGGGCCCCCGTCGAGGACAGCAAGGGCCGCCTCTGCGGTCCTCCGGGAACGATCCTCGACATCGGCCTTGAGCACCGCCTCCACGAGGCCGCGCTGATCCCTCGCACGCCCCATGGCGAGGGCGAGCACCGCGGCGTCTCGCTCCTCGGCGAGCGGCCCGGCCAGCGCGACCTTCAGCGCCTTCAGCGCGTCCTTGTTGGGGAGGGTGTACCCGAGGCCGAGCAGGGCGCTGCGCCGGACCAGGGGGTTGTCGTCCTTGGCGGCGGCCTTGATCACGGTGCGGATGCTCCCCTTGTCGGACCGCCCGCACGCGGCGAGAGCGCGGATCCACTCGGGGCGTGCGCTCTCATCCTTCTCCGACTTCCAGCCCTTCTTCGCCAGGGTAAGGCCCGCGGCGCTCCCGATCTGTTCGAGAGCCACGGCCGTCCGCAGGCGGCGCGAGGCGCTCGGGCTACGCGCGGTCTCCATGAGGACCTCGATGAAGTTGGCCGGCGAGATCGTGCCCAGGAGCTCGATCGTGCCATCCACGATCGCACCACCGCCACCCCGGCCGCCGCCGAAGTCCCAGAGGCCAATTTGCTTGGTGAGGAAGTCCGAGGCGTCGGGCTCGTCGGTGAACATGATCTGGATCACGTCGGCCTGGTCGCCCATCCCGATGAAGCGCTTGTTCAGCTTGCCGAGCTTCTCTTCCAGCTCATCCTCCTCGAGCCCCCTCCCGAGCTCATCCTCGTCGATCACCCTGAAGGACTCGCCCACCAGGAGGCGCCGCGGCGGGTAGGCCTCATTGGGGAGCTCGGGCCGCTCCTCCACCCCCGAACGTCGCAGGGCCTCATCTGTACACCACGCCAACTCCTCCGCGGTGAGCTCCCACGGGCAAGACAGGAGCAGCGAGCCATTGGGCCCGAGCCACAGGTGGTGGGGGAGCGCAATGACCCCGTTCGCGTTCGGTGTGATCCAACGCTCCGTCACCGTCGCGAGGTTGTTCCGGTGGTTGCGCGGCTCGACGCCCTTCATCTTCGGGAGCTTCCTGGACTCGTCCTCGGTGAACGACCAGGCGGGTACGTTGATCGTCGCCGCGGCGGCCTTCGCGGCGACCTTGTCGGTGTAGACGTCCTCGACGTGCCTGCGGGTTCGGCCCTCCTGGGCCTCGCCGAGCGCGACCAGGACCACCCGCTGCTCGGCCTCGGCCAGCCCGAGGGCCTTGTCGATCTGGGAGGTCCACTCGACCTTGGAGCCGACGGCGGGTGACTCGAGCGGTGGAAGCGGCGCGAGATGACCCGACAGGAAGAGGAGGGTGGTCGTGAGCATGGTGGGTTCGGTCGAGGGCTGGAGTGCTTGTCAGCCTAGGGCACGGGGCGCGCCGGACGATCACCTCCTCTGGATGCTGAACAGAGGCTCAACAGATGGAGCCCCGGACCGCGTCTGTGAGCCCTGCTGAGGGCAATCCCGGGGTCGGGATGTGAGGGCTCAACGCGTCCGGCAATGGTGGGGAGAGGAGAGGGGGGCTACGATCGGACCGATGACGCGGATCCTCGGACTTTGCTCGGGCGACCCCACCAGTCGCAGGAGCTTCTCCGGGTCGGCGCGCCAACTGTTTCGCGCGCTGGAGCGCCGTGACGTCCTCGAGGGCGCGGTCGACGTGGACCTCTCCAGGCTCGGCAGGTTGCTCACCCGCACCGTCGAGGTCGCGCGCTCCCGCCGGATCGCGGCGCATCGGCTCCGGGCACGCTGGGCCCCGATCGACATGGCGCTTCGTTCACGCCGTGCCAGCCGGTGCCTCGAGCGGTCCGGTGCTGACGCCGCGCTGATGTACGGGACCGACTTCTTCCCCGCCACAGGGGGCGGGCGCGCGGCTGTGCCGGTGGGAGCGGCGCTCGACGCGACCTTCGCGCAGATCGCCCGCGCCGGGGAGCACGACTTCGGATCCCTCACCCCCCTCGAGGTGGAGGCGTGCGTGGCGCGGCAACGGAGCGTCTTCGATCGCTGCGAGGTCCTCTTCCCAAGAACGGAGTGGTGCGCGGCCTCCCTCGAGGAGGACTATGGCATCGGCGAAGAGCGGCTGGTGGTGACGGGTGCGGGGACGAACTTTGACGGGGACTTGCCGAGCCGAGGGCCGTACGACGGCCGCACCCTGCTGTTCGTCGGTCGAGATTGGCGGCGCAAGAATGGTCCCCTCGTCCTCGATGCCTTTCGTCTCGCGCGCGAGCGGCGCCCCGAGCTTCGACTGGTCATCATTGGCCCGCCCGATGTGGGCCAGCGTGAGCCGGGGGTCGAGTGGGTTGGCGCCCTCGACGGAGACCGGCGCGAGGAGCTGGTGGCGCGCTACCGCGAAGCCTCTCTCTACCTCTGCCCTTCGCGCTTCGAGCCCTTCGGGGTCGCGTTCCTCGAGGCCATGTCGGCGGGGTGCCCGGTCGTGGCGCTGGACCGCGGCGCGGCGCGTGAGATCATCGAGGATGGCGTCACGGGTTCGCTGCTCCGAGACGACGAGCCGGCGGCGCTTGCTGAGGTGATCCTCCGGTGGACCTCCGACCTTGATCGACTCACCGCTGCGGGGACCCAGGCCAGGAGGACCGTCGAGAAGAGCTGGGGGTGGGACCGCGCGGCTCGCCGGGTGGAGGAGGGGCTGCTCTCGGTGGGACCCGGGTTATTGCTCAGGCCGCGGGGGACCGGGATTCGAGGCGGGTCGGCTCCGGTGGAACGACCGGCCTCGGCGGCGCGCGTGCGCTGATTACCCCTCGGTAGCGCGGTGCACGCATGGGAATTCGAGCGCGCAAGAAATAGTCGGGAGCCCCCTTCGATAGCGATGGAGAAGCCCCTGGCTCCCTCAGTCTCCTGCTCCCATGACACTGTCTCCCGCTCCCACGACACCGTCTCCTGCTCTGATGAAGTCGCCCTCGCTCTTCCTCCGCCTGCCGGTTGCCCTCGGTCTGTCCGTCCCGCTCCTCAGCGGCAGCTGCGGGTCGGCGCCCGAGATCGAGCCCGTCCCCAACGGCGCATTCACCTTCGTGGATGGCGGAGAGGCGTCGGGGTTCGAGCGCTACCGGCTCACGCTGCCTGTTCCCCTCGACCTCGATCGAGCTCAGGTGGTCCGGCATGAGCTGGCGTGGTGTCCCGGCACCGCGATGGTGGGCTACCTGGACCTTGACCTTCCGCTGTCCCCCCCCGGTGCGCCGGGGAAGGCGTCGTACCCCTGGGCAGCCACCACCTTCGAGCTTCGGCTCGAGGACGCGACCGGGCGAGCGATCTTCAGGGAGAGGGCGCCCCTTGGGGAGTGGACCTGGTCCGGGGCCGTCGGCGGCGCGACAACCTCGCTCTACACCGAGGAGACCTGCTTCGAGCCCACGGGGGAGGGCCCCTTCACCCTCGTGGCCGAGGTGGTCCCTGCAGCCGAGGGTGCGCCCGCTGGGGTGCTCGGGCTCCGGGGCGGTGGCTGGAAGACGGAGGGCAAGCCGATGCCCGTGTCCGCGATCTTCCGCTAGCGGGCCCCCGCCGGAGAATCGGTGCCCCGGGGGAGGTGAGGCGGAGGATCCGGTGTGGGTAGACTCCAACCATGATCCTCGAGAGCCTCCTCCTCGCTGCGGCGAGCCTCCAGGTTGCGGACGACGGCGCTATCACGATCGGCCAGGCCCGGCAACTCTTCGTGGACCGTCACCTGATCGAGTCCACCGAGGGCTGCGAACTCCGGCTCGCGGCCCCCAGGGATGAGGGCCCGGTGTTCGAGTTCGACGCGCCCTGGGAGGGGCGCTTCTCCGCCTACTCGACGGTGATCGCCCACGAGGGGAGCTTCCTCCTGTACTACCGCGGTCTCGCGACAGCGGGGGCTGACGGTTCGGATCTTGAGCGGACGTGCGTGGCGATGAGCGACGACGGTCTCAAGTGGCGCCGGCCTTCGGTCGGCCTCTTCGAGGTTGGGGGCAGCCGGGATAACAACGTGGTGCTCGCGGAGGAGCCGCCGTTCTCCCACAACTTCAGCCCCTTCCTGGATACCCGGCCCGGCGTCCCCGCGGGCGAGCGCTTCAAGGCGCTGAGCGGCATCGAGGCCTCGGGCCTCGTGGGCTGGAGGTCCGCCGACGGGCTGCGGTGGGAGCGCGTGAGGGAAGCGCCGCTCATGACGGACGGGATGTTCGACTCCCAGAACGTGGCCTTCTGGTCGGAGGCCGAGGGCTGCTACGTCTGCTACATGCGGACCTGGACGGGGGAGAACTACACCGGCTTCCGCTCGGTGAGTCGAGCGACGTCCACGGACTTCCTGACCTGGACGGAGTCGCGGCCCATGACCTTCACGGGGGAAGGCCTGGAGCACATCTACACCAACCAGACCCACCCGTACTTCCGCGCTCCTCAGATCTACGTCGCCGTCGCCGCCCGTTTCATGCCTGGCCGGGCGGTGCTCGACGCGGAGAGTGCGGCGCGGCTCGGCGTGGATCCCGCGTACTTCCGCGACTGCTCCGACGCGGTCCTGCTCACCTCCCGCGGTGGGTCGACCTACGACCGGACCTTCCGGGAGGCCTTCCTGCGGCCGGGCGTTGGCCTGGAGAACTGGGTCTCTCGCTCCAATTATCCGGCCTTGAACGTGGTCCAGACCGGTCCGGCGGAGATGTCGCTGTACGTCAACCAGAACTATGCGCAGCCGACCGCGGCGCTGCACCGCTACTCCCTGAGGCTCGACGGCTTCGCGAGCCTCCACGCGGGGTTCGCGGGCGGAGCGCTGACCACGCGACCGCTCCGCTTCGAGGGAGACGCCCTCGAGGTCAACTACGCGACGTCGGCGGCGGGAGGGCTACGGGTGGAGGTCCTCGGGAAGGACGGCGAGGCGATCCCTGGCTTCGGCCTCGAGGAGGCCGCGGAGCTCATCGGCAACGAGGTGGATGGGGCGGTCCAGTGGACGGGCGGCGCTGACCTCGGGGCGCTCGCGGGGCAGCCAGTTCGCCTCCGGTTTCACCTGAGCGATGGGGACCTGTATTCGTGGCGCTTTCACCAGGCGCCGGTCAGGGTCGAGCTAGACGAATCGCGAGGCGGCTGAGTTCATCGGTGCACCTCTCACCCTTCACGCTCCCATGCTTCAAGCGCTGCTGCTCTGTCTCGTCGGCACCTCTGTCTCCCAGGACCTGACGCCGGACGTGGTGATTTACGGGGGGACGAGCGCCGGAGTGATCGCCGCCTGTCAGGTCCAGCGCATGGGGGGCAGCGTCTTGCTCGTTGACCCCGACGGCCGGCTCGGGGGGCTCTCCAGCGGCGGGCTGGGGGCCACCGACATCGGGCACAAGGACGCGGTCGGGGGACTCTCTCGCGAGTTCTACCGGCGCGTATCGCGCCACTACGACCGGCCCGAGGCCTGGCGCCAGGAGCGCGCCGAGGAGTACCAGGGGGGAGCCCGCGCCAGCGATGGCGAGGTCATGTGGGCCTTCGAGCCGCACGTGGCCGAGCAGATCTTCGAGGGGTTGATCGAGGAGTACGGCGTCACGGTCCTCCGGGGCGAGCGACTCGACCGGTCCCCCGGCGGCATCGGGCTTGCGACGGCAGAGGGCGGCGACGGCCCCACGATCCAGTGGATCAAGACCGAGTCCGGGCGCCGGATCGAGGGGCGAGTGTTCATGGACGCGACCTACGAGGGGGACCTCATGGCCCTCGCGGGGATCAGCTACACGGTGGGGCGCGAGGGGGAGGCGGAGTTCGGTGAGTCCCTGGCGGGCGTCCGCACGGCCCTCGCCCGCTACCACCAGTTCGCCCCCGACGTCGATCCCTGGGTCCGCCCCGGCGACCCCACCAGCGGACTCCTGCCGGAGGTGGGGCAGGAGGGGCCGCGGAGAGACGGCGAGGGAGACCGCAACGTGCAGGCCTACTGCCTGCGGCTCTGCTTCACGGATGACCCGGAGAACCGGCGGCCCATCGTCGCGCCCGAGGGCTACGACGCCGCGCGCTACGAGCTCCTGCTGCGCGACTTCGAGGCGGGCGCGGACCGCGCGCCCTGGAGTCCGATCGGGATGCCGAACCGCAAGACCGACACCAACAACAACCGCGGCGTGTCCCTCGACTGGATCGGCCACAGCGAACCCTGGGCCGAGGCCAGCTACGCGGAGCGCGCGGACCTCTACCAGGCCCACCGGCGCTGGACCGAGGGGCTGCTCTGGACGCTGGTGTCGAGCGACCGGGTGCCCGAGGAGATCCGCGCGGAGATCAGGCGGTGGGGGCCAGCGAGGGACGAGTTCGTGGAGACGGGCGGGTACTCCCCTCAGCTCTACGTGCGCGAGGCGCGGCGCATGCGGGGGGCGCTGGTGATGACCGAGCACCACTGCCGGAGCGTCGAGACCGCGACCGCGCCGGTGGGACTGGCGGCGTACACGATGGACTCCCACAACGTGCGGCGCTACGTGGACGCGTCAGGGCACGTGCGCAACGAGGGGGACGTGCAGGTGCGCGTCCCGCGGCCGTTCCGCATCGGGTATGACGCGCTGACCCCGGTCCGCGCCGAGTGCGAGAACCTGCTCGTGGTCTGCTGCCCCTCCGCGACCCACGTGGCCTTCGGTTCGATCCGGATGGAGCCCGTGTTCATGATTCTCGCCCAGTCGGCGGCCACCGCCGCCGTGCACGCCGTCCGTTCGGCCTGCAGCGTCCAGGCGGTGGATCGGGACCGGCTCGAGGAGCGGCTGCTGGCCGACGGCCAGGTCCTCGCTCCCCCGCCGGCCAAGGAGGCGCAGACGGGCCGCCCCCTCGGGAGCCTCGGGACCATCGTGGTGGATGAGGATGCGGCCGAGCGCGACGGCTTCGAGATCCTCAGCCAGTCGGCGGCCGGGTGGTTCGGGGCGGGGTACCGGCACGACGGCAATGATCGCAAGGGGGCACAGCGGGTGCGCTACCGGCTCCAGGTCCCCGAGGCGGGGCGTTACGAGGTGCGCGTCGCCTGGACGGCGAGCGGGAACCGTGCTTCCGCGGTGCCCGTCGAGGTCCGGACCGGCGGGCGGTTCGAGCGCTTCGAGCTGGACCAGCGACAGCCCCCGAGCCAGGGCGCGTTCCAGATCCTCGGGTCCTGGGAGCTCGAGCCGGGAGAGCTGGTCGTGGAGATCTCGAATCGCGGGACGGACGGCTATGTCATCGCTGATGCCGTGGCGCTCCAGCCCGTGACGGACTGACGGTCCCGGACCCGCGCTCGGCCGTCAGCGCCCCGAGCCGGATGCGTCTGGGGCGACCTTCGAAGCAGCCGCCATTCCACGCGGGGGCCGCGAGAGCGGAGCGGTTCGCCCGCCCTCCGGGGCGGTCAGGCGGGCGAGGAGCGCTCTCATCTCGTCGCGCTTCTCGGGCTCGGTGGCGAACAGGTTGGTCGCCTCTCCCGGATCCCGGCCGAGGTGGTAGAGCTGGCCCGCGGGCGGCTCCCCCTCGCCCTCGGGGAGCGCGTACTCCTTCATCCAGCCCTTCGAGTAGTTGTTGCCGCCCGAGCCGGCGTGGTCCAGGTACTTCCACGGGCCCACCCGCAGCTGGAACTGACCGCGGAAGCTCTGGGTGATCATGTAAGGCCGGATAGTCTCGGCGTCGTCCTGCAAGCCGAGCATCGCCGGGAGCATGTCGAAGCTGTCCACGGCGACCTCGGCGGGGAGCTCGGATCCCGCGACGGACGCGACGGTCGCGAAGAGGTCGGTGGTGTTCGTGAGCTGGCTGGAGACCTGACCGGCGGGGATGTGACCGGGCCAGCGAGCGATGAACGGGACGCGGTGCCCGCCCTCCCAGCCGTCGCGCTTCATGCCGCGCAGCCCTCCTGCGGCGTCGTGCCCGTGGTCCTCGCGCATCCAGCGCGTGTGGATCGTCTCGGGGCCGTTGTCCGAGTTGAACATCACGAGAGTGTCCTCGTCGATCTCCAGCGCGGCCAGGGCGTCGAGGAGCTGGCCCGTGATCTGGTCGAGCTCCCGCACGAAGTCCCCGCGCGCCCCGGCGCCGGAGGTCCCTGCGAACTCGGGGGAGGGGAGCACGGGCGCGTGGGAGATCTGGGTGGAGAGCACCAGGAAGAAGGGCTCG
>CAJQPT010000029.1 GCA_905480285.1 uncultured bacterium
GAGCCAGTCGTCCTCGTGGGCGGTGTCGGATTCGCCGGCTTGTCCGTCCACGTGGAGGATGATGGAGTCGAGGTGCCAGGCGGCGAACTCCAGGATGCCCGCGGCCTTCGCGAGGTCAGTCTCCGCCTTGGCGCTCTCGAAGGTCAGCTGGGCGCTGGCGGCGGCATGGACGGCACTCTCCTTGTAGAGCGTGTGCTTCCACGACTCCGAAGGGAGCTGTTCAAGCTGTCCTTGGAGGGCGGTGAGGGCCGCTGCAGCAGGGGCGTAGTCCACCGTGGATCCGGACCCGGAGGTGGCGGAGGACGTGCCGGTGACGTTCGTCAAGCCCACTGCAAGGGCGAGAGCCCCGGCGACGATGATCTTGGTTTGATTCTTCATTCGGATCAGAGCTCGAGGCTGTCAATGAGCAGGTTGATGTCGTTCAGCGTGGCCGCCACGGCAGAGGACATCTCGGCCTGGGCGTTCGGGTCGTTCACGTGACCCGGGGTGTTGAGGTATTGGTAGATCCGGCCATACAGCGCGGCGCTCTCTCCGAGCAGGTTCTTGGCCACGGCGGTGTCGACCTCCGGTTCAGCGAGGGCGGCCAGCCGGCCGGCAGACTGGGCCGCCACGACGAGTGCGCCCTGGACGTAAGAGCCGAGGGTGAACACCGAGGAGTCGACCTCAGACAGCACCTTGACCACCTCGAGCGACTGGCTCTTCAGCGGCGAGAGGATGTAGTAGTCCCCAAGGTCGGTCATCGGTCCCGTGAGGGTGAAGGGCTCGGTCTCCTGCGGCTCGAAGGCCTCGCTGAATACTGGCTCGAACGGAACGCCCAGGATCCAGTAGCTGTTGACGAAGAAGCTGAACCGGAGCTTGAGCGGCTCATCGGCCGGTGCGCGGAGCTGGAGGTCACCGCTGCTATCGGTGCGCCCCCAGTCCATGACCTTATCGTCGGAGATCCGCACCAGCTGCACGAATGCGTTGGCCATAGGCGACGCATACCCACCTGCTGATTCGACGGAGGTCAGCGCGCGGAATTCCACGATGGGCGCCTGGCCGAGCTGGAAGTCACCCAGCGCCACGTCTTCGCCCAGGCCAAACGTCTGCTCCTCGTCGAACCGCTTGCGGAACCAGCCCTGATTCCAGAAGCGGGTCCAGAAGATGAGCCTCGTTCGGGCAGCGAGCTTGGTGAAGAACTCACCCGATGCGTTGGCGCGCCCCCAGCCGATGTGCCATCTGGGCGTTCGATCCATCCGCCGGGCGCGGAAGGCGACCGTTCGGTCATCGATGGCCTCGCCGAATGCGTCGACCACGCGCCCTCTACCGTAGGCCGCGCCACTGATCTCGATGTCTCCAACGGAGTTCGTGCCGGACCCGGCGGGCGTGCCGAGCTCCTGGTTCCGGAGCACATCCGCCAGGTAGGGCTGCGACCGGCGGGGGCGGACCACGAAGGAGGTGGTGAACCCGTACTCCGAGTCGTGCTTGATCCCCAGGGCGTGGAACTCCCCGTTGGCGTTGGTCACGCTGTCACCGAGGTAGCGGCGACCACCGTGGGTGGTGACGCGGATCCCGGCCAAGGGCCCCGTCGTGCCATCCGGCCGGGGCCCGGTCACGCGACCGCTCGCGATGGTGCCGAGCTGGGTGAAGACCTCGATCGGCTCAAGGGGGCCGCCGGATTCACGGGTACGTTCAGACTCGATCGTGGTGTGAGCCCGGAAGTGGTCGGGGATGATCGGGTTCGGATTGGAGGGCGAGACGCGCGGCGGGTAGTTCCGGAGGCTATAGACCGGACGCAGCAGGGTCTTGACCCAGCCATCGCTGTCCGAGGACCGACGAGGCCAGCCGCCGACGACCCGGACGCCCGGGACGCCGTCCCCGGTCTCCTTGCTGACGACCTGTACCTCGGCTTGGTAGCCCCGTGTGAGGAAGACCGGGCCGCGGCTGTGGATGCCGTCGGCGGGCAGCATGTTGTGCCAGTGCCAGGAGGGGAGGAACGTCGAGTCCCGGTCCAGGGGCAGGACGAGCAGGTGGTAGCGATCACCCGTCGGAACCGTGTAGGTCCCGGTCTCGGTGATGGTGCGCTGCCAGCCCATCTGGCTCCGGGTGAGGACCCGCATCGGCTCTGTGACCAGCTCCCCATCCAGCCCGCGGATCTCTCCGCTGGCAGTCGTCCTGCCGGACAAGGTGACCGAGAGGCTCGTCGTGTCCGAGGCCCCGTTCAGGCGGAGCACCTTGCGCTCGAGCGTCGAGCCGTGGGAGCGGTCCCAGACGCGGATCTTGTTGATGCCCGTGGGGGCGACCTGGACGGTCACGTTGCCGAGGTGGTCGGTCCGCCGGCCACCGAGCCAGGTCCCGTCGCCCGTCCGAGCGCGGACCTCGACGTTCGGGAGCGTCGCGCCGGTGGTGTCAGTGACGGTGACCTCCACGCTCCGCCCGCGATCAAGGGTGACCTCCTGCACTCCGGCAGCGCTGCCGGTGAGGTTCCAGAGGCTTCTCCCGATGAAGGCCTGGTCCACCGGACGGATCACCAGGTGGTAGGAGGACGGGACGGTCGCCGCCAGTTCCCCGGATTGGGTATAGCCGAGGAACATCCACGTGCGTGTGGCCATCGCGTACGACCAGACCTTTGCCCGCAGCGGGTTGCCGTCAGCATCCTCGGTGCGTACCTCCAGCGGGACGCCGTCGAGGAGGGTGAGGTCTCGAAGCTGCGAGCTCGAAGCACCTCGCCTCCAGACTCGGCCCGGGACGCGCTCCTTGCTCGGGTCGTAGGCCCGGACGTTGGTGTACCGGTCGCCGGCGAGGATGCCGTAGGAGCCGGATGCGTCGGTCTGCTTCAGCCCGTTCCAGTGCCACCCGTTCGAGTAGGACCAGGCGCTGACGGTCATCCCCTGGAGGGGCTGGAGGCTGGACGAGAAGACCTTGCCAGCGGTCGGGGTGCCGGTGTCCAGGGTGAACAGCTGCGAGGTCCCCCCCGTGGACAGGCGGCGCCGGAAGCGCCAGGAGGGGAGGTAGCCTTGGCTGGAGGCGTCCGCGACCAGGTGGGCATACCTCGGCGCGACGAGCGTCGCGGAACCATCAGCTCCCGTGACCGCCACGTCGATCACACCAATCCCGTTCAGCCGGTGAGCGCCCGCGGTGTAAGCGGCGACCTCGGCGCCCTCGACCGGGTTGCCCTGGCGGTCTTGAACGGTGAAGGAGACGGGTGCACCGCGCCTCAGCAGGAATGTCTCGGCCTGGCTGATCTGCAGGTCCTGATCGAAGAGCCACCGGCCAGCCAGGTCGCTCCCGGCGGGCGGCTTGGCGAAGAGATGGACCGACGCGGGTAGGTCGTCGATCTGGAAGAAGCCAGCCGCGTCCACCTCAACCAGCTCGATGAGGTCCAGGGAAGTGGTGTCGAAGGCCGCAACGGACGCACCGATCACGGGCGCGTTCTGCGTGGTGGTCACCGCCCCGGAGGCGGTCCATGTGGACTGCGAGGGAACGGGGGTTGGCGACAGCCCGGTTGCGAGGCTGATCAGAAGGGCAGTGTGGATCATTGCTGCTCGGGAAGTGAGCGGAGGGAAAGTGGAAACGGGTGAATCGATCGGTCGCGGCCGCGGCGCGGCCACGGTGGCCATATCCCCTTGCGGCGGGGACGTGGACGCCGATCAGCGGTCGGGAGTAGCCCGCTCTGGTGAGCGGGAGCGGGCGGTCCTCAGCGGTCCTTCGCCGCCTCGTTGAAGGCGCGAAGCATCTGGAGTGAGCCCTGGGCGCGGATCAGCTCCATCTCGAGCTGGGCGTCGTCGAAACTCCCCTGCTCTAGGTGGCGCTCAAGTTCCTCGATGAGCTCGGCGTCCGCGGGGGACCGCTCGTCGGGGACTTCGGCCAGTTGGGAGGCTTGCTCGAAGCGCTGCTCTCTCTTGCGCACCTCTTTGAGGGCCTCCTTCGAGAGCTCGGAGAGCTCAACGAACTCCGCGGAGGATGACGGTCTCCCCACCGAGCGGTTCTGGCTGCCATCGACGGCATCGAGGGTCTCCGGCAGAGCAGGGTCGCTCGGGCGACCTCCGGGAAGCGGGGCGAGCATGGCGGCCTGGTCCGCCCCCTCCGGCAGCTCATCGCCTTGTTGAGGGACGTTCCCCACGAGGGTCGAGATCCCGAAGAGGCTCAGGCCTCCTAGCAGTAGGACGGCTCCGCCGATCGCTAGCCGTGATGCACTCCGTGGCGATTTAGAGGTCTCGTACGGCGGCTGTTGTCTGGACTGGTCTTTCATGGGAGAATTACTCGGAAGGATCAGAGGTAGCAGGGGAAAATTACTGCGATTGGGCCGGCGGGATCCCATTGTGAAGGGAAGTTTACGGTCAGCTGTCGCGGCCTGAGATCCGCCCGCGCGCCAAGCGTCAGTGAATCCTGCCGGCTCGTGCGAGGTGTCCTGGCGTGGCGACGCGGCACAGCGCCGTTAGCGCCTCCACCGCACGGCGAGATCGCCAGGAAATCGAAGGTGTCCGGGGGCCCACGGGAAAACACCCTCAGCCCTAGGGGCGACCGTGTTTCAGTCTGGCGACCCAGCCCTCCGCTGCTCACCTGGGAGCCGCGGTTCGACAGTTGCGGAACCGTGGTCGTCGAGGCCAGCTAGCGCGGCCCTGGGAGGCCTTCGACCGGTTTCCCAAGGCCGCGAGTCTTCGAGTAGGGTGCGACCTCATGTACGCAAGCCCACTGCTGATGGACCGT
>CAJQPT010000030.1 GCA_905480285.1 uncultured bacterium
ACCGGCTCAAGGACCGCTACGCCGAGGTGCAGCCGGGCACCCACGTGCGGGAGCACCCCCACATTCGCGATGTGGAGTGTGCGGTGCGCTCCACCCGCCGGCTCCTCGACCTGGCGGAGAAGACGGGCCGCAAGATCCACATCCTGCACGTCTCCAGCGCGGACGAGATCCACATGGTCCGCGAGCGCGACCTCGGGGACCTCGTGACGGTCGAGCTGACTCCCAACCACCTCTTCCTGGCGGCCCCCGAGTGCTACGAGACCCACGGCACCTGGGCCCAGATGAACCCGCCCGTGCGGGATCGGGCACACCAGGAGGTCCTCCGGGAGGCGGCGGCGGACGGCACCGCCGCCTGCATCGGCTCCGACCACGCCCCCCACACCGCCGAGGAGAAGGCCCAGCCCTTCCCGGTCTCCCCCTCCGGGATCGCCGGGGTCCAGACCACCCTCCCCCTCCTCATGACCGCCGTCCGGGACGGTTGGCTGCGGCTGGAGGACATCGTCCGCCTCTGCGTGGACGGCCCGGCGCGGGTCTACGGGGACACGGGGCGTGGTCCATTGTCGCCTGGCGCCCTCGGGAGCGCCGTGCTGGTGGATCCCGACGCGGTCGGGAGGGTCGACCAGCGCCCGTTCCACAGCCGCTCCGGCCGGACCCCATTCGCAGACGTGGAGCTCTCCGGGTGGCCGGTGGCGACCGTCCTGCGGGGCAATGTGGCCTACCTGGACGGGAGCGCACGGGGCCCCTCGGCGGGGCGAATGGTCACCTTTCCCGGCTGACCGGGATCCCGGGCTGGCCCCCTCCTGAAAGTTCGGCGCCGGGACATCGCCTGCGGAGCGGGACCGTGGATAGAATACGCGCCAAATTTCGTGGTCGGCTCTGCTTCCACGGCCCATGTAAAGGGTCGCGGGGTCGCCACGGAAGGACCTCCGTTAGTCCACTTCCCAGCAGCCCTCGCGTCGACTCCCCGTCCCTCGAAGGACGGGCTCCTCCGCCGCGACCTGACCCCGAATACATGGCAACGATCAAAGCCAGACGAGGCCTCGATCTACCGATCCACGGCGCGCCCTCGGACGCCGCCGTCGTCGATCGCCTCGACATCAATCGAGTCGCTCTGCTGCCCCAGGAAGCCCTGGGCGCGAAGGTTCGCCTCCTCGTCCAGGAGGGCGATGCCGTCCAGGTGGGCACCCCACTGATGTGCGATCGTCGCGACGAGGCGGCGCTCTTCACGTCCCCCGCGGCGGGGAAGATCACCGCCATCCACCGCGGCAAGCGGCGGGCGGTGCTCTCCATCGTCGTCGAGGCCTCTGGCTACGATGACGCGGTCCCCTTCGAGCGCGTCGACGTCAGCACGGCCACGCGAGACGACATCAAGGCGGCCCTGCTCGGCTCGGGGCTCTGGCCCACGATCCGCCGCCGGCCCTTCGACCGGGTGGCCATCTCCACCGACGAGCCCGCGGCGATCATCGTCCAGGCCTACGACTCCAGCCCCCTCGCCCCCGACCTGACCGAGGTGGTCGCAGGACGGGACGCCGACCTCAAGGTCGGGCTCGCGGCGCTCCGCAAGCTCACCGACGGGCTCGTCCACGTCGCCGTCAAGGACGGCGTGCGCTGGGGCCGCTTCCTCGAGGACGGCGTCCAGGTGCACCAGTTCCGTGGACCGCACCCCGCCGGAACCGCCGGGTTCTCGATCCACAGCCTGTGCCCCGCCGGCGCCAGCCGCACCGTGTGGCACGTCGGCGTCCAGGACGTGGCGGACATCGGCCGGCTCCTCAGGGACGGCAAGCGCCCCACCGAGCGCGTCATCAGCATCGGCGGCCCCGCCGCCCGCTCGCCCAAGATCGTCCGCACGCGCCAGGGTGCGGATCTGGAGCAGCTCTGCCTCGGCGAGGTTGAGGCCACAGAGCCCCGCTTCGTGAACGGCTCCGCCGTCTGGGGGAACACCGCCAGCGTGGGAGACCACACGGGCTTCGTCGGGCGCTGGAACACCCAGGTGACGCTCCTCGAGGACGGGGTGACCCGCGACCTTCTGGGCTGGGCCCTCCCCATCAGCGGGCGCTACACCCAGACCAACACCGTCTGGGACAAGTTCTTCCGCAAGGCCTTCCGGTACGACACCGACACCAACGGGAGCCTGAGGGCGATCGTGCCCATCGGCCAGTACGAGTCCGTGATGCCCATGGACGTGCTCGCCACCCAGCTCATCAAGGCCCTCGCGGCCAAAGACCTCGAGTCCGCCGAGAAGCTCGGCGTGCTCGAGCTCTCCGAAGAAGACCTGGCCCTCTGCCAGGTCGTGGACCCCTCCAAGGTGCCGATCACCGATTGGCTCCGCGACATGCTGACCACCATCGAGAAGGAGGGCTGAGATGAAGATCCTCAGGGACACCCTCGACAAGTTCGAGCCGCTCTTCACCAAGGGCGGGAAGTTCGAGAAGCTCTACCCGGTCTACGAGGCCGCGGACACCTTCCTCTACACGCCCGGACACCGGACGGCCTCCGGGCCCTCCGTGCGGGACGGGATCGACCTCAAGCGGATGATGATCATGGTCGTCATCGCGCTGGTCCCGGCCACCCTCTTCGGGATGTGGAACGTCGGCTTCCAGCACCTGCGGGCGACCGAGGACTGGAACCTCGCTCCCGCCGCCGCGCCCTTCTTCGAGTGCCTGCTCTACGGCGCCATCAAGTTCATCCCGGTCTACGCGGTGACGATCGTGGCGGGGGGCACGGCGGAGGCCATCTTCTCGATCCTGCGCAAGCACGAGATCAACGAGGGCTTCCTCGTCACCTCCCTGCTGTTCCCGCTCACCCTGCCGCCGGACATCCCGCTCTGGCAGGTCGCCGTCGGGATCATCTTCGGCGTCGTGATCGGCAAGGAGATCTTCGGGGGCACGGGGATGAACATCCTCAACCCCGCCCTGACCGCCCGGATCTTCCTCTACTTCGCCTACCCGGTGGACATCTCAGGCGACCGCGTCTGGGTCTCCGGCAGCGGCTCGGGCGAGTGGATCGACGGCGCGACCGGCGCCACCCCCCTGGCCTTCTTCTACTCCAACGGCAACGCCCCCGAGGCCATGGCCGCGGCGGACTCCCTGAGCATCGGCTGGTTCGACGCCTTCATGGGCTGGATCCCCGGCTCCATGGGCGAGACCTCGACGCTGATGTGCCTGCTCGGCGCCGGCATCCTGATCTTCAGCAAGGTCGGCTCCTGGCGGATCATGGCGGGCTGCGGCCTGGGCATGCTCGCCTTCACGCTGCTCCTGAACTTCGTCGCCTTCGCGGCGGGCCTCGGCGCGGACCACTACACGGCGGTCTCCCCCGCCTGGCACTTCGTCATCGGCAGCTTCGCCTTCGGCTCGATCTTCATGGCGACCGATCC
>CAJQPT010000031.1 GCA_905480285.1 uncultured bacterium
GCTGGAGATCCGGTGGCCGGTCAGTTGGAGACTCGGTACCAGAGCATGCCCACGTACTCGTGGAGTGCCCACGAGGAGTCGCGCATGGATCGACCCCGAGGGATGAGGCCTTGGTAGAGGCGGCTGGGCGCGGCGTGGGCGCCGGTGGGAGCCGGGAGCACGTCGACCCCTTCTCGCTCGAAGGCCTCCACAGACCTCGGCATGTGCCAGGCGTTCGTCACCACGGCAGCGCGGCCGTAGCCTCTCTCTCTCATCAAGCGGGCCACGCCTCTGGCGTTGCCCCGCGTGGTCCGGGCGTCGTCCTCGGTCCACGCCACCTCGACGCCAAGCTCGTTCTCGACGTAGTCCCTCAGCACATGGCTGACAGGCCGCCGGTCCGGTCGAAGCACACCGCCGGTGATGACCAGGGGGAGCCCCGTCTGTCGGGAGAGGCGGGCTCCATACCGGCAGCGCAACTGGCTCAACGGGCCCGGTTGGTCGGACCCATACTCCGGCGGGTCACAGTCAACGTCTCCGGCGAGGACCACGATCACGTCGGCATCGATGGACTCGACGGCAGGGTCCAGACTCGGGGTCCTCTGCAGCCCGTCCAGCAGCAGGTAGGAGACGAGGGGCAGCGAGAGCGCCACGGAGAGGAGCGCGCCGGATGCCGCGAGGATCGTCGCCAGGCGCCTCAGGAGGGGCCGCCGGGCGCGCCAGCGCATGATGAGGCCCACGAGAACCATCAGGTACAGCCCTGCGGGCGGCATCAACATGTTCTCGAGCAACCACTTCACGGGAGATGAGATCGGACGTTGCCCGGCTGCGGACCCCACCTGATCCCAGGAAATGCCGCGATCGACCGCGGTGAGGCGGATCAGAAGTAGGTGGCGCGCTGCTCGCGTCGGAGCCCGTCCCGCTCCTCGGGGCTCGCGACGAGGGACACCGCGGCCTGGTCACTGGCGCCGAGGTGCTCGAAGTTCCTGCGCGCTGACCGGAGGGTGATGTGGTTCAGGGCAGAGACCTCGTCGAGGGACTCGAGGCCCACACCGTCGTCCTCCCAGTAGCAAACGGGGCAGACCTCGTGGCTCCCTCTGTGCTTGAGCGTGTAGTAGTCGCAGCAGGGACACTGCGCCGACCCCTCGGGGATCATCGCTCGTCCCCTTTCCCTTTCTGGGGCGCGGCTGTCCCAGCCGAAGCGCCGGCCTCTGTGACAGGGACGCCCGCGGCCTCGAAGGCGCGCGCCATCGGCTTGAGGTGAGCCTCGTATGGCTTCCAGCGGTCCACGGAGCTCGCGTAGATCGGTTGCCGGACCTGGGCCGCGCTCGCGGTCTGGACAGCTCGCTCGGTCTCGTGGAAAGAGAGGCAGGCGTCGTCCCAGGGCAGCCCGGCGAACTCGACGAGCTGGCGCGCGGTGCCCTCGAGGTCACGCACCAGGTCCTCGTAGTCCACCTGCAGGATCATCGAGGGCATGACGGAGGCCCAGTGGTCGCAGAGTCGATGGGTCAGGGCGTAGGCGCTGGCGATCTCCTTGATGTCGTAGGCATAGGGGATCGTCGACGTGAACAGGGTCCGGAAGATGCCGAAGCCGTTGTCCATGGGCGCCCGACGCACGTGGATGAAGCGAGCTCCCGGGACGGCCCGGCGCAGGAGACCTGTCTGCAGGAAGTTGGTCAGGAACTTGTCGACGATCACCTCGGCATCCGGAGCCAGCTGTCGGAGGCCCTCGGTGTAGCGCTCGCCGATGCCCGCGAGCTCAGCGTCACTCATCGAGGACGCCGCTGCGACCCGCTCCCACGGGTTCCCGTCCAGCCGTCCCATGGCGTGGGGAAGGAGCGGTCGCTCGCCGACGCCCTCGACGCTGGGGTGGCTGGCGAGGATCTGCTCGACGAGCGACGTGCCGGACCGCGGCATCCCGCAGACGAGGATCGGGCGATCCGCTGGGGCTCCCTCGGCTGCGGGTCGCTCGGCGTAGGCCTTGTCGTAGCTCCTGATGGACGCCTCGACGAGCGCGTCCAGCTCCCTGGGGTCGTACTTCATCAGGGACCGCCGAAGCCGGTTCCCGCGCTCGAAGCAGCTGAACGCGCGCTCGTGCTCCTTGACCTCGTCGAGGGCGCGCCCCAGGGCGAAGTAGAGGGCCACCCGGGACTGATCGCCCGGCGGCAGCTTCTTGAGGATGGCCTCGGCCGCGGCAAGGTCAGGGTCATCCGGATCGGAGTAGGTCGTGAGGCCCATCAGGTTCCTGAGGGACTCACCGCTGCTGGGGTCGAGCTCCGTCGCCCGTCGGAACTCCAGGGCGGCGTCCTCGAGCCGGCCCTGGAACTTCAGGACCGTCCCCAGGTTGTTGGCGGTGGCGGCGTGGTCCGGGTTCGCCGCCTTCGACGCGAGCGCCGCGCGCTCGGCGTCTTCCAGGCGGCCCATGCGCTGGAGCGCGGCCACGAGGTTCGCCATGAGGCGCGGCTCGCGCCCGTGATTGGAGATGGCCTTGCGGAGGAGCTCCTCTGCCTTGGCGGGTTGGCCTGCCTGGAGCTTCTCGTGCCCCGCCTTCAGGTCGGCCTCCAGCTTGGCAGGTGCTCCGGAGCGTCCGCGCGGACTTGTCTTCCTGGGGTTCTTCTTGCTCATCGCGAGGAGACCCTATCACGCAGCAGCGGGCCGACCCAGGCCGACCTTGGCGCCCGTCCCGTTGGTCACTTGGCGACGCCGAGGCCGTCCACAGGGGAGGCTCCCGCGACCTCTACGAGGACCTCGGGCCCAAGCTCGAGCTGGAGGCCCCGCTGGCCGGCGCTCACCAGGAGGGCCTCCAGCCTGGTCGCGGATCGATCCACGAACGTCGGGAGGGGGCGCAGTTGGCCGAACGGGCTGATGCCACCGGTCACATAACCGGAGAGACGCTCCGCGTCCGCCGGGTCCATCATCCGCGCGCGCTTCCCCTCAGCGGCGGCGGCGAGGCGCTTGAGGGAGAGCGTCCCCGCGGTGGGGACGATGGCGCACACGGGGGCCCCGTCCACCTCCGCGAGCAGCGTCTTGAAGACCACGCTTGGGGAGAGCCCTAGCTGGGCCGCGACCGCCTCACCGACGGAGCCCCCGGGCGGTGCGTGCCCGAGGTCGTAGGCGTGCAGTTGGAACGGGACCCCGGCGCGTTCGAGCGCCACGGTCGCGCGGGTGCCGCCCCCTCGTTCTTGCTTCCTGTTCCTGGCCACGATTCGAGTTCCCAGCAGGGCAGGGTACTCTCTGCTGATGAACACAGCGCTGCTCTCCTTGGCCCTCGCCCTCTCCATGATTGGCCCGCAGGACGAGGGCGTCGTGGAGACCCGGTGGCCGGGGGGAGGCCTCCGGGAGCGCTACGAGGTCGACGAGGCGGGGGCGAAGCACGGTGAGTTTGTCCAGTTCCGCGAGGACGGGAGCGTGGCGGTCACCGCCCGATATCGGGGCGGGAAGCGTCAGGGGCGCTACGCCGAGCTCGGCGAGGAGGGGGAGCTGCTCCTCGAGGCCATGTACGAGCGCGGGGAGCGCTCCGGCTACTGGCGGACCTACGAGGATGGCGTCCGTACGCTCAGCGCGACCTATCGCAAGGGTGTCCTCGACGGCCGGTGGGAGCGTGAGGAGGTCGACCGGAGCCACAGGGTCAAGGCGACGTATCGGCGGGGTGTCCTGGACGGACGGTTCACCGAGTCCCGACCGGAGGAGCGCTGGGAGCGGTCCGCGACCTACAAGAAGGGCGAGCTCGACGGGGCCGCCAAGATCAAGGTGGGCAACAAGGTCGTGAGTCGGCGGAAGTGGGAGCGCGGGTTTCTGGCTCAGCTGGACGGGCGCACGCCGTACCCGCGCCGGCTCAACGTGCTGACCGAGGAACTCGCGGCGGCTCGAGCGGTCGCCAGCGACGATCCGCAGGACCCCATCTCCGGGGACCGGCAGCACGCGCTCATGCGGCTCAAGGTGTATCGCGCGCTTTGCGGCTTGCACTGGCGCACGATCACCTTGGACGAGAAGTGGAACGACCTCTGCGACGCGGCCAGCGAGGTCTGCCAGGCCAACGGTGAGTTGGATCACACGCCCGAGCAGCCGGACGGCTTCGACGAGGGCAGGTACCGGCAGGGGTACGAGGGGGCGAGCCACAGCAACCTGGCCAATGGGGGGCTCGCCCGATCGGTGGACATGTACATGGACGACTCGGACCCGAGCAATATCGACCGCGTCGGGCATCGGCGCTGGTGCCTGAACCCCGCCATGGGCAAGACCGGCTTCGGGGCCGCGGGGAGCTGGGCGGCCATGTGGTCCATGGACGGGAGCGGACCGGGCACCAAGGACCTCGACGCGGTGCTCTATCCGCCTCCGGGCTACCTGCCCCTGGACCTGTTCGGGCCGCGCCACGCGTGGAGCATTCAGCTGGTGCGGGGCAAGGCGCCCGCGACCAAGGAGGACATCGAGGTCGAAGTGGTGCGCCTCAATGAGTACTACCAGCCGAGGGGGGAGCCTCTGGAGCTGGACTGGAAGGACATCAACCACGGCGGCTACGGCGGCGGTCCGTGCGTGATCTTCCGCCCGGTGGACCTGCAGGTCCGGCCGGGGCTGCGGTACGGCGTCAAGGTCAGCCTCGACGGAGGCAAGTCCCTCGCGTTCGACTACCTGGTGGAGTTCGTCGAGGCGCCGGGGCGAGACTGAGCTCGTCCTGTCAGTCCTCTCGCTCGTCGACCCAGGCCATCTGGATCGCCTCGAGAAGGCCCTCGTTGGAGGCTGCAGGATCGCCCACGAAACCCTCCAGTTCGGTCACCCAGCGATGGAGGTCGGTGAACCGGACCGACAGGGGGTCGAGGTCCGGGAATCGCTCCGCCAGCCGGAAGCCGATCTCGAACGGATCGGACCAGTCGATGGTGTCGGCCGGGTCCACGCTCACAGGTCCCCGAGCTTCTTCCCCGAGACGGCCTCCTTCACGACGCTGTCCATCAGGACGGCCGCCAGGGGCATGGTCGCGCGATCGAGGGTGTCGCGCGCGATCTGGACGAGGTCGAGTTCGGCGCACAGCCGGGCCTCTTTGGCCGATGCGATGGCCTCGCGGAGATCCTCCATGGACTCGCGATCAAGTCTATCTTCGGCCACGGCGAGGTTGGCCGTGGCGTGGCGCAGCATGATCCCGATCTCCGCGATCAGGTCGACGCGCCGGCGCTCTTCGAAGTCCTTCTTCGCGTTCTTGAAGGAGGCCTCCAGCATGGCCGAGACCTCGTCCTCGGTCAGGCCGTGGGACGGCTTCACCTCGATGGATGCGCTGGCGCCCGTGCTCTCTTCCTTCGCGGAGACCGTGAGGATCCCGTCGGCGTCCAGGTGGAACTTCACGCCGACGCGGGGCAGGCCCGCGGGCATGGGGGGGATCCCGGTGAGCTTGAAGCGACCGAGGGAGCGGCAGTCGGCGGCGAGCTCTCGTTCGCCCTGTAGCACGTGGAAGTCGATGGCGCTCTGGTTGTCCGCGTAGGTGGTGAAGCCCTCCTTGACCGAGCAGGGAATGCGGCTGTTGCGCTGGATCAACTTCTCCGCGGCACCGCCCATGGTCTCGAGTCCGAGCGAGAGCGGCGTGACGTCCATGAGGAGGATGTCCCGGCTCCCTCCCATGAGCACCTCCGCCTGGGCCGCAGCGCCAAGGGCGACGACCTGGTCGGGGTTAAGCTCGGTGTGCGGCGCCCGGCCGAAGAACCGCTCGACCTCCGCGCGCACCAGGGGGACCCGGGTCGAGCCGCCGACCAGGACGACCTCGTCGACGTCTCCAGGCTCGAGGCCCGCGTCCTTGAGGGCCCGCTCGCAGCAGCGGAGGCTGCGCTCGACGAACGGCGCCGAGAGTGCTTCGAACTCCTCGCGCGTCACGGTCCGTCGCGCGTTGACGCCAAGCTCAGGGATCGAGATGACGAGGTCCGCCGCGGGGTCCTTCGAGAGCGCGATCTTGGCCTTCTCGGCCGCGAGGCGTGCGGCCTGGCGGAAGGCGGGCTCCTCGAACACGGCATCGTCGACTGCACCCTCCAGCTCTCCGCGCAGGAGATCGACCAGCGCGGCGTCCAGGTCGTCGCCGCCCAGGCTCGTATCTCCGTTCGTGGAGAGGACCTGGAAGACCCCCTCTTCGATGCTGAGGATGGAGACGTCGAAGGTCCCGCCCCCGAGGTCGTACACCGCGACGGTGCCCTCCTCCTTCTGATCGAGGCCGTAGGCGAGGGAGGCTGCTGTGGGCTCGTTGACGATGCGGAGCACCTCCAGGCCGGCCAGGCGGGCAGCGTCACGCGTCGCCTGACGCTGGGCGTCATCGAAGTACGCGGGGACGGTGATGACGGCGCTGAGGACCTCTGCGCCGCCCATGGCGACGCTCGCCTGGGCGGCGACCTCCCGGAGGATCAGGGCCGAGATCTCCTGGGGCGTGAAGCGCTTGCCGCCGACCTCGACCTGGACCAGACCGCGCTCGGTCTGGGAGACCTTGTAGGGGAGGCGCCGCAGGACGGACTCATCGAGCTCTCCAAGCGAGCGGCCCATGAAGCGCTTGATGCTGTGGACGGTGTGAGCGGGGTCGTCCATGGACCGAGCTCGCGCCGTCCTCCCGACGACCGCGGTGCCGTTGTCGGAGACGTGGACCACGGAGGGGATGAGCGCTGCCTCTCCCTCCACCTCAAGGACCTCGGGCCGACCGTCCTTCCAGATCGCGGGAAGTGAGTTGGTCGTGCCAAGGTCGATGCCGATGACGACGCGCTTGGGCTGGTCTTCCAGCACCTCGAGTTCGATGTATCCCACGGTTGGATGGAGCGGGGCGTTCAGGATGGGCCGGCGCTCGCCGCGATGCGCCCGAGGGCGCGATCGACGTAGCGTCGGGCGTTCAGGCTCTGGCGGATCCCGGTGAGGGACTCGGCGCCAGGCTGGGGGAGGGGGGTCAGGGCCGCGCCGATCTCGGTGGAGATCCGGTCGCGGTGTTCGGTGAGGTCGCGCTCGAGTTCGAGCCACCCCGTGGAGCCAGGAGAGGCCTCCTCGAGGGTCTCGTTCCACTCCATGACCTCCATGAGGAAGGCCTGTGGCATGGAGCCGAGCTCCTTCTCGGTGGGCCCACCGAGGCTCTCCACGAGCCGCTCTGCTCGGCGGACTTCGTCCGCGAGGACCCCGTAGGCCGCGTTGAGCAGCGCGTTATTGCGCTCGGCTTTCGCGAGTGCCTGCTCGCCCTCCAGGGCGAAGAAGTCAGGGTGCACCAGGCGAGTGAATCTCCGCAGGCGGACCTTCAGCTCCTTGAGATCGACGTCGAACCCGGGCTCGAGGCCGAAGACCGCGAACGGGCAGGCGGCATCGTCCGTGAGCATCAAGACCCCGCAGGCGCCACAGGCGAGCGAGGTCTCGAGCCCGGCACCGCAGCTCGGGCAGGTGGCGTCCATTTCAGACGCTGAACGACTCGCCGCAGCCGCAGCTCTTCGAAGCGTTGGGGTTGGTGAACTTGAAGCCGCGACCCATCAGGCTCTCCTCGAAGTCCACCACGGTCCCGTTCAGGTAGAGGAAGCTCTTGGGGTCGCAAACCACCCGGATGCCGTCCTCTTCCTTGATCTGGTCGGTGGCGCGGATCTCGTCGTCGAAGCCGAGGGTGTAGGAGAAGCCCGAGCAGCCGCCGCCCTTGACGCCGACGCGCAGCGCGGTGCCGTCCGGCATGTTCTGGTCATCGAGGATCCTCGTGACCTCGCTCTTCGCTCGCTCTGTGATTCCAATTGCCATGGGATGATCTCCGGGAAGGGCGCTCAGGCGCTCTCTTCGCCGTCCTGCTTCTGCTTGAAGTCCGCGACGGCTGCCTTGATCGCGTCCTCGGCGAGGACGGAGCAGTGAATCTTCACCGGGGGAAGCGAGAGCTCCTCGACGATCTCCGTGTTGGAGATGGCCATGGCTTCGTCGACCTTCTTGCCCTTGATCCACTCGGTGGCGAGGGAGGAGGAGGCGATCGCAGAGCCGCACCCGAAGGTCTTGAACTTGGCGTCGACGATCGTGTCGCCCTCGACCTGGATCTGGAGCTTCATCACGTCGCCGCATTCGGGGGCGCCGACGATGCCGGTGCCGACCTCGGTCGAGTTCTTGTCGAGGGAGCCGACGTTCCGGGGGTTGTCGTAATGGTCGAGGACCTTGTCGCTGTATGCCATCTGACTGAGTGGAGTTGGTGTGCTTTGGTGTGTATGGAGGGGGGAGCGGCCTAGTGACCGGTCCAGGCAATGGTGGAGAGGTCGATCCCCTCCTGCACCATCTCGTAGAGGGGGGAGAGTTCCCGGAGCTTCTTCACCGCGGTGATGACCTGCTCGGCGGCGAAGTCGATCTCCTCAGGGCTCGTGAGTCGACCGAAGCCGAACCGGATAGAGCTGTGGGCCAGCTCGTCGCCGACGCCCATGGCCTGCAGCACGTGGCTCGGCTCGAGGCTTGCGGAGGTGCAGGCAGAGCCGGAGGAGACGGCCAGGTCTTTGAACCCCATGATCAGCGACTCACCCTCGACATAAGCGAAGGAGAGGTTGGAGCAGCCCGGAAGGCGCGAGTTGGCGTCGCCATTGATGGCCACGTGGTCGAGCGCCGCGAAGATCTTCTCCTCGAAGCGCTCGCGCATGGCGATGGAGTGGGCCATGTCCTTCTCCAGGTCCTGCTCCGCCACGGCGCAGGCTGCGCCGAGGCCGGCGATTCCGGGGACGTTCAGGGTGCCGGAGCGCATGCCGCGCTCGTGGCCGCCACCGTCCATCTGCGCCACGAGGCGGACCCGCGGCTTGCGGCGGCGCACATAGAGCGCTCCGACTCCCTTCGGCCCGTAGAGCTTGTGCCCGGAGAAGCAGAGCAGGTCGATGTTGTCCTCCTCCACGTCCACGGGGATCTTGCCGACCGTCTGGGTGCCGTCCGTGAAGAAGAGCACGCCACGCTCGCGGCAAACCGCTCCGATCTCACGGATGGGGTTGATGGTCCCGACCTCGTTGTTGGCCCACATGATGGTCACGAGGATCGTGTCTTCCCGGATCGCATCGGCGACCTGCTGGGCCGTCACGGCACCGTTGTCGTCGGGCACGAGGTAGGTGACCTCGAACCCCTCCTTCTCCATGTGCTTTGCCGTGTCGAGGACCGCCTTGTGTTCGGCGAGGCAGGTGACGATGTGCTTGCCCTTGGACCCGTACATCTCCCCGACGCCCTTCATGGCGAGGTTGATGGCCTCCGTGGATCCAGAGGTGAACACCACCTCCTTGGAGGAGGCGCCAAGGATGGACGCGATCTGCTCGCGCGCCGTGTCCACCGCCTCCTCGGCCTTCCAGCCGAACGCGTGGCTGCGGCTCGCGGCGTTGCCGAAGGCGCTCGTGAAGTACGGGAGCATCGCGTCCAGGACGCGCTGGTCGACCGGGGTGGTCGCCTGATAATCGAAGTAGATGGGAAGGTTCATCGTTCTGTGTTGGATGCCGCTCCGGTTGACGTGGGTCCGGTCATGGCAGTGTGTATTCGCGTGGGGGGTCAGCCGGTTGCGGAAAACAGGCCAGTGGGGTCAGCAGAGCGGTCGGCCAGGGCCTGAAGGGTCACGCCCTCGAAGAGCGTCCAGATCCCCGTGCGAAGACGGGCGAGGGGGGAGCGGATGGGGCACACGGGTTCGACCTCACAGCCGCCGTCCGCGCTGGCCGCGCCCAACCCTGCGCAGCTCGTGAGCGTCGGGGGCCCCTCGAGCGCGGAGACGATCTCCCCGAGGGAGATCTGATCCGCTGATCGCGAGAGCCGGTAGCCGCCTCGGACACCCCGCGTCGACTCGAGGATGCCGCCCTGTTGAAGGTGCTTCAGCGCCTCAGCGAGCATCCGCTTGGGCACCGGGAAGATGTCGCCGATGGCGCGCGCGCTGATGACCTCAGCCTCCGCTTCCGCGGGGCGGGCCGCCGCCAGCTCGGCCATGTGGACGAGGGCGATCAGGCCATATTCGGTTCTCTTTGTGAGGCGCAGCATCAGGGGGGCGATGTTTAATCGGCACTAGTTTAGTGCTCTTTTCGGCGGGGGCAACCGGGCGATGCTGAAAATAGCACCAAAAGGGGGCCAGAACGCGACGGGTGGTCCGCGGACCGCTTCAGTTCGAGGCGCGTCGGGACGGACTCGGATGGGGCCTCAAGCCCCTCGCGGGGACGCTCGATGACTCTCCTGCCATGGAGAATCCGGAGACGAGGTGTATCGAGTGTGGGGGAGCGGTTCATTCGCTGAACGAGGACGAGGCCGGAGCCCCTTGCGTGGCCTGCGCTGAGCGGCTCCTGGAGACGCTGCCGGGCATCTTCCACAGCCCTTGGGTGACCGCCCGAGAGATGCAGCAACTCAACGCGGTGCCTGATGCCTCCACCGAGGGAGAGGTGCTGGGAGAGGCTGCGGGCGGCTCTGAGGAGGCCGAGGGCGCGGAGTGGTGGCAGGCAAAGGACGACATCGTCCTCGGCCCCGATCAACCCGCCTGAAGCGCTTCTGGAGCCGTGCCAGCGGCAGCCGAGGTCACGAGGCAGCGAGGGTTCAGAGGGGGCTCGCAGGAGACCGCGGTTGGAGCGGCGCGCGTTGGCGGCACGCTCTAGAGCTGTGCGGGGAGGTCCCCCTGGCGCGTCGGCTAGGACAGGCGTGCGTGGCAGGATGAGCGGTTGACGGGGACTCCGCCGTGACCTCCCTTGCTTCGTTGCCACCAGCTCCAGCATCCTGGGGCGTCTTCAAGCCATGTCCGCGACGCTCCTCTGTCAGATCTTCCTGCCCATCTTCGGCCTCCTGGGACCGCTGCTGATCCTGGTCGGCCTCCCGGGGACCTGGCTCCTGCTGTTCTTCGCAGGCGTCGCCGAGTGGATCACCGAGCCTCGCCTCTTCGGGACCCCGGTGCTCGTCGCCGCGGTGGCCCTCGCCGTCGCGGGAGAGATCTGGGAGGCGCTGTCCTCCTCCCTTCGAGCTCGCCGTGCCGGCGCTGGTCGCAGGGGCTCGATCGGTGCCCTCGCGGGAGGGATTGGCGGCGCGCTGCTGGGCACCATGCTGATCCCCATCCCAGTGGTCGGGACCCTCGTCGGGGGCGGAGTCGGGGCCTTCGCACTGTCATCTGGGCTGGAGCGGAGCGGCGGCAAGTCTGCCGACAGCGCCTTTCGCATCGGACGAGCCGCCGCCGCAGGCCACATGATCGGGCTCGCAGGCAAGCTCGTGGCCGGTGTGGTCATTTACGGCCTGCTCGTGACCGCGCTCTTCGTGTGAGCGTGACCGGAGGTGCTACCTTGGCGCGATGCGTCGACCCCTCCTCCTGATTGGACTCCTCGCTCTCTCCGCCGCAGCAGCGATCCAGGGAGACGAGTACCGGACCGATCCGGTCGAAGCCCTCATCGCGACCACGCTCGCCGACCCGGAGGAGCGAGTTGACCGGCGAGCGGCGGCACTCGGATCGGCGGGAGCGGTCTCCGTGGAGTCCGGAGAGGACGGCGACGACCTCGTCCTGAAGGTCCCTTCGGTCCCCGCTATCGAGTTCGAGGTGCGCGGACCCGCGGATCACATCGGCGCGGTGAGCGCTGCCCGCGCGGCGGATGGTCGGTGGCTGGTGGCGTGGGACGAGTACCGCGGCGCCGTGGAGGAGGGAGCCTCCTTCGACGTGCTCGCCTGCTGGGTCGAGGTCGAGCCCGCCCCCGGGCCTGTGGGGGAGCCCTTTGTTGTCGCCGGAGGCCCCCGCTTTCAGGCTCGCCCGTCGCTCGCGACGGATGGCGAAGGGGCGGTCTGGATCGCCTGGGAGGAGGGGCCTCGTCACTGGGGCGGCGAGTACCGTTCGGTCGACACGCTCTGGAATAACGTCACCGATGATCTCGGACCGCTCCACACCTGGCGGACGAGTCACCTGGCCAAGGTCTTGGGCGACGGGAGCGTGGCCGAGGTGGAGGGCGGGGTTCCCATGCCCTCATTCGAGGCGGCCCTCGCCGCGCCGGAGCGCCGGGAGGGCGCCCGTCGGATCGGCGTGTTCTACGAGCGCCCCGAGATCGGGATGGATCACCGCGGCGGGCTCTGGCTCGCCTACCGCCATGTGCACCAGGTCCAGCTCTCCAGCAAGGGCAAGACGCGCTCCCACGTCGAATATGGCTTCGCGGTCGACCTCCTGCGGCTGACGGGTCAGGGGTGGTCGGAGCCGGTCCGTCTTGACCAGCGTCAGCGTGACGGCGATCAACCCGTCCGCTTCACGAGGGACGGTCAGCAGACGCTGGTGGAATACACGATCGGGCGCAGCGATCGTCGTCGCGATCCGCAGGCCAAGGGGACCGTGCGCGCGGTCCTACCGGTCCCCGACGACGCTGCGGTCCCCCTGGGTGAGGTCCCGGTCTCGATCGCCCCGCCGACCCCGGCGGTCGCGCTCGCACCGCGCGACGTGGTTCGCGCCCGCCCGACGACCGTCGTGGGGGACCAGGGCTACGCGCTCTTCGCCGGGGACCTCCACCGACACACGGACCTGTCGCTCTGCTTCCCTTTCTATGACGGATCCCTGGACGACGCGTATCGCTACGCGCGCGGGCCCGGAGCCCTGGACTTCGTGGCGATCACGGACCACGCGAGGGACCTGGACCAGGGGAACGTGAACGGGCTGCCCTGGAAGCTGAGCGTCGCCGAGGCGGACCGACATCACCTCCCGGGCCGCTTTGTGGCCTTTCACGCCTATGAACGGAGCCAGGGTGACACGGACCACAACGTGATCTCCCTCCGGCCTGACGTCTTGCGGCCTCACCGCCCGCCGCTGCGGGAGTTCTGGGCGGAGTTTGACCCGGCTGAGGTCATGACCATCCCCCACGCCACCGCGGCGGTGGCGGGGCGCCGCTTCTGCGGCAACGTCTGGACGAAGCGGGATGACCAGCGCCGGCCGCTCGCCGAGGTCTACCAGGCTTTCCGTGACGTGGACTCCATGAAGGAGCTTCAGGTGCGAGCCCTCTCCGGCGGCCAGCGGTTCGGCTTCATCGCGAGCTCGGATCACCTCTCCACCTCTGGCGCCTACGCCTTCGTCTGGGTCCCCACGGAGGGGACCGCAGAGTCGTCGCTGGACCGGGAGCCGATCTTCGAGGCGTTCCGCGCGCGCCGCACCTATGGCGCCACCGCTCGTATCGAGCTGGAGGTTCGCTCAGGGGATCAGTGGATGGGGGAGGATCTCGCGGGGAGCGGCCCGTTTCCGATTCGGGTCCGGGCGCGCGGCTCGGCGAGCATCGCCCGGGTCGAGTTCTGGGATACGGGCTCCCTGGCTCACGTGATCGAGGCGGGGGGCGAGGCCTCCCTCGACCAGACCTGGTCCTGGAGGGGAGCTGCACCGGACGAGCACGGGTGGCTCATCGTCCGGCTCATCCAAGTGGACGGGCAGACGGCCTGGGCCTCCCCCTTCTTCTGTCGCTGGGAGAGGGCGGGCGACGCCCAGGACTGAGCGTGGGGGGCGAGGCCTGCCGGGCGGGCTCAGCCCAGGCGCGCCGCGAAGGCCTCATGGAGCGCCTCGGGCATGACGCGCGGCCTCTTGGTGGAGAGATCGACGCACGCGAGCTCGACGGTGGAGGACAGGAGGTGAGCGCGGGAGCCGTCCCGTTCGTTCCGGTGGATCTCGTAGCTGAAGGTGACCGAGGCAGAGCGCAGGGCAGAGACCCAGCAGCGGACCTGGAGGCGGTCCTCGTAGAACGCGGGGGCGCGGTACTTCAGCGCGATATTCCTCACGGGGAGGCCGATGCCGGCTCGCTCGACCTCTCCGTACGGCGTGCCGTGAGCCCGCATGAGCCCGGTCCGCGCCTCCTCGAGATAGACGAGGTAGCTGCTGTGGTGCGCGACGCCCATCTGGTCGGTCTCGCTGTACCGGACCTCGACCTCGAGGACGAAGGCGGGCTCAACGCCCCCCGCCTGCTCGTGGAGATGCGAGGCAGGATCGGAGGGAACCGGATCCGGTGAGGCGCCGAGGGGAGACGGGGGCATGGGTCCAGCGTGACCCACAATCCGCCGAGCCACAACGTCCGAACGGCAGCGTAGCGCTGTTACGCCCAAAAAAAGACGAACCGGCCCGTCGCCTCCGGTTAGAACTCGCCGAGCCCATGCCGAGCTCGGATCCCAGCAATCGAACCTCCGTGAACCCCAACGTCGCGGCCCTCCTGACCTGGCTGGTGCCGGGTGCGGGGCACTTCCTGCTGGGGCATATACGCTTCGCTGTGGCGGCGTTTGTGGTCGTTCAGGGGCTCTACGTTGCGGGCCTCGCTCTGACAGGAGGCGCCTTCCTGGACCTCCTCGCGCCGGAGATCCGGGGGCCCTTCGCCGGGGCCCTCACCCCTGAGGCCGGGAACGTCGGGGCCTTCTTCCTCCACGTGCGGCAGATTGACTTCAGCGACCTCGCCCCCGCTCCCTTTGGCCCAAGCCTCTATCTGGGGCTCGCGCTCACCTCGACCTCGGGGATCCTGAACCTGATCCTCGCGTCCAGGGCGCACTTCGATGCCCGCGCTCAGGCGGGTTCGGTGATCGAGGGGGCGGCGATTCACCCTGCGACGGCGGTCCTCTTCGGGTGGCTGATCCCTGGCGCAGGCCACGTGTCTCAGGGGCGCATCGCGCGCGGACTGTTCAGCTTCCTCCTCATCACCGGGATGTTCGTGCTCGGGTGCCTGCTGGCAGAGGGGACCAACCTGGACCGGACCCGACACTTCTACTACTGGGCAGGCCAGACGCTGCTGGGCCCGACGGCCTTTGTGGCTGAGTTCTTCTCCGGGCACCCGGTCATGGAGATGCGGCCGCGGTACTCCGATGCTGGAGTCATGCTCGCCTCGGTCGCGGGTGTGCTCAACGTCCTGCTCCTGCTTGACGTCTACGGCTTCAGCGATTCAAAGCTCTTCGGACGCCCCCTCGCTACCGAGGTGAAGACCTCGCGGGGGGGGAAGCCGAAGGCCTCCTGAACCATGGATGACCTCGGAATTCACCTCGCGCTCTTCATGCTCTCGGCGGGCGTGATCGTCTCTGTGACCTGCATGTACACGGAGGCAGACGACGGGAAGGCCCTCCGCCTCTTCCCCCGTCGCTACGCGACCTTTGTGCTGGCCTCAGCGGCGATCGTGGTTGTGATGATCGTCATCCAGCAGACCCTGGCGTCGGTCCACTGAGACGGCGCGGGCAGCGCCGCTCAACCCGCGCGAACCCTCAGCGGGGGCAAGCCCTCAGCAGGCTCGATCTCTCCGCTCGTGCAGCCCCAAGACGGGCGGCGCTGTCCTTCGTGAGGAGGAGGGCTGGTCAACCGGAGGTGAGCCCGTGGAGTCCGCCGGCGCCACGCCGCACGATCCCGTCCAATTCCAATCCCGTGAGCGCCGCGAGGGTGACGTGGAGATCCAGGCCTGCTCTCTCGGCGACCTCGGCGGGGGTCAGGGTCTCCCCCTGAAGAGCCCGAAGGATCGCTAGCTGGAGCGGATCCTCTGCTCGAGGACCCTGGAGCCGCGTGGCCTGAAGTTCGGTATCCCGAGGTCGTGCATCTTCGGATCGGAAGTCGTCATCCCCGCGTGGCAGCCTCGGGGCTCTGGGCCCTTCGGTGAGGGCGTTGGCCCCCTCCGTCTGCGGCGCTCCTTCCGGTCTCGGGCGATCGTGGGGGAGCTTGAGTCCTCGGTGAGTGAGGACGCCGAAGGGGTCGAGGTCCCCGTAGACGTCCTCGAGCAGCATGCCCGGAGAGTCGACGGGGGTGGCCCCCTCGCGGATCAGGCGAGTGATCCCTCGGGACATGGGGTGGTCGACTCGTCCCGGTATGGCGAGCACGTGCTGGCCCTGATCCGCGGCCCACCGTGCGGTGATCAGGGACCCTGACCTGTGGGCCGCTTCGACCACGAGCACCGCGTCGGCGAGGGCGGCCAGGATCCGGTTCCGGAGCGGGAAGTGGTGCCGGCGGGGCGGGGTGCCCGGTGGGTGCTCTGATACGAGGAGCCCATCTCGGGCGACCCGTTCAGCGGTGGGGCCAGCGGGCCAGGGGCGATCCACTCCACAGCCGAGCACCGCCAGCGTGGCGCCACCCGATTCCAGGGCGGCGAGGTGGGCGGCTTCATCCACTCCTCGAGCGAGGCCGCTGACCACGCAGACGCCGGCTCGCGCCAGCTCACGGCCAAAGCGCGTCGCCTGGGCGAGGCCGTAGGGGGTCGGTGCGCGGCTGCCGACGATGGCGATGCGTGGGGCGGAAGAGATGAGCGACTTACGGCCGCGCAGCCAGAGCGCTTCGGGCGGAGCTGCGACGGCCTGCATCCGCTCCGGCCAGAGGGCGGCGCCCTCCCTCAAGCACATGATCCCCGAGTCCTGTTCCTCATCATTCACATGATGGGGACGGCGAGCGCCTCGAGGGGTGGCAGGTCAGCCTCGATCGCTGCGCTTCTTTCGTCGCTCGTAGGTGCGGTCCTCGCCCCAGAACCGCGCCCACTGCACGGCGAAGTCGCCGGAGAGCTTCGGGGGCTGCCCGGGAACCTCGAAGCTCCGCCGGTTGGCCTCCCACCACTGGAGCCACCGATCCGGGTTCTTCCCGGCGTCCGTACCGGTGAGGTAGATCAGGGCCGGGCGGATGTTCGCGAGGCGGCCTCGGAGGCGCTTGGCGTCGGTCTTCTTCATCTCGCCAAAAATCGCCTTGGCGGCGGCGGTGGAGCGGGCGTTGGCGACCGCGAAGACCCTGGCCCGGCGGATCATGGAGTTCTCCTCCTCAAAGGCGCCCTTGATCAGGAGCGGGATGACCTCGGAAGACCGGTGTCGACCCATGGCGCGGATCACCTCCTCCTGCAGGCCGGGGTTCTTTGCGAGCGCCTTCCTGCGTCGCGTCGCAAAGCGGCGCAGCGCGTCGAGGGCCTGCTCCTCGGTCATCTGGCCAAGGAGCTCGGCGGCGATCATCGCGAGGTCGTTGGACTTGCCTTCAAGCACCTTCCCGAACACCTTGATGACCTCGGGGTAGGGCGTCTTCGCAGCGTCGACGAGGGCGGCTTGCCGCTCGTTGGCTTCCTCGGACCGGAGCCCGTCGGTGAGCTTCTTCACTGCCGCCTTCTCCCTGGCGGCCCGTTGCTTGGCTGTCTCCTTCTCGTCCGCTGCTGGCTCCTGGGTCGAGAGGAGTGGCGATCCCCCTGCGCCCGCCTGCGATCCCCCTGCGCCCGCCTGTGGTATCAGGGCGTTCAGCGGCGCAGCTTCGAGGTGCACGGCGTTGAGATCGACCGCCTCGGGGGATGCCGCCTTGGAGGGCGCCGCCGCGGACCGCGGACTCAAGGTCACGCCAGCGGAGAGGACCGTGATGAGGAGAGCGAGGCGCATGGGTCAGGGGAGGGGAGAGGTCGGTGGCTGGTTCCAGGAGCGGACGCTCCAGAGCCCGGAGCGGTCGCACTCCATCCTACCCACATGACCCGTCTTGACCTTGAAGGTGCCCTTCTCGATGGCCTCCTCGAGGGCGCCGGGTACGAGGCCGAGGAACCATCGCAGGAGCCCGTTGCTGCTGCAGACGAGCACGCGGCTCCCGTGCCTGCCCGAGGCCACCTCCGCGGCGAAGCGGCCCACGCGGGCTCGGACCTCCTCGAGGGACTCCGGCCAGCCAGCGGACTCGGGCCATTCGCTGCGTTCATTCCAGGCGCGGACCGCAGCATCTCCATGCTCGGCGACGATCTCGTCGGTGGTCCGGCCGCCCCAGCGGCCGTAGTCCACCTCGTTCAGCGCTGCGTGAACCCCGGGGGCCGGGGCGCCCGCTGTGGCGAGGTGGAGGTGCTCCACCTGCCGCTTCAGGCCGCCGGAGAGAGCGGCGGAGGGGCACCACTTCGCGCTCGCCAGGGTCTTCGCCAGCGCCCGCGCCTGGGCGCGACCGGACTCCACCAGCGGGAGGTCCTCGCCGCTACCCACCCAGATGATCCGGTCTCCCGGCGCGAAGGTGTTGCCGTGCCGAACCAGCAGGAGCTCGGTCATCGGGTCCGCCCCTGTTCGTCGATCAACTCGCCGTCCTCCGCGAGGAGCTGCTCCACGCGTTGGAGATCCTCCGGGCTGTCGATCGCGAGGTGTCGGCGGCCCCGGTAGTCGACCTCGACGACCCGGATCCCCATGCCGTTCTCGAGGGCCCGAAGCTGCTCCAGGCCCTCGGTCAGTTCGAGCGGGCTCGGCCCCATGGCGATGAACCGCTCGAGGGCTTCGCGGCGGTAGCCGTATAGACCAATGTGCCGGAAGGTAGGGGCTCCGCCAGCGGCATCGCGGACGAAGGGGATCATCGCCTTGGAGAAGTAGAGGGCGTTGCCCTCGCGGTCGAACGTGACCGTGGTGCCGCCGACCTCGCCGGCCGCCTTGGCCTCTCGCAGCAGCTGTAGTGACCCCTCGTCAAGGCGGGCGGCTGGGGTCACGATCGGTGCGTCGGGCGTGCGCTCCATCTCACGAACCACCGCCTCGATCACCCAGGGCGGCGTCAGCACCGCGTCGCCCTGCAGATTGATGAGGGCGTCCGGCGGCTCGTCGAGACCGAGCGCGGCCGCGTGGACCCGCTCCGTGCCATTTCGACACCCCTCGGGCGTCATGACCGCCTCGCCGCCGAAGCCCAGGACGTGGTCCCGAATGCGCTCGTCGTCCGTGGCGACGACCACGCGGTCCACGCCTTTCGCCGCCGCCGCGATCTCGTGGACCCGCCGGATGAGCGTGCGACCCGCGACGTCAGCCAGGGGCTTGCCGGGGAAGCGCGTCGACCCGTATCGCGCCGGGATCACAACGGCGGTCTTCATGCCGTCTTCCCGTGGCACTTCTTGTACTTCTTGCCGCTCCCGCAAGAGCACGGGTCGTTCCGGCCGAGCTTGGCAGCGCCGTGCTGGAAGGGCTCTTTGGGGGGCGCGTGACCGTGGCCGTGGGGGTTGGTTCCGGTACGCACCGTCTGGAGGAACTCATCGATGGTCGACTCGAAGCTCGTCTTGAGCTCGAAGGCGTTGATCACGACCTCCGTGGCCTCCAGGTGCTCGATATAGGCGCGCAGGACGTCAGGGACCTGCGCTGCAAGCTCCTCTCCGCGCCGGAACCTGCCCGGCAGGAGGTGTCCAAGAGCTCCGTGCATGGCCTGGCCGTCCATCGTCTTCGGGGCGCTGCCCATGTCGTCGTAGCACACAGAGAGGAAGCGCTCGACGATGGTCCGGACCTCGCTGTCGGTGGCGCCGAGGGCGGCGGCCTGCGGAGAGTCCATGAAACTCGCCAGGGCGAGCGTGATCGGTTTGCTGGTGGCCATGGTGAGGAAGGTAGCACCGTGGGACCCCAGCGAGGGAACTGACGCTTCGCACTTGGGCTCAAGACCGGTTTCCGTGCATCGTCGAGGTCATGGCAGCGGACCCCGTCCCCACCGGCAGCTTCGACGACCTCGATCTCGGCCCAGCGCTTCGGCAGGGAGTCGCGGACGCCGGCTTCGTCGAGCTCCGCCCGATTCAAGCCGCCGCGCTGCCCGCGGCGCTCGAGGGCCGTGACGTCCTCGGCCTCGCGCGGACCGGGACGGGCAAGACCGCCGCCTTCGCGCTCCCGATCCTGCAGCGCCTCGAGGACCGGCCTGCAGAAGCCGGCCGGCCGAGGGCCCTCGTCCTGGCACCGACCCGCGAGCTGGCTCGGCAGATCGAAGGAGACCTCATCGACCTGGGGCGCCACCTCTCGGTGCGCATGGCCGCCGCCTACGGTGGCGTGAAGATCGACCGGCAGCGGGATGCGCTCGAGGCGGGGTGCGATGTGCTCGTCGCCTGCGCGGGGCGGCTCCTCGACCTCGTTCGGGAGGGGACCTGCGACCTCGGGGATGTCGAGGTGCTCGTCCTCGACGAGGCGGATCGGCTCCTCGACATGGGCTTCCTCCCGGATGTCCGGCGCATCCTCGAGCGTGTGCCCGATGAGCGCCAGACGATGTTCTTCTCGGCGACCATGCCGGAGGCGGTCCAGGCCCTGGCTCAGGGCGTGCTCAAGGAGCCCGAGATCATTGATCTCGGACACACGAGGCCCGCCGAGACCATCGAGCACTCGCTGCACCCCGTCCGGTCCACGGCGAGATCCAAGCTCCTGCGGACCATCGTGGAGTCGGACGAGGCGGGGAGCGCCATCATCTTCACGCGCACCAAGCAGCGGGCGAAGCAGGTCGCGAGGCAGCTGGAGAAGCGTGGGCACACCGTGTCCCTGCTCCATGGGGACAAGAAGCAGGGCGCCCGGGACCGCGCGCTGCAGGGGTTCCGCGACGGGGAGGTCCGCTTCCTCGTGGCGACGGACCTCGCGGCGCGCGGCCTGGACGTCGAGGGGGTGGCGCGGGTCGTCAACTTCGACGTGCCGCTCGATCCAGACACCTACGTCCATCGGATCGGCCGCACGGGGCGGGCCGACCGATCCGGCGAGGCGGTCACGATCGCCTCGGTAGAGGAACTTGATCAGGTGCGGGCCATCGAGGCGCGCATCGGCGCCCGGATCCCGCGCAAGTTCCTCCCGACCTTCGCGCCGCTCGACCTCCACGAGCTGCTCGACGAGGCCGAGAGCCGCAGGCCCCAGCGTCGCGGGGGCGGCCCCCGGCGGCAGGCAACCTCTGGGCCACGGGGGGGCGGGCGTCGGGGCTCCCGCCGCCGGCGCTGAGGTGATACGGTCGACCCTACTCATCGTGCTCCAATCGCTCACAAGACCCCTGCGCGCTGCGCTCCTCACCTCGGCGCTCCTCGCCGTCCCAGCCTGCTCCGTGGGCGACGGGCCGCAGGCTGAGATCCCCTGGCCCCACGAACTCGCGGGCTATGACGACGCGCTCGTCGCCCACCTCGAGGCGGCCCGTGCCGATGTCCTCTCCCGACCGCGAGAGGCGGATGCCTGGGTGCACCTCGGGATGCTGTTCGAGGCGCACCTGATGCTTCAGCTCGCCGAGGCCTCCTATGCGGTGGCGGTGCAGCTGGATGACGGCGATCCTCGGACCTGGTACCGACTCGCGGTGATGCAGGGCAAGAACGGCAATGTCGAGGCGGCCCTTGGTTCGTACGAACGGCTCGAATCGCTGGAAGACTACGGTCCGGGCTGGCGGCGGAAGGGCTGGTTGCTGCTCGGCGCAGGGCAGCCCCGGGAAGCCTCGTACGCGTTTGAACGCGCCGAGGCTCTGAGCCCTGGGGACCCTGTGGCTCACCTCGGCCGCGTCGAGGTCCTCCTTGAGGTGGACAAGCCGGAGGAGGCGCTGGGAACCCTCGAGTTGATCGGTCCGATCCCTCCGGCGAGCCGAGCGCTCTTCCATCGTCTTCGCGGCCTGGCCCTCTCTCGTCTCTCCAGGTTCGAAGAGGCCGAACCAGAGCTCCTGAAGGGCCGGGGCGCCCGCACCTCGGGACCGGACCCCTGGATGAAGGAGGTGGCAGCGCTCAAGGTGGGGGCCTCGGCGATCCTCTTGCAGGCGAACCGGAAGATCGAGAGCGGCCAGCTCGAGGCTGCGCTGCAGCAGCTGCGGCTGCTCGAGGAGGGGGACCCAGACGATCCGCGTATCTTCGTCCAAAAGGGGCGCGTGCTCGATCGGCTCGGTGACTGGTCAGGCTCCGCGGCGGCCCTCAGTCGAGCCTCCGAGCTGAGCCCCGACGACCTGGGGTTGGCGTTGGCTATGGCTTCCGCCATGGTGAAGGCCGGCGAGGTGGACGGCGCGCTCGTCGCCGCGGAGCGCTTGATCGAGCTCGACCCACAGTCGGCGGGCGCCCACGAGCTTCGGGCGGACCTGTACCTCGGTGAAGGCCGTGGGCAGGACGCCATGGCCGCGGTGGCTCACTCCCGGGAGCTGGGAGTCCAGACGGCATCGCTGGAGGTGACGGCGGGAAAGGCCGCGCTCGAGATGGGGGACGCCGCCAGGGCTCTACCAGCCTTCGAGGCGGCGATCTCATTGGATCCGGCCAGCGCTGACGGGCTGGCGGGCAAGGCCCTCGCGGCCCTCGGGCTGGGTGAGGGCGCGGTCGCGACGGCCGCCGTGGAGGGGCTGCGGCGCGTGGATCCGGATCACCCACTGCTCGGGACCCTCGAGGAGGCGCTCCGAGAAGCGCGCGCGGGGACCTCCGGAGCGTCGCCGACGGACGACATGCTTGACGGCAACCACACGGAGCCAGATCAATGAGGCCTTGCCTGCTCCCGATCCTCTCGGTCGCTCTCGCGGCCTGTTCGGACGACGCCGCGCACCCGGCGGTGAGCCGAACCGGTCCGGTGTGGTTCGTTGACGAAGGGCTGGAGCGCGGGGTCGACTTCACGCACCGCTCGGGGCACGAGGAGCGCTTTCTGTTTCCCGAGCTGATGGGGGGCGGCGTCGCCCTGTTCGACAAGGATGGGGACGGTGACCTGGACCTGTTCATGGTGCAGAGCGGATCGCTCGTAAGGCCGGAGGCATCGGACCACCGCCTCTACGAGAATGATGGGAGCGGGCGCTTCCTCGACGTGACGAGGGCGTCGGGGATCACGCCTGGCGGCTACGGCATGGGCGTGGCCGCCGCGGACTATGACGCGGATGGGGACGTGGACCTCTACATCACCTGCGTGGGACCGAACCGGCTCCTGCAGAACGACGGAGGGGGCCGCTTCACCGACGTCACGCACGTGGCCGGCGTGGGCGACGGGTCCTGGGGGACAAGCGCGGCCTTCGTCGACTTCGATCGCGACGGCCACCTCGACCTCTTTATCACCAACTACGTGGACTGGAGTCTGGCAGGGGAGGAGGACTGCTTCGACCCTACGGGCCTGCCCGACTACTGCAGCCCGTTGGCCTACAGCGCTCCTTCCGTTGACACGCTCTATCGCGCGAACGGCGACGGGACGTTCCAGGACGTGACCGCCGCCATGGGGCTGGAGGCCAGCCCGGGAAATGGGCTGGGCGTGGTGACCGGCGACTTTGACGGGGACGGGATGATGGACATCTTCGTCGCCAACGATCAGATGCCGGACAGCCTCTGGGTCCACGGTGAGGACGGCGGCCTCGTGGATCGCGGGGAGCGTCTCGGTTGTGCGCGAGACCCGCACGGGAACCCCCGCGCCGGGATGGGCGTGGACGCTGCTGACGTGGAGGGAGACGGCGACCTCGACCTCCTCGTCGTTCACATGGCGCGGGAGCAAGACGGCTTCTTTCGGAACCGTGGCGGCGGTTTCGTAGAGGAGACGCGGCAGTCAGGCATCGGGATGGGGACCTTTCGGCGCACGCGCTTCGGGGTGGGCTTCCACGACTTCAACAACGATGGCTGGCTCGACATCTACGTGGCCAACGGTCGGGTGAATCAGATGATGCCGCCGATCTCGGAAGACGACATCTACGCCGAGCCCAACAGCCTCCTCGCGGGAACACCCGAGGGCCGCTGGGAATCGGTCGCGCCAGCGGGGGGGACGAGCCCGGCCGTGGAGTTGACCAGCCGCGGGGCTGCCTTCGGGGACATCGACGGCGACGGGGGGATTGACGTGGTCGTGGGGAACCGCGACTCGCGGGTTCAGCTGCTCATGAATGTGGCGTGGCAGGGAGGCCAGTGGATCGCCCTGCGGCTGCTCGATGGCGGCCGTGACGCGCTCGGGGCCACGGCCTCTGTCGAGGTCGACGGCCGCCCACAGCGACGGAGCGTCAAGCCTGGGTACAGCTACTGCAGCTCGAGCGATGCGTCCGTTCACTTCGGGCTCGGCGATGAATCGGCGCCGCTCGAGGTCGAGGTGCGCTGGCCGGACGGGGAACTCGAGACCTTCGGTCCCGTGGCCCCGGGTGGTCGGAGGACTCTGGTGCGCGGGCAGGGGCGCTGAGGCGCCAGTTCGCGACTCGGTACACCCGCGCAATTCCCGTCGAACTCCCCGTGCGGTGTCTGCGTGGATCGGGCTCCTACGGCGCGGCCAATCAAAGGCCGCTATCTTCCAGGGGGGGAGACCATGGATACGATCGAGAACCAGATCGACGAGTTCCGCTTCGAGGCGGTCGACGGGGCCAAGGTGCGCATCGTCGAGGATATGGCCGTGAACGAGGATGAGAGGGTGATCCCCTTCCTGCTCGAAGTGCTCGCTGACCCCGATGAGTTCGAGCTCGCTCGGGTCGAGTCGGCGAAGCTCCTCTCCTCGGGCTTCGAGTCCCAAAGAGACCGGATCTGCCAGGTACTGGCCGAGGTGATCCGCTCCAGCCATGAGTCGGAGGCGACGTTCATGGCCGCAATGGACGCCGCCAGCGCCTACCACCATCACTCGGCCGAACTTCGAGAGGCGGTCCAGGAGTCCGATGCCCGGCGCGAGTTACTCCTCCGGGAAGGGGGAGTCGACGGGGGCCGAGCTCTCCGCGATGCAGAGCTCGCGCTCGGGTTCCTGGACGAGCTCGGCGGCCTCGATCTCTGAACCCGAATCTGGCGCGCCTCAGCCGTCGACGCGGGCGGGCAGCGGCTCTCCCTCGGGAACGAAACTCATGGAGAGGGAGTTCACGCAGTGGCGCGTGTTCTTGTCGGTGAACCGCTCTCCGACGAAGACGTGGCCGAGGTGCCCGCCGCAGTGCTGACAGAGGATCTCGGTCCGCCGACCGTCGGCGTCGGTCTCGTGGCGAACCGCTCCCTCGATCTCATCGTCGAAGCTCGGCCAGCCGCAGTGGGATTCGAACTTGTCCTCCGAGAGGTAGAGCGCGGCATTGCACTGTCTGCAGATGTAGGTGCCCTTCTCCTTGTTGCCGAGCAGCGCGCCGGTTCCAGGCCGCTCGGTTCCCTTCCTGAGGATCACGTACTCCTCGGCGCTGCTGAGTTTGTTGTAGTCGCCTTGGACGGAGTCTTGCATCGGAGATCGGGGGTCAGTGGGGGCGGTCACTTCCTGTGCGGAGCGGTCCGCGCTCGCCGCGGAGGCGCCGAGCGCGGCGGACTTCGACGGGGCAACGCTGGCGTCGCTCTTGGCATCAGGTCTGGCATCGGGCGTCGCGAGGACCACCGCGTCACCGCCCTCGACGACGATGGCCCCCTCGTCCGCCTGCGACGCGGATGCGGGATCCTCAACTGGTCCGGATGAACCCGCCTCAGGGGAGGGAGCGCAGCAGGCGACGAGGGACAGGGCGAGTAGGCTCGTGAAGGTCTTGAGGCGGCTCATGTGGGTTTTCCTTGGTCCTCGGCATCATGGGCGACAGCTCGCCCCATTGGTAGCCAGCCATCTGGCTGAAACGGAGCTTCTACAGGGTCAGAACCTGGACCCGAGGCGATCGGGGCTCAGGGGACGATTGAAGTCACCGGGGAGATTCGAGCTCGACCTCGGTCTCCTCGCCGGAGCGGACCTTGAACTGGACCGGGTCGGTCGTGCGCCGTCGCGACTCTCCTTCGGGACCCGAGCTCTCCACCTGGACGGTCCATTCCCCGGCGGCGAGCCCTCCGACGCGGGCGCGTCCAGCGCGCAGGATCTCGACCTTGGTTTGATTCGAGGACTCCGGGTCGGCGGGGGTGAGCGTGACCCACGCAACGCCCTCGGCCTCACCGTTGTCGGCGAGCACGAAGAGCGCTGATCCACCCCGGACGAGCTCCACGGAGCCAACGTCCAGGGTTCTTCCGGGGCTCACAGTGACTTCGGCGAGGACGCGGTCAGTGAAGCCCGGAGCCTTCAAGATCAACTGGAGGGGGGACTCGGGCTTCACGCCCTTGATCCGAAACCTCCCGTTCGAGCCGGTCTTCTCGCCGGTCTCGGTCATCCCGAGGAACTGGCGCGAGATACGCGCCGACTCGTCGCCTAGAGAGCGGCGGATCTCGACCCGCGCGCCGGCGACCGGGTCCCCCTTGGGGTCGACCGCGCGTCCCTCGATGGAGCTGATGGCGAGGTCAAAGGAGACGGTGTTCACGCCGACCTCGACCTCGACGTCCACTCGGGCAGCCATGGTCAGGTCTTCATGGCGGATCAAGGCCGCGGCGGGGCCGGGCCCGAGGTCCGCGATCTCGAACCGCCCCTCGGCATCTGTCGTGTCCGTCGAGGGCTGGTTGCCGAAGCCAGCGAACTGGTCCTGGATGTTGATGAAGCGTTCGCTCCGGTCAGCGTCGGCCTCGGTCACGATCGACAGTCGAGCCCCCTGGGCGGGCTGTCCATCGATGAGGACCACGCCCTTGATGGTGGCAGAGGTGGGGAGCAGGTAGTCAACGCGCACCTTTGCGCTGACGTCAAGCTTCACTTCCTGCCACTCGACCTGGTCATCTCCGGTGGACCTGCGCCTGCCGAAGGGTTGACCCCCGTTGCGCATCGCGCGCACTTCGTACAGGCCAGCGGGGAGGCCGTCGAAGACCGCGATGCCGTCCTTTCCGGACGCCTTCCCGGCCTTCCAGGGGCGGGACTCATCCATGCTTCGGCACTCCACTCGAGCGCCGGGGATGAGGAGGTCGTCGTCGCCGACGACCGCGACCGAGAGCTCCGCTCCGCGAGAGAGGGTGATGCGGGCGATCTGCCCGTCCGCGCGGGGAATGAGCGGCTCCTCCAGGTACGTCCCGTAGCCTCTGGCCTTCACCTCGAGGCGCGCCTCGGGGTCGGCGAGGTCTGAGAGCTGACAGCGCCCCTCTCGGTCGGTCTTGGCCCAGAGCTCCCGTCCGTTGGCGCCGAGCATTATCCGCTGACGGTTGGCTTCGCCCCTGGTGGAGAGCGTCACCCGAGCCTTGCGGATGGGGCGACCCGTCGTCGCGTCGACCACCTCGAACTTCAGGCGCTGCGCTCGCTCAAGCTCGAGGGTCCCCCCGGTGGCGAGGGCGCCCTCTGCGACCGTGATCGGCGGCGTGACGCCGCGCTGGTAGCCCGGGGCGTCGACCGTCACCGTGAGCTCGGCCTGCTCGGTCCCGGGGCGGAGCTCGTACAGCGTGAGCTTGCCGTTCTTGATCCGCTTTGGGGCCCGCCCGCCCTTGGGGGTCAGCATGACCTTCGCGGACCGCTCACCCCACTTCGCCAGGACCTCCAGCTCTTCCACGGGCTCGCGGCTGGCTCGATCGATGACCCTCAGCTCGAGCTGCGCCCCGGGGTCAAAGTTCAGGGAGGTGAACGAGCCGTCGGCGGTCGCCTCCACAGTGTTGGAGAGGAGGACCGTCTCGACGAACTGGCGCCGCTCCATGGCCTGGATCCGGTAGCGCCCGCCCGGCTTGAGGCCGCCGATCTCGAAGCTCCCGTCCCCCTTGACCTCGGCGGTCTCTTCACCCGCCGGAGAGAGTTGGGCGGCCATCAAGGTCTGGAAGCGCGACTTGCCGTCGGACATGGCGGGGTCGAGGCTCGTCGCGGCGACCTTGCCGTACTGTCGCCCCTGGGGATAGCCGGACACGACGCCTCGAATCACCCCTGCGCGCTCTGCGGTGATCTCGATGTTCAACATCACGTCGCCCGGCCGCTTGGCTGCTCCCTCGAAGCGGGCGGGCATGATGGAGTCGTGTTCGGCGAGGAGGATGATCTCTCCCTCGGGCTCGTGCTCCAGCTCGAAGCGCCCCTCGGCATCGGTGGACTCCAGGCCTAGGAGGCTGGAGAAGCCGATCTGATCCATGGTCGCGATCATCTGGTCGCCCTCACGCTCGATGCGGCGAACGCGCGCCCCCTCGATCGCTCGGCCCTGCTGGTCGCGGACCCACCCCTCCACGACCACCGCCGGCTGGAGGATGATGTCGCCGAGTTCCGTCGTGCTGCCCTCCCCGAAGATGTGCTTGACGGGGGCGTCCAGGAACCCGCGCGCATCAGCCTTGACCCCGATCGTCAGCCCGAGCGGCTCCGAGTCGTCCGCCACAAAGCGACCGTCCTTGCCGGTGGTCGCCTTGATGCGGATCTGGCCCTGTGTCCCGAAGGACCGAACGGCGACGGTGTTGGCCTGCTCCCATGGCATGAGCTCGACCGGCACGCCCGCGAGGGGCCGCCCAGAACCGTCGAGGATGCGCCCGCGGTAGGGGCCGTCGTCGGCAGCCTTCCCAGGTCTGCGCCGCACTTGATTCCGGACCTTCGGCTCCGGGCTCTCGGAGCGGACCTCGGTGGCTTCTCGGGATCCGTCGGAGGGACGCGCCTCCAGGACGGGCAGCTCGGCGTCGGCCTTGGGCCCATCGGCGCGGACGATCTCGAGGGCGGAGTTCGCCACGCTGTTGGTCGGCGAGGTGCGCCCCGTTCCGGAGAGGAGGAAGGCACAGAGAGCCACCGCCGCGATGGCTGCGGCGACGAGGAGGAGGGCGAGTCTTTGACGAGGCATGGGCTTGGCGTGGGACCTGGTTAAGGCATATGCGCAGGGGCCGGTCGAATCGTCGCACTTCCACCCGGATTTGGTGCCTGGAGTTCCAGACCACTGTCCAGCGCGCGCGGAGGTGGCCATGTGGCTTGCGCCCTCGGGAGCCGTGAGGAGGCGCTGCGGGGCCCTGCTGGCGATCTTGTGTCTCGCCGGTGTCCTCCGGGCGGCCTCTCGGGGCCTCTTGAGCCCGACCGTGGGAGTCCTCGTGATCGGGTCAGCTCAGGCCTTGCCGCCAGCGGCCGTCCTGGACCGGGCCCCAGGGTTCGATCGGTGGGCCAGCTACGAGGGGGGGCCACTTGGAGGTGGCCTTCATCATCGAGGGCGAGGCCGTCTCTGCGGGGTGCCCTTGGGACCGGGAGGTGACCCCAAGGAGCCGCGGCAATGCGGGTCCGCGGTCCTCGACGTCCCGGGGTAGCTTGCCCGGACGGCGCGTCGAGCGATGAAACAGGAACGGGGCCCCGCGCTGCTTGCGCGGGGCCCCGTCCCTTGGCCGAATGGCTGCCCTCAAGGGGCTTCGCTCACTCGTTGGCGGCCTTCATGGCCTCGCGGATGATCGGCGCTTCGTCCAGGAACTCAAGCCCGGCGTCCTCATCGGCGTCCGGCGCTCGATCGATCCACACCTTGGACTGATCCTCGAACTTCCCTCGCAGGAGGTGCTCGGCGAGCGGGTCCTCGATGTGGCGTTCGATGGCTCGACGGAGCGGCCGTGCGCCGTAGTCCTCGTGGAAGCCCTTGTTGATGAGGAAGTCGATCGCGCTCTTGGTGAGCTCGACCTCGATGTCGTGATCGGCGAGCCGCGCCCGGACCTCGTCCAGTTGCAGGTGGACGATGCGGGAGAGGTCCACGTTCGTGAGCGGGTTGAACACGATGGCCTCGTCAACTCGGTTGAGGAACTCGGGGCGGAAGTGCCGCTCGACCTCCACCATGACGTCCGAGCGCATCTTCTTCTTGCGGTCGCCGGCGTCTGCGGACGCCTGGTCGAACCGGCCAAAGCCGAGCTGGGCGCCGGCCTTCATCGTGTGCGAGCCGAGGTTGCTCGTCATGATGAGGATGACGTTCTTGAAGTCGACGTGGCGGCCGAACGAGTCGGTCAGGCGCCCCTCCTCCATGATCTGGAGGAGCATGTTGAACACGTCGGGGTGGGCCTTCTCGATCTCGTCGAGGAGCACGACCGAGTAGGGGCGACGGCGCACCTTCTCAGTGAGCTGGCCGCCCTCCTCGTAGCCGACGTAGCCCGGAGGCGCGCCGACGAGGCGCGAGGCGTTGTGCTTCTCCATGTACTCGCTCATGTCCATCGTGATGACGTTGTCCTCGTCACCGAACATGAACTTCGCAAGCTGCTTGCAGAGGTAGGTCTTGCCGACGCCGGACGGGCCGAGGAACAGGAACGTGCCCATGGGGCGGCGCGGGTCCTTGAGGCCAGAGCGGGAGCGGCGGACCGAGCGGGCGATGGCCGCGATGGCGTCGTCCTGGTTGATGACGATCGAGCTGAGCTCGGCCTCCATCTGGAGCAGGCGCTCGGCCTCCGCCTTCTCGAGGCGCGTCAGCGGGATGCCGGTCATCTTGGAGACCGTCTCCTGGATGACGTCGATGTCGACCTCGCCGACGGACTCCTTCTCCTGCTGCTCCTCGCGCCACTCGTCCTGGATCTGCTCCTTCTTCTTCTTGAGCTGGTACGCCTGGTCGCGCAGCTGGGCGGCACGTTCGAAGTCCTGGGACGCGACGGCTTCATCCTTGTCGAGGTCGAGCTGCTCGATCTCCTTGGTGGTCTCGCGCAGGTCGGGCGGCGGGACCATGGACTTGATCCGCACCCGGGCGCCGGCCTCGTCCATCACGTCGATGGCCTTGTCCGGGAGGAACCGGTTGTTGATGTAGCGCGTCGAGAGCTCGACGGCGTTCTCGAGGGCTTCGTCCGTGTAGTTGACCCGGTGGTGGGCCTCATACCGGTCGCGCAGACCCTTGAGGATCGCGACGGCCTGCTCCGGGCTGGGCGGCTCGACGTTGACCGACTGGAAGCGACGCTCCAGTGCGCCGTCCTTCTCGATGTGCTTGCGGTACTCGTCGAGGGTCGTAGCGCCGATGCACTGGATCTCGCCGCGGCTGAGGGCCGGCTTCAGCACGTTGGAGGCGTCAATCGCGCCCTCTGCGCCGCCGGCTCCCACCAGGGTGTGCAGCTCATCGATGAAGAGGACGACGTCCTTCACGCGGCGGACCTCGGTCATGACCGCCTTGATGCGCTCCTCGAACTGGCCGCGGTACTTCGTGCCAGCGACCATGAGGGCGAGGTCGAGAACGACCATGCGCTTGCCGCGCAAGATCTCGGGCACCGTGCCATCGACGATCTGCTGGGCGAGGCCCTCGACGATGGCGGTCTTTCCAACGCCATGCTCACCGAGCAGGACGGGGTTGTTCTTCGTGCGGCGTGAGAGGATCTGGACCACCCGCTCGATCTCGAGCTCCCGCCCGATGACGACATCGAGCTTGCCCTCACCGGCGAGCTCGGTCAGGTCACGGCCAAAGCTGTCGAGCGCCGGGGTCTTCGACTTCGAGTTCCCGGACTGTCCGCTGGGACCCTCCTCGCCGACGCCGGTCTCGTCGTCCTCATCGTCCGCGGTGTCGGCGCCGAGGAAGTCGAGGACCTCCTCGCGGACGTCCTCCAGCTTCACGCCGAGGTTGAGCAGGACCTGGGCGGCGATGCCCTCGTTCTCCTTGATCAGGCCGAGGAGCAGGTGCTCGGTCCCGATGTAGTTGTGGCCGAGGTTGCCAGCCTCCTCCATGGAGAGCTCCAGCACCTTCTTGGCGCGGGGGGTGAAGGGCAGCTGCCCCATGGTCACCATGGAAGGACCGGTCTTGACGATCTTCTCCACCTCCATGCGGATCTTGTTCAGGTCAATCCCCATGTTCTTGAGGACATTGGCGGCGACGCCGCTGCCCTCCTGAACGAGGCCGAGGAGGATGTGCTCCGTGCCGAGGTACTCGTGGTTGAACCGCTGCGCCTCCTGGCGAGCGAGGTTCATGACCTTCTTGGCGCGGTCCGTGAAACGATCGAACATGCTTGTCGTGTGGTGTCTTCCGGGGGCCCCGTGGGGACCGACCCCACCTGGGGCGGCCTCGAGGGTCCTGGGAGCGGTGGTTGATTGCCCGTGCTGGCGGCGGTGTCGGGCGGGTGCGGGAGGGGCAGAACCTCTTGGGTTCTATTCTTCGGCCTTCAAGGCCCAGGAGTTGACGGTCCGTCCTCCAGACTGCTCTGGGCGGCCCTTGACGGCCCCGCCACTGGGGCCCAGGAGGACTTCGGTACGCTCGAAAATTCGGGGGCGGTGGTGCGGACCCTGCGGATCAACCGCCCCTCCGAGGATGATGCCATCCGGCTCCCGAAGGTCCAAGGACGGCCGCCTGGCTCCGGGGACCTGCATGAGCGAGCGCATGGGGCCGCCCCCTGAGCCCGACCCTGGCGAGTCGAGACCTGCCGACTGGCACAAGGAGTCGCTGGGGTGGGGAGGCAGACCTGGGGCCACGTGGAGGCCGGGCCGGACTCAAGGGCGCCGACGCCCCCTGGGGGCTCTGCACCTGCCGGGCGGTTCCCGGGGCCGCACGAGGGAGGCTGGGGGTCGGAACCCGCGTCTCTCGGGGCTCAGGAGGGCGACGCGGACTCCTCGTCCGCGGCCGCATCGAGCTCTTCGGTCAGGCGCTGAACCTCGTCGCGCAGCTCGGCAGCTCGCTCGAAGTTCTCCTCCTTGATGGCCCGATCGAGCTCCCCCTCGGCCTCCTCGATCCGGCGCTGGCGCTGGTTCGCCTCGGGGCATTGCCCGGGGATGCGTCCGGCGTGGGTCGAGGCCCCGTGCATTCGCTCGAGGAGCCCCTCAAGGTAGTCGGAGAAGACCTCGTAGCACTCGCTACAGCCGAGACGGCCCTTGCGGCGCAGGCTATCCTCGGTCGTCCCGCAGCCCGGGCACTTGCGGACGCTCTTCGGGGCGTGCTTCTTCGCCTTCAGGGCTGACATCTGCAGCAGCTTCCAGACCTCGTCCATCGGCTTGTGCTGTACCTCTCCGCCCGGGAGCTCCATCTCCTGAGCGCAGGTCTCGCAGAGGTGATGCTGCTCCACCTGGTTGCCGGACTCGCCGGGGCCCAGGAAGTTCTGGACCTCGTCGATGTGGACCGTGGCGTTCGTTTTTTGGCACTGCTGGCAGAGCATTCTGAATCGGGGCTCATCACCCCGCCCCTCCGTCTTAGGCGTGGGCGGTGGCGCGGTCAATAGGGGGAGTCAGATCGTTCGCGGTGGAGGGACGCATCGGTCGATGTGCTCGCGACGCACAGACTCAAGACGGGGCCCCTGCGCGGCCTCTTCGGAGCTCAGGGCTGTATTCCCCCGGAGTCACCGGCGTCCAGGGGCTCCTGGGGGCCAAGGGCGGAGAGGACCCCACGGAACGCCATGGCGCGCTCCTTGAAGTTGGCATAGCGGTCGAACGACGCGCAGGCGGGAGAGAACAGCACCGTCTGGGCTCCGTCTCGCTCGGCGATGGCCATGGCTCGGTGGGCGGCGTCCTCCGCTGAGGCACATCCGGGGCCGCTGTCCACGGCTGCTCCCGCACTCTGCGCGGCGCGAGAGAGCTCGGCGGCAGCCGCTCCGAAGGGCACCATGACCCAGTCCCCGTGCTCGGCCAGGCCCCGGGCGAGGGGCTCGAGGCTGACGCCACGCTTGGCTTGCCCGCCTGCCACGAGGATGGCGCGGCCCCCGGTGGGCACGCTCTCCAACGCGGAGAGCGTGGACTCCGGCGTCGTCGAGACTCCGTTATCGATCACCTCGACCGTCCCGCCGCCGGCCCTGAACTTGCCGAGGGACTCCATGCGGTGGCTGAGCCCGTGGAGGTCGGGGATCGCGTCTCGGAGTGCCTCCGCTCGGAGCCCAAGCTGCAGCCCCGCGGCCAGCGCGACGAGCAGGTTGGCTCGCTGGAACTCCCCGGGCACGTCGAGCGCAGAGGCGTCGGCCACATGGCGCGCCTGCCCCCCTGTCAGGTCGACGGCCTCGGCCCCATGGAGCCGAAAGTCCCCGCCCTCGCCATGGGTCACCAGGCGTTCCGAGGTGTGCGCTCGGGCCAGCTCGGCGACCTCCCCGTGGGGGGCGATGGCAATACCGCCTTCCCGGACGAGGCTCATGAGCCGGAGCTTGGCGTCACGGTAGCGCGCCGCGGTTCCATGGCGCTCGAGGTGATCGATTCCGATGTTGGTGATGGCGGCGACGTCGATCGACCTCTTGATGCCCTGGGGGAGGTGTTCCAGCTGGTAGGACGACAGTTCGAGTACGAGCACATCGTGTTCGGAGAGGTCCTCGACGTCCTCAAGCAGCGAGCCGCCGATGTTGCCGCCCAGCAAGCACCGTCCCGGGGCGTCCAGCGCCGATGCGATCAGGTCCCTGGCGAAGGTCGCCGTCGAGGACTTGCCGTGCGTACCGGTGATCGCCACCACCCGGGCCCGGCTCCGCTCGAGAAGCAGAGCGGTGGCGGTGGTGATCTGGGCGCCGACGGATCTCGCCCGCTGGATCCACGGGGACGTGGGGGGAACGGCTGGATTGACAATGAGGACATCCGTCTCCTCGAAGTCCTCCTTCCGGTGCCCACCGAGGGAGAGGTGAACCGGGTGCGGAGACCGCAACTCCTCCAGGTCTCGCGCGACCGAGCCCAGGGCGTCGCGGCCCTTCTGGTCGGTCACGGTCACCCTCGCGCCCTGGCGGAGGGCCCAGCGCGCAGCGCCGGCGCCTCCTCCGAAGAGGCCGAGGCCCATCACGGTGACGCGCCGTCCCGCCAGGCTCTCCGCCTCGTCCAGGGGGCCGCAGCTCATCTTCCCGTTCCGTCAGGCGCGGCCGTGGCCGTCACGGACGCCTCTGAGGTCCCCGGCTGCTCTCGCTCTTGCTGCCCGGCTTCGGCCTGCGCGCGCGCCTCGCTTCGCACTTGTATGGCCTCTTCGATGAAGGAGGCGGTGACGGGCTCCGCCACTTCACCCGTCGCGGGGTCCAGGACGGTGTGGACCTCTCGGCGGTCGTGGATGCGAATGGGGTTGAGGATCTCGGTGAAGATGTCGATCGGGAAGTAGCTCCACCAGCGGGCCTTGAGCTCCAGGGGCTCGCTGTAGAGCCGGTAGCCAGAGCGATACATCGTGAGGCTCCGGGTGCCGTAATGGTCGATCTCGATCTCCACGGGGGTGACGCCTACCGGCTGGCCGTCGAGCCGGACCTCGGCCCCAACAGGGGTGGAGGTGAGCCGCAGGGTCCGCTCGCCGCGGCAGCCCGCGAGCGCAGCCAGCGCGAGGATCGAGATGAGGGCCTCCGCCCCCGTGCGGCGGCGTCGCGAGCGCCGAAGTTGGGCCTGACTCATGCCTCGGAGGATGCGGACCCAGAGCGCCTTGATCCCGCGGATTCCCTGGAAACAAGCGCGGGCTCACGAAGCGCGGGATGGGGGCGCCTTGGCCGCAGAATTTGACGCTAGGATCTCGCCCGAGTTCTCCCCAACGAATCAGCGCTCTCCACCCAGATGACTCGTCGCTTTCTGATCGCCAGCCTCGCCCTCACCGTTGCGCCTTCGTGTGGCAGCGTGTCGAACTTCCTGGAGAACCAGGCTCCCGTGGATGGGATGACCGTCACTCCAGCGGCCCAGGACGCGGCCCCCTCGGCCGAGGTGACCTTGCGGGTGGACGACGGAGCGGACTGGATCCAGATCGTCTCGGGAGAATGGCTCCGCGGCGAGATCCTCAGGGTCCGGGACGACAGCCTCGACTTCGACAGCGACGAGCTCGACGAGCAGACCTTCGACTTCAGCGACGTCCTGCGGATCATCAGCCCGCACCACCAGGTGGTGCTGACGGAGGACGGGCGGATCTTCGAGGGACGGCTCTCCGTGGACGAGTCGTCCATCTGGATTGAAGGCGACAAGACCGTGAAGATCCCCCGCTCCGAGATGCTGTCGGTTCTGGCCGTGGAGGGCGGCGGGAACTCGACCTGGTCCGGAGAGGTGACGGCGGGCATCGCGATCCGTTCGGGTAACACGGACCAGGTCGACTACTCGACGGTCCTCGCCGCGACCCGGGAGACCGCGCGGACAAGGTGGGCGAGTCGGTACAGCGGCGCCGCCAGCGAGGTCAGCGGCACGGAGACGGCGAACAACCACAGGCTCGGGAGCACCTATGACGTCTTCATCACCAAGCGCACGTTCTTCACTGTCCCCGGCGTCGACATCTATCGGGATCCCTTCCAGAACATCGGGCTCCGAGTGACACCCTACGCAGCGGTCGGATACGAGCTCGTCGACACCGCCGATCACTCGCTCTCACTGAGCGCCGGTCCTGCATTTCAGTATCAGCGCTTCGACTCGGAGCTGGGCTCTGGTGAGTCGACGGATAACTCCTTTGCGGGCGTCCTGTCGACCCTCTACGACTGGGACATCACTGGAGATGTCGAGCTCAGCGCCAAGTACAACATCACGTTCCCGATTCCCGATGTGCAGGAGTACAACCACAACGTGGTGGGGACGCTCTCGGTGGACCTGGTTGGAGACCTCGACCTGGACCTCTCGATGACTTGGGACCGGATCAACTCGCCGGAGGCGAACTCGAGCGGGGTGGTGCCCAAGAAAGACGACTTCCGCATCACGGTCGGAGTTGGGTGGACGTTCTGAGTCGCGCTGTGCTCGTGACGTGAAGGGGTCTTCTCGCAGCAGGTGCTTGCGGGCCGTGCAGTGACCCTGCCTCAACGCTTGAACTGGCCGCTTGAAGGAGCTGCGGGACGCGGCCCCGTCCGAGCCTGAGCTCGAGGCACTCGGCGGACCGCCCGGCAGGTGGGCCCGGAAGCGGACCCGGAAGCGGACCCGGAAGCGGAGGCGGATGACGCGGTCCCGAGCTGGCCTGGCCTGTGCCCACGGAGCGCGCTCGAGCGGCCGGGCCCGACGACCTGCGGCTCGTCCTGCCGCTGGAAGGCTCGCGCCGCCTCAGACCGCGCGACTCCCGTTCGGATGGGGGCCGGACGGAAGCCGGATGGAGGCCACACGCATGTCCATGGGGGCCAGATCCATCCCGATGGGAGATGGGTGGCGGAGAGGGTGGGATTCGAACCCACGGAACCCGCGAGGGCTCACCGCCTTAGCAAGGCGGCGCATTCGGCCACTCTGCCACCTCTCCGCACGGGCGGGGAGGATAGCGACCGCCGTGCCTCGTGGCTCCGATGAGTTTCTGGAAATCCAGGGGACGTATCCCGGAAGGAGGAATCATGGGAAAACCATCAAGGGGAGATCCAGATCGCCACAATGTCGTCCGAGGTGCTGCTTGGGCCCATGCGACCCCCGGCGCCCCCCGTGGGAGGGCTCGATGAGCATCCTGCGTGGACGCCTCAACTGCCCCAATGTCCGATCACTCTCACACCTCTGACGCCGCGAGAGGCCACCTCGCGGGCGCCCCGGCGGCTCGCCAGGCGCCCTCGAGGGGAGAGCTGGGCCATGCCCTCTTCCGGCTCTGGCTGCTCAACGTGTTGGCCGGCACCCTGGTAGGGTCCCTCTGGTTCTTCGACGCGCCGGTCGATCGCGCGCCGTGGATCCGCGTCTACGTCTCGCTCGCCCTCGTCTCCTCGGTGGCGGTGCTCGCCCTGGTGCCTGGCGTGGTGTTCCTGGTCATCTGGCGCTGGATCAAGAGCTGGCGCCTCGCCTGCCTGCTCGCGGGCTTCGTTGGGGCGTGGTTCCTCGCGATCCTCTACACGGACACCATCGTCTACCGGCTGCTGCGCTATCACTTCTTCGACAGCGCTGTCCTCAACGTGGTCCTGACCAAAGGAAGCGGGGACTCGATTATCCTCGGCGCCTATGTATGGGAGACCGCCGGGCTTGTCATCGGCGGGTTGACGCTGATTCAGTGCCTCGTCTCGGCGTGGTTTGCGCGTCGGATCCAGGGGCTGAACGAGGTGGGCGTGCGCGGCAACCTCTTCCTGCAGCCGAAGACGGTGGTGGTGCTCGGGTTGCTCCCCACGCTCCTGTTCAGTCAATCGGTCAGCGCCGCCGCGGACGTCGCCCAGCACCGGGAGGCGCTGCGGGCGATCCAGCCGATCCCGGTGGTCCCGAGGGTCCGGCTGGGGCAGATCATCGAGCCTCTCCTCGAACCGGACGCCGCTCGGCCGCCGGAGATGGAGCTGCTGCCGGTGGACGCGACGCTCGACTGGCCCCACCAGCGCCCCGAGATCCCCGCCGACGCGCCAAGGAAGAACGTCTTCGTGTGCGTGCTCGATTCCTGGCGCCGGGACATGTTCGATCAGGAGCTGACCCCCAACATCAGCGCCTTCGCAGAGGGGGCCCGGGTGTTCGAGGATCATCTCTCTGGCGGCAACGGGACGCGCTACGGCCTGTTCACGATGCTCTATGGGCTGCACGGCTCCTACTGGTTCCCCGTGCTCGCCCAGCGTCGCGCCCCCGTCCTCGTCGAGGCGATGCAAGCTGCTGGCTACGACGTTCGGATCTTCTCCAGCGCCTCGATGAGCTTCCCGGAGTTCCGGGAGACCGCCTGGGTGGGCGTGGACGATCAATCGATCCTCGATTCCTTCCCGCCGGGCCTTGTTTCCTATCAAAAGGACGAGCTGCTCGCGGAGGCGTTCGAGGGGTGGATGGAGCGCCGCCGCGTGACCCGAGATCAGCGGCCCTTCTTCGCGTTCGTCCTGGTCGACGCGCCTCACCAGCCGTACGAGAACCCTGGCGGGCCCTTCTCGCCCTCGGTGGAGTCCCTCGACTACATCGAGCTAGGACGGACCACGGAGGGGCCCGAGCTTGTGGCGCTGCAGGAGCGGGTGATGAACGCCTACAAGAACTCGGTCGTGCACGCGGACCAGACCGCCGGCCGGCTGCTGGAGACCCTGAAGCGCGCGGGGGAGTCCGACGACACGTACACGATCGTCACCGGCGACCACGGAGAGGAGTTCTTCGAGTGCGGCTTCTGGGGGCACACCTCGAACTTCTCGCCGCCTCAGGTCCAGGTCCCGTTCATCTTCAGGGGACCTGGCATCGAGCCTGGCCGCGAGCCGCGCCCCACGTCTCACCTCGACTTCTCCAGCACCATGCTCGAGCTGCTCGGCGCGGACCCTGCGATGCGAGGAGGGTACAGCCTTGGCGCCGACCTCCTCGATCCGCCCCAGACGCGCGAGCGCGTCGTCGCGGGCTGGAGCGATATCGGCCTATGGACGGAGTCCGGGATCTTCGACATCCCGCTGACGGCTCCGGGAATCGGAGGCTGGGTTCAGGAGCTGGAGTGCTATGAGCTCCCGTGGGAACCCGTGGAGGACGTGGCCCTGCGATGCCGCACCGAGCGTTCGGCGCTCGAGCAGATGGCCCGCGAGTGCACGAAGTTCCTCAAGGTCCGCTAGTCCACTCCGCTTGTTCACGCCGCCTAGACCATGCCGCTGCCTGTCCGCGCCGCGATCGTGGCGCTCGCCTGCCTGACCGCCCTCGTCGCCCTCAGCGTCCGAAAGGAGAGCGCCATCGGCGTGGCCCTGGAGGCTGCCGCCACATCGCCCACGGTGTCCACAAGAGCGGACCGGAACGAGGGCCCGCTCACATGGGGGTCCTACGACCCGGACACGCTCTACCACGCTCGCCGCGTGGCGCGCGCGGTCCAGAATGCGGGCTGGGTGTCGTCCTATGACCCCTTCCTGGCGTACCCAGGAGGGCTCAGCGTCGACAGCCCCGGGACGGCGATCCCCTGGCCGCCGGCCTACGACCTTCTGCTGACGACGCTTGTGCGCCGCCGCCTCCCGTCGATGGAGGCGCTGCTCCCTCCCGAGCCGACCGAGGTTGACCCCGGCCCGCCCGGCGTCGCCGAACCACTCCTCCCCGCGACGCGTCGTCGCATCGAGCAGCTCGTCGCGTCAGTCCCCATGTGGTGCGGCGCTCTGACCGCGCTGATCGCCGCCCTGGCGTCCGCGGGGCTGGCCAGGACGCTCGTCCCAGCCGCACGCTCCTCGGTCGTGGCGATCGCCGCCGCGCTGGTCGCGGGCCTCACCGTGGCCTTCACGTTCGGGCATGTTCGTTACTCGCATCTGGGCAACGGCGATCATCACGCCTTCATCTCGCTGCTGCACCTGGCCTTGCTGGCGATCGTCGGCTCGAGCCTCCGGCCTGACCGGATCATCCGGCCGGTGGGCAGCGCCGCCCGGGGCGGCGCGGCGGGGCTGATCGCTGGGCTGATGATCACCAGTTGGACGGCCTCGATCTTGTGGGTCGCGCTCGTTCAGCTGGCGCTGGTCCTGAGGCTGGCGTTGCCCTTCAGGGACGAGCGTGGGCTGCAGAGCGCGAGGGGGCTGCCCCTCTTTGCCACCACGTTCCACAAGGCGGCCCTGCTCATCGTCATGCCCGCGGCGATCGAGAGTCCCTTCAGCTCCTCGGACCCCTTCAGCCTCATCGAGCTGTCCTGGTTCCACATGGTGTGGCTAGCGATCGGCTGGCTGATCTTCGCGCCCTACGCGCTGCTTCCCCGCTTCGCGGCCGGGCGGCGCTTCGCTGCGATGCTCCCCGCCGTGGCCCTCGCGGCGGTCCTCTTGTTCGGCACGGATACCGGCGCGGGCCTGGTCGACGCGATCTCGTGGGCCGGGGCGGAGAATCCGTTCATGGGAGGGATCAACGAGTCCCAGCCGCTGGTGGGCTCCTTCCCAGCGCTGCTGAGGTTTGCGGGGGCGGGAGTCCTGCTCGCGCCTCTGGTCTGGGCCCTCGCTCTCCGGCAGGTCCGCACGGCGCCGCAGCTCCTGCCCTGGGTGATCTCCCTCCCTGTCTTGCTCCTCTTCGCGCTCCTGCAGCGGCGCTTCGCAGAGGGGCTGACGGCTCCGATGGCGGTCCTGCTGGGGTCCGTCCTCTCGGCCACCGTCTTGACTCGATTGGGGCGCGCGGAGCTCCGGCTGGCGGGCGCCTTGGGCCTCGGGCTCCTCGCCATCGCGGCGAACCCGAGCACCGTCAACGGCGTCCTCTCTCGTGGTCGGACCGCCGATCCGGAGCTGGCGCCCTTTGTGACCTGGACGGACATGGCCCGCCGCCAGCGCGCGCAGGCTGCGCTCCTTCAAGCGATGAGGGATGACGCCCCGAGATCGGAGCCCCTGCCGGTGGAGCCTCTACCTTCGGATCCCCTGCGATCGGACTTCCCTCCGTCGGACCCTCTGCCCTTGGGGGTCCTCGCGGAGTGGGACCTCGGCCACTCCATCGAGTGGCGCGCCGAGCGACCCACCGTCGCCACCAACTTCGGCCTCTACCTGGGTGAGGCCTCATTCCTCGCTCCCTGGCGCTTCTTCGCCGAGACCGATGAGGCGGCGGCGCTTCAGATGCTGCAGCAGCTCGGAGTCGGCTCGGTGATCATCGATCGCCGGACGGCCGCCCGGCGCAGTGAGATCTCCGCCGCCCTCGGCCTCGGTGAGCGCGGTGAGGAGTTCTGGTCGAGGACCATGGGGGCGCGTCTTGTCGCTGGGGGCGAGAGCGCCGCGACTCAGCACCCTGGATTCATGCGACTGGTCCGCTGGATCGACGCCAGCGTGGCGTCGGGCGGTATGCGGGCGTACGACGTCGTACGAGGGGCGCGGCTGCGCGCGGAGGGGGGGCTCCTGCAGGTCATGGCGACCCTGGCGGATGAGCGAGGGAGCATCTTCACATGGCGCGCTGCCGCGCGCGCCGGGGCCGGAGGAGGTGAGCTCGAAGTGCGCGTGCCCTACGGCTCCCCGGCGAGCCTCCCAGGAGAGGATCCCATGACTCAGCGCCCGGAGAGCGCCCGGGTGCGGGTCCTCGACCTCGAGATATTCCTCGACGGGGAAGCTGTGCCTGTGTCGATCACCGACTGGGATGTGGAGAACGGACTCTCCATTGACGTGAATATTTGACCGCTCGCGGCGTACAGACCGCCCCTCGCCACGCTTTGCCCGCTCGTTACACGCTCCCAGGTCCTCAGTCCCTATAGAGGTGGTCTGCCTCTCCCCGAACACGCTGCCGCTTTCATGCTCGACCACGCTCGCTCAACCCTCATCTCCCTGCTCCTCGCCGCCGGAGTCGTCGCTACGGCTGGCGGGGCCACGCCCCAATCGATCGGCTCGCCACAGGTCGAGATCAACCACGAGGAGCTCGCCGCCGAGTTCCTGAAGCGCTCGGGGCTTGACCCGGCTGGGGCGGCGCAGGTCTCGACTGAGGATTTGCTGGACCGCTCGTTCTTCACGATGCGCATCGGCGTGTTCGATCTGGGGCTGAGCTCCTATGCGGCGCTCAGTCGAGCGAACGGAGACAGCTTCGCGCTCCTCGCCGGGGCGCTGCTTGAGGTCCAGGCGCAGTTCCTGGAGTGGCTCGGTCCCAAGGCGCCGGGGATCAAGGAGGCCGAAAAGGATCTGAAGACGTTGAGGAGCTACTTCAAGAAGCTCCGCGGCAATGCCATCAACAAGCTCGACCCGAAGCAGACGGGCGACGTCATGACGTTGCTCGGAGCGAGCAAGAAGGCGCTCGAGGCACAGCAGCGCTTCGGCGCGTACATGGCGCGGGGCACGGGCCTGGGGCTTGACCGCGAGGACGAGTATGTGGACACCTTCCTGGTGGCGCCGGGGAGGCGGGACTTCCTCGAGCTCCTGAGCACGTTCGGCGCGATCAGCCCGCCCAACCAGAGCGTCTACTGGTCCAACGACGTCGCCACCTGGACCAACACCTACTTCAACGACATCTCCGTGGTCGCCCTCGAGTTCGCGAGTCCCGGCAGCTCTACCGGGGGGGCGTTCGCCGGTGTCAGCATGAACTCGCGCACGCCGACCGGGATGCAGCAGCAGATCGCGCAGCTGGCCGGTAACGCGATGATCGACAACCTGTTTGGTGACAAGATCCCGCCCTCCCTGGCGGGCGCCTTGTCCGTCAACCTGGTCGTGGAGATCTACGGGGAGTGCAACACGCGGGTCGACGGGGACCTGCGGGCGCGCCGGACCCAGGCCCGCGAGATCTTCGTCCCGGGCGGGCTCTCCGAGGGCGGCGTCCTGCCCCCTAACCTTGCCGATAGCCGGTGGCGTTCCGAGCACGGCAAGGATCACTTCCTGGTGGCGCTCCAATCGGCCCAGGCCGCTGGCGCGAGCAAGGCGAGGAAGAAGTACGAGAAGAACGGGACCTTCGAGTTGATGGATGACCGTGAGGCCAAGCGCATGGTCGTCAAGGCTCCGTTCCTCGGGACCCCTGCCGCGGATGCGCCCCCGGTTCCGGACGACTTCTGGGGCGACAGCCTGGAGTTCTACCGCTCCTATCGCACCGGGTTCATCTACTGGCTGCGCACCAAGGGACAGCGCTCCAAGAAGAGCTCCGAGGCGGCCTTCGCGGCGTACCTGACACAGCTGGCGCAGGCAGATAGCGGGGGGGACTCCCTCGAGGCCACCTTCGAGGAGCAGTACGGCAAGCCCTTGAGCGCGAAGGAGCCCTCCAAGCAGGACCTCGAGGGGCAGTTCCTGGACTGGCTCTCGAAGCTCTGAGTCGGAGTCGGTAGCCTCGGCGGGTCATGCCGCCAACGCCCCGACTTCACTCCGCTGCCACCGCTTCGCCCGAGTTCCTGGGGTACGACGGACCGCTCCTGGCGAGGGCCGCTGAGAGCATCGTCGAGGAGGCGGGGGGGCCGGAGGATCTGGGGGAGCTGATGATCGCGGTCCCCGGTGCCCGGGCCGGGCGCCAGCTGGCCCGGGAGCTGCGGGCCTGCGCCTCGGAGCGGGGCTGGGCGGGCTTCTTCGCGCCGACGATCACGACGCCCGGGGCGCTCGCGGATGCCCTCCTGCCCCTGGAGCATCCGCCCGCCGACCGCACGACGCGGACGCTGGCGTGGGAGAGTGCCCTGGTGGGTGTTCGGCCCGAAATGCTCCTTCGGATCCTCTCGCGCCCGCCCGCACGGGGGGACCGCGCGGCCTGGTGGCGCGTGGCCGAGGAGCTCCGAGTGCTCCACGGGGAGCTCGCCCAGTGGGGCCATGACTTCGCCGCGGTGTTGAAGCGGCTGGAGACCCACTCTGGATGCCCGGTAGGGGAGCTCCGGCGCTGGGAGGCGCTGGTGGAGATCCAGAGCGTCTGGCGCGCGAAGATGACGAAGCTGGGGCTCTCGGATCCCCACGAGGGGCGCCTCCAGGCCCTCGAGTCGGGGCGGGTAGAGCGCGGGGCCCGGGTGGTCCTCGTGGGCGTCCTGGAGATGAACCGCCTGCTCCGCGACGCGCTCCGCGGCCTCGACGAGGCGCCGCGTGTGCTCGTCTTCGCGCCGGAGGTCGCGGCCGAGGGCTTCGATGAGCTGGGGGCCCTCGTGACGTCACGGTGGGAGGAGGCGGAGGTGGACCTACCGCTCGACCAATGGCACGTGGTGGGGACCCCCGATGACCAGGCTCGCCTCGCCCTTTCCCTCGCGGCCGAGGCGGGGCCGGCGCACGCGGGTGAGCTGACGGTTGGGGTCCCGGATGGCGAGGTGGCGCCCCTGCTCGCGCGGCGGTTCGGCGCCGCTGACATCCACGCGAGGAGCGCCGCGGGGACGCCGCTTGGGCTCACAGCCCCGATGCGCCTGATCTCCGCGCTCGAGGCCTTTGCCCGCGCGCGCACGGCCGAGAACGCCGCGTCCCTCGTCCGCCACGGGGACCTCACGCGCTGGCTCGCCGGGCGCCTGGGGCACGACCCGGTCGCAAGGCTGGACAGGTACCGTCCGGAGCATCTGCCCCGGACGCTGGACCCCAGCCCCGAGGGTGGCGTCCTCGATCTCCCCGGCCAGGTGAGGGGGAGAGAGGACATCCGCCCGCTGCTGGGCGCGGTCGAGGAGTTGGGCGGGGCCCTCTTCACCGACGCCGCCGGCTCGCTCGCCGATCACGTGGGCCGGCTCCGCGAGCTCCTGATGCTCGTCTACGGCGAGCACCCGCTCCTTGAACAGGCTCGGACCAGCGAACCCGGCCGCCACGTGGAGGTCGCGCTTCGACGGCTGGGGACCGTCATGGATGAGCTCGAACGGATCCCCGCGACGGTGGCGAGGCAGATGAAGCCAGCCGACGCGCTGCGGCTGGTCTACTGGACGGCGGGGGGCGCGGCGGTCCCTGACCCGGTCGGGCAGGAGGGCCAGCCTGTGGTCGAGCTGCTCGGCTGGCTAGAGCTGCTCCTCGACGGGGCGCCGCACCTTGTGGTGACGGGCTTCAACGAGTCCAAGGTCCCCGAGCCCTCGACCCGGGACCCCTTCCTCCCGGACTCCATCCGCACGCTACTCGGGCTCGAGGATGACGCGCGTCGCACCGCGCGGGATGTCTACACCATGATCGCGCTCCTGCACTCGAAGCGATCGCTGCACCTCATCAGCGGCAGGACGACCCGGGACGGGGACCCGCTGTTCCCCAGCCGACTGGCCTTCAGGGCGGGGGTCCAGGACGTGGCCGCGAGGGTGGATCACGCCCTCGAGCCCGTGGGGTTCGCGCCGGTGGAGGCGAACGACCGGGACGTGTCCGCAGAGCTTCCTCCGGTGATCGCGGACCCCCTGCCCCAGGACCGGTTCGCGGTGACCTCCTTCAAGTCCTTCCTGGACTCGCCGCTCCTCTACTACGTCCAGCGCGTCCTTCGCCTGGAGGCGGTGGACGACCGCGCGGGTGAGCTCGATGCGCTGCGGTTCGGCACCCTCGCCCACGACGTGCTCGAGGACCTCGGTACGAACGAGGAGCTGCGGGAGTCCACCAGCGTCGAAGACGTCGATGGGTTCCTACTCCATCGGCTCGACCGGCGGGCGGCAATGAGGTTCCCCAAGGCCGTCATGCCGGCGGTGCAGATTCAGCTCGGCCAGCTCCGGCTCCGCCTGAAGAGCTTCGCCCTCTGGCACGTGGGCGAGGTGCGCGACGGGTGGCGGATCCGCCACGCGGAGTGGAGCCCCGAGGGCGACGCCTCCATCGGCCGCGAGGGGTGCGCCCGGCTCGACATGGGGGCCGGTGAGGAGCCGGCGTGGATCCGCGGCAAGATCGACCGCATCGAGCAGCACTCGAAGACCGGGTTCTGGCGCGTGCTGGACTACAAGACCAGCCACAAAAGCAATGACCCCGCGAAGGTGCACCGCAAGAAGAACGGGGACTGGAAGGACCTCCAGCTTCCGCTCTACGCCCACATGGTGCAGCCCCTGGTGGGGAGCGGCGTCGTGCCAGGTCTGGGCTACGTCAACCTGCCCGGAGACGGGACCCGCGTGGAGCTCAAGCTCGTGGACGGCAAGGTCACCTGGGGGCCTGAGGACATCCAGGACGCGATGGAGTGCGCCCGCGGCGTGGTCCGGCGGGTCCGGGCGGGCGACGTGGAGGACCTCGGCCGCGTGAAGACGGAGTTCATGCTTCCGATCGAGCGCGAGCTCCTCGGGGTCGGCCTGGTGCGTGAGCCCGATCCGGTCGCAGACGACGAGGAGGAGCGGTCATGAGCCAGGCCGAGCTGTTCGGAGAAGACGACTCCATCAAGAAGCGGCGCCAGCTGCTCCTGGCATCGGCGGGCACCGGCAAGACCTTCCGGCTGGCCAACCACTTCGCCGGGCTTCTGGTGGCGGGCGTGGAGCCCAAGCAGGTGCTCGCGGCGACCTTCACCCGCAAGGCGGCGGGGGAGATCCTTGACCGGGTGCTCAAGCGCCTCCGCGAGGGCGCGGAGGAGGGCGCGGCAGGCGAGGAGGCGCGGGGCTATCTCCTGGAGGCCGCCCAGGCCGTGGAGCCCTATCGGGACAGCCTCTCCACCGGGGAGTGCGCGGAGACCCTCGCGCGGCTGGTCCGCCGCATCGAGCGCTTCCGGGTCCAGACCCTCGATGCCTTCTTCATCAGCCTCTCCCAGCTCTTCGCCATGGAGCTCGAGCTGGCCCCTGAATTCGCCATCGGGACGGCGGTGCAGGAGGTCGGCCTCGCCGCCGAGACCGTGGCACGGGTGCTGGACGGGCTCGAGGACGGTGAACGCCTCGAGCTCCTGCGGGCGCTCGTGCGCGGCGGGGCGTCCCGCAAGGCGCAGTCGGCGCTGCTGGAGGCGGTGTCCGAGGCCGAGAACGCCGCCGCCCAGGTGGGACCTGACGCGTGGGGGAACCTGAAGCCCCTCGATGGGGTGGATCCCGCCGAGGTGGAGGCCCAGGTCCGCTGTCTGCACCAGTGTGATGTGCCCGTCACCGCCAAGGGGGAGCCGAACAAGCTGTTTGCCAACGCGATCGACGCTCTGCGGGCGCTCGTCGGAGATGGCAGTGATCCGATCGACTCCTCCTTCTTCGGCATCGGCCTGGTGGAGAAGGTGATCGCCGGGGATGAGAAGTTCGCGCGCGCTCCGATCCCCGAGGACATCGCTGGAGCGATTCAAGTCCTCGCGCAGCGTGCCGGGGAGGACGCGGTCAATGAGCTCCTCACGCGGAACGAGGCCATGGGGTCCTTCCTGACCAAGTACGCCAGGGCCGAGGACAACCTCAGGGCCGAGTGGGGCATCTACCGCTTCCAGGACTTCTCGCGCGCTCTCGAGCGTGGGCCCGCGCGGGAGCAGCCCGAGGTCTGGCGTCAGGCGCTTGGCTTCCGGATGGACGCCAAGCTCTCGCACCTGCTGCTCGACGAGTTCCAGGACACCTCGGCCCAGCAGTGGCGCCTCCTTTTGCCCCTGGCGGAGGAGGTCCTCGCCGACGGCACCGAGGAGTCGAGCTTCTTCTGCGTGGGGGACGTGAAGCAGTCCATCTATGGGTGGCGTGGGGGCGAGCCTCGCCTCCTCTCGAGGATGCACGAGCGGCACCCCGGCCTCGAGAAGGAGGAGATGGTGGAGAACTATCGCTCCTCGAGGGTGATCCTCGACGTGGTCAACCAGGTCTTCGAGGGGCTGGCGGACCGCATGGCGCTGGCCGGAGAGAAGCGCTCCGCGGTCCGGCAAGCGGCGACGCGTTGGAGCGAGAACTTCGGGCCCCACGAGGCGAAGAAGGACCTCCCGGGCGAGGCCCACGTCTGGCAGGTGCGCGCCCACGAGAAGGACCGCGGGGAGGTCAAGATGGACCCCGCCGTGGACCTCGCGGTCGAGCGCGTCCGCGTGCTGCATGAGCGTCACCCCGACGCCTCCATCGCGATCCTGGTGCGGACCGCGAAGCTCGTCCCGACCCTCCGATTTCGCCTCGGAAAGATCGGCATCGAGGCCAGCGACGAGGGGGGCAATCCGCTCACCGACTCCCTCCTGGTGACCTGGCTGCTCGGGCTCCTCCAGCTCGCAGACCACCCCGGTGACGGGATCGCGGCGCTCCAGGTGGCGCGCTCCCCCTTCGGTCCGGAGCTCGGGCTGGTCCCCGGGGAGGCGGGGAGCGCCGAGGCGAAGCAGCGGGCCTCGGGGGTCTCCGCGCAGCTCCGCGAGGAGCTCCTGCACGCGGGCTACGGGCCCTTCCTCCAGCGCCGCATGGAGCGGCTCACCGAGCAGGCCTCCGCATGGGACCGGCGCCGACTCGAGCAGCTCGTGGACCTCGCCGAGATTCACGACGCGAAGCCCGGGCTGCGTCCGGCGGACTTCGCCGACGAGGTGCGCGCGAAGAAGGTCACCGACCCCTCCCAGGCGCGGGTCAAGGTCATGACCATCCACGCCTCCAAGGGGCTCGAGTTCGACGCCGTCGTACTCCCCGAGCTGGGCCGGCTCTGGCAGCTCACGCCCAAGGGCGTGCTCCTCGAGTCCGAGTCCGAGGTGGCGCCTCCGCGGGTGGCGACGATGGCGCCCAGGGCGGACGTGGCTGCGCAGCACCCCGAGCTGGAGGCCCTGTACGAGGGCGAGAAGGAGCGCCAGATGGTCGACGAGCTCTCCGGGCTCTATGTGGCGCTGACCCGGGCGGTGCACTCGATCGATCTGATCGTCTCCGCGCCTGGCAAGAAGTCGCCCAGCCAGAGCCACGGTGCCCTCGTCGCGGAGGCCTTCGATGGTCAGATCGTCGGTGAACTCACCTTCGAGGGCGACCACGAGAAGGTCTGGTCCCACGCCGATTCCACCGACGCCTGGGCCCCGGTGCACGAGGGTCGCGCCAAGGAGCCCGTCGAGGAACACCGGCTGCAGCTGGATCCAGCGCCACAAGAAGACGCCGTCCGTGCCCCCAGCTCCGCGGGGCATTCGTCCGAGTCCGTGCGCTCGTTGCTCTCCGGCTCCAGCGGCCGCGGCGCGCGCTTCGGGACGCTCGTGCACTCCCTCTTCGAGGACGTCGAGTGGTTGGATCAGGGGCCGCGCGCGGATGCGGACCTGCGGGCCAGCCTCGGCCGCGTCGGCGCAGAGGACCCCGAGCTCGTGGACGGTGCCCTCGCGAGGTTCCAAGAGGCCATGGCTTCAGAGGCGCTGGTCCAGCTGCTCACCTGTCCGCCTGGTGAGGTCACGGTCCACAACGAGCGCTCCTTCGAGGTTCAGGTGGAAGATGAGGATGGAGCCCAGCTCCGCTGGCGCGGGTTCATCGACCGGCTCGTGCTGCACCGGGAAGGGGGACGCGTAAAAAACGCGCAGGTGATCGACTACAAGACCGACGCGGTCGCCTCGTCGGACGAGGTCCGCGCGGCCCACCGTGAGCAGATGGAGGCGTACCGATCGGCGGTCGCCGCGCTCTTCGATCTGCCGTCCTCGGACGTCTCGTGCGCGCTCGTCTGGCTGAAGGACCCTTCGGTCGCAGGCGTCGGCGCCGAGGTCCTCGAGGTCTGACCCCTCAGAGGCCCGCGGCCGCCTTGGCGCGCAGGATCTCCTCGCGCGGCAGGCGCCAGTCCGTGGCGGAGTCGTCGCTGCGGATCAGGTCGATGCCCTCCAAGGAGACGTCACTGACGATCTGACTGCCGTGAGCGATCCGAACGTTGACCACGCCGTCGAGGTGGGCTCGGGTGGGCTCAGGGAACGAGAAGGCGTCGGGCGCGGACAGTCCATCCGCGAAGATGTTCTCTGCGGCCTCGTCCCAGATCTCTGCGATGCCCTTGTCGTCTCTGACGTCGAATGAACTCTCGTAGACGAGCTCCTCGCCTTGCCTGATCTCGAGCGAGAGCAGCCGCATGCCCCAGGGGTGGCATCCTGAAGCGGCGAGCGCGAGGACGACCAGGGAGAGCGCGAGGGGGGCCTTGGCCAGGCGAATGAGGAGCGTCATGGCGATGGAGGGAGGGCCTTCGGAGTCTCGGGTGTACGGGGCCGCCGCGGCTTTGGTGGCCGCATCTCCCTGGTTTTCTTGAGGGGGCCCCGCACCCGAGCTCCCCAGGCGGCCATTCGGGTTGAGGGGCCAGCCGGCCCATTTCAGGGGACAGAGAGTCCGCAGGGCTGGAATCGGGACGGTCCAGGCGAGCGTCGAGATACCGCTGGAGCCTGAGAGCGGTGGCCCT
>CAJQPT010000032.1 GCA_905480285.1 uncultured bacterium
AATGGCGAAGAAGGAGATACCGACGTAGTCGGTCGGCTCCAACTTCAGAACTTCGGGCGCGAGGGCAGCTACGGGGCTGCTTAGATTTGAGAGAATGGTGACGAGCATGATGAGTTAAGCTCAGTGCGATCCGCAGGCGAGACGATGACTCGACGGCGGGTGAATTGGTCTGTCCAACACACGAGGGCTGTGCCGACGTCAAGTCGGTGCAGCCTTCGCCTTTGCTCTCGCTTCGCGGCCGGAGAAGCGTTGGATGCCAATTTGTGTCGCAGGGGACGACGGCGAACCTCCGCGCGATTCATGACGGGCGCAGCGCCTTGCGAGTCGGGCAAGGGGGTGGCGATCTGGACGCTTGTAGCTAGGAAGTCGCGCGCTTGGACCGGAGGCCACGAATCCGGGGCGATCGCAACATGGGTGGCGCGACCGGCGCGTTCTCAAGGCGTGATGAGTACGAGTCCCCCCATACGGGTGCGCGTGGCGCCCGCTCCCAAAGTGAGGAGCGGCTGGTTGCCTCGTGCCGCCGCGCGGTCCTCGAAGGTGCCGGGCCACGGTCCTCGGCACGCACGAAGGCCTGGCTGCCGGCGGCGTCGTCGCACGTCGCAGGCTCCTGGGTCTTGCCTCTCAGCCCCTGACCGTAGCTCGCAGGGGCAGTCCGCTCGCTGGGGCACACCCTCGGGGTTCTTCCTGGCGCCCTCGGGCGGTTGCCCCATCGAAGGGCTCAGCGGGGCCGGACCACCGAGGGATTGTCCCGATGCGGAGAGGCCCCTGAGGTCATGATGTCGGCCACACTGGGGACGACGAACATCGTCTTCCTCGCTGCTTCTGGACACACAACCCCCTGCACCGATGCTCTCGCGCCACGACATCCTCGACTCGCTCCTCCGTGAAATTGAGATCACCCGCCACCTGGTGGGCAAGGTCCCCGCTGGCGGGATGGACTTCCGGCCGTCGGAGGGGCAGCGGAGCACCCTCGAGCTGCTCCGTTACCAGAGCTTCTGCGGGCTCGGCGGCACCTACGCCATGATCGACGGAGGATGGGATCGGTACCAGGCCCTCGCCGCAGCGTCGGCCGAACTGAGCGCGGAGGCGATCTTGCCGGCCCTGGATGCCCAGGCGGCGGGCTTGGAGGAGGCCTTCGGAGCCCTGACCGACGAGGCCTTCGCGAGTCAGGAGGCGACCTCACCGAGAGGTGAGACCATGACCCTGGGCAAGGCGCTGCTGGAGCACCCGGTGAAGTGGATGACGGCCTACAAGCTGCAGCTGTTCATGCACTGCAAGCTGGCCGGGAACGACCAGATCTGGACGCCGAACTGCTGGGGTGGAGTCGATATGGAGCGCCCTGTAGCATGAGGGAGAGGCCCGCGGCCTGAGGGGGAGGCTCGACGGTGAGGCCGGTGCCAGGCGCACAAGCCCTCGGCAGATCGAGACACGTCTCGTGCCCAGCTCTCCCTGCCCGGACGCTCCGACCGGCGACCGGGGCAGAGAGCGGATAGGCTCCGAGGTCCTGTTGGCCCCATCCCCGCGCGGCCTGTTGACCCCATGCTCTCTCCGATGTCCCCACCTCGCACCTCTGAACGCGCCACCCGTCTGGCCTTGGCCTTGGCGTGGGCCGCGGCGTGGCTCTGCCTCCCGGTGTCCAGCGTCCCGGTCTCCAGCGTTCCGGTCTCCAGCGTCCCGGTCTCCAGCGTTCCCGCGCAGCAACAGGAGCCTTCTGGCGCCGTCCAGGTCAGCCCGGGGCTCACGAAGAAGTCGATCCTGCGCGGGATCGAGGGCTCCGTCGGCCGCTTCGAGGTGCAGACCCGGATCGACATGGCGGCTGTGGGGGCCCCCGGTGTGGAGTTGACGCTCGAGGGCACCTCGGACAGCCAGCTGCTCCTGAACGGCGAGGGAATCCTCACCCTGACGGACCTGGATGGCGTGGAGATCCTCGCCTTCCTCGGCGCGCGGAACGACTCCGGCAAGCTCTTCAACCTCACGTTGGACGGTGGCCAGACGGCCATGACGTACTCGGAGGGCGACGTCACCGGCGAGGGAGCGCTCGTCCTCTCGGATCCGTACCAGACCTTCCGGTCGGCGACGATGTTCGTGGAGAAGGGGGGCACCCTGACCAAGCTGTTCATCGGGCCTGATTGGAAGGAGCTCGCGGAGACCCGCGCGGTGCGCGTGGACGGCGAGCCCCGGGATGTCCTCGCGGGGCTGCTGGACCGCGAGCTCGCACCGGACCAGCTCAATCGGGACGACAAGAACCCCGACCCTGCCCGTAACTACGCGCCCGAGCACGCAGGGCTCGCCGACCTCGTCGGTGACTTCATCGTCGAGCAGGGCGCAGGGGAGGCCGTCGCTCGGTTCTGTCGGACGCGGTTGGTCGGGAACGGCCGCTACCTCGTCTCCGTCGGCGGCGTGATCGTCGAGCCCGAGTCCGGTGCGGTCGAGCCCAACGACGGCGACGCCTCGGCGGACCGGACACCGAAGCTCGAGCGGGTGGACCAGCTCACGGTGATCGGCTTCGACAGCGTCCGGCGGGTCTACCAGATGTTTCAGGTCTCCGGCGCGGACAGCCCTGTCCACTATTGCGAGGGGACACCACGAGAGGACGGCGAGCTGCTCCTCCGTGACCTCGTCGGCGGGCTCAAGGTCCGGTATTCGTCCGAAGAAGGCGGCGTGCAGCGCTGGGAGTGGACCGTGGGGCGGAGCGCTCCAGTCCAGGTACGGCTCCGCCCTGTCCCCACCGCCGAAGATCCGGGCAAGTAGCGCTCACGCTGCGACTCGACGCCCCCTCACGGGCGGGCCGCAACGGGCCCGGCCGCTCACCGAACCCTCCTCCGATGACCACCGAACCCAACTCCTCCGCCGCCGAACTCGGCGCCGACGACGTCGCGGCGATCGACGCGCTTCGCTCCGACTACCAGCGAGTCGTCGATGAGCTCTCGAAGGTCATCGTCGGTCAGCGCGGTGTCATCGAGCAGCTCGCCATCTGCCTCTTCGCCCAGGGGCACGCGCTGCTCATGGGCGTGCCTGGCCTGGCGAAGACCCTGCTGGTCAGCCGGCTCGCCGAGACCCTGGACCTTGGCTTCAGCCGGATCCAGTTCACGCCGGACCTGATGCCCATGGACATCACGGGCACGGACATCCTCCAGCAGGGGGAGGGGGGCCGCCGCGACTTCGAGTTCGTGAAGGGCCCGCTCTTCGCCAACATCGTGCTGGCGGACGAGATCAACCGCGCGCCGTCCAAGACCCAGGCCGCCATGCTCGAAGCCATGCAGGAGCACCGGGTGACCGTCGTGGGGCGGACCTACACCCTGGACGAGCCCTTCTTCGTGCTCGCCACCCAGAACCCCATCGAGCAGGAGGGGACGTATCCCCTGCCGGAGGCGCAGCTCGACCGCTTCATGTTCATGGTCGAGGTGGACTACCCCAGCCTGGACGAGGAGATCGAGATCGCGCGCTCGACGACGGGTGCCGCGGCCCCCGCCCTGGGGCACGTGCTCGACGGCGCTCGGGTCCGGGCGCTCCAGGACCTGGTGCGGCGGGTGCCCGTTCCCGAGCACATCTTCGAGTTCGCCGCCAAGCTCGTGCGGCGCACCCGCCCCGGGGCTGGAGAGGCGCCCGAATGGCTGGATCGCCTGGTCTCATGGGGCGCTGGCCCGCGGGCGGTGCAGTACCTGATCCTGGGCGCGAAGTCCCGCGCAGCGCTGCAGGGCAGCTACATGGTCCGGCTTGAAGACGTGGTCGCCGTGTCGGAGCCTGTCCTCATGCACCGGGTCATCACCTCCTTCGCCGCCGAGTCGGAGGGGACCGGGAGTCGGGAGATCGTCCGGCGCCTGGTGGCCGAGCTCGAGCAAGAGGGCTAAACCCCGCCAGCGGCGCGACACGAAAGCGGCCCCCGGAGATGTCCTCTCCGGGGGCCGCTCTCTTCACTGGCGCCCCTCACCGGGGCTGCCGGCGTCGGCTACTGGAACTGGACCTCGAGGCCGTCCGTGAAGTTGGACGTCGCCGACCCGCCGACCGCGTCGCGGTGCCAGCAGGTGAAGTTCCACGTCTCTCCGGCCTGAACGGAGACCAGGCCCGTCGGCTGGGGGGTGGAGTTGAGGTCCAGGGGCAGCGAGAACTCGCCCGCGGTGCCGCTGCTCAGGATCTGTCCGGCCCCGACGTAGCGGCCGATCGAGCCGCTGAGGCAGAGGTTGCCCGAGCTACCGCCGGGGTTCTGGGTGAACCCCTGCGCCTGGCTGGTCAGGAAGAAGCCGAAGGCATTCAGGGGGAGCGACGAGCTGGTGAGGATCACGTTGTTGTCGGCCACGATGTCGCTGCCGAGCGCCGAGATCGCGCCGGCGTTGCCCGTGGAGTTCACCGCCGCGGTGCAGAAGTTCGTGCCGATCGGCGTGAGGAGCGTCTCCACCACGAGGTTGTCGTAGATCGCAAAGTTGGTCGGGCCGGAGAGGGAGCTGAAGCGGTCGAAGAGCCCGAGGCTCACGAGCCCGTCAAAGGACCCGGAGAAGTCGCTCTGGTAGGTGAGCTGTCCGTCGAAGCTGTAGGTGATCACGCCGGCGAAGTTGTCGACCTCGATCTCCACGGTCGTCCAGATGTTGCCCGGCGACCCCGAGATGGTGGACGGCGGCGAGGGGAAGAGGGCCTGGTAGAAGCTCCCTGACGCGTTCGCGCCGTGCCCCATGTAGCTGTAGTGCGAGTTCGGCATGGTGGCGCACTCGGGGTCAGTGGGGAAGGCGTTGTTGCAGTCCCTGAACCAGCTGTAGTCGGTGACCGATCCGCCGTCGCCCGTGAAGGCGATGTAGGAGCCGGAGCCCGCGGAGGGCGAGAGGATGGTGTTGCTGGAGACCCCGTCCCCCGCGACGCCGATCTGGGCGTACTCGGTCGTACCGGACGAGCCGACGAAGTTCATCCAGACGTCGACGGTGAGCTTGTAGCGCTCGGCGGAGACCGGTGTGTTGTTGTAGACGGTCCAGGCGTCCGACGAGCCAGCGGTATCGTTGACCGTGAGCTTGAGCCCACCGACGTCGCCGGCGGCTGAGCGAGGCGCGAGCGGAACTCCGGCGGCGACGTAGTCAAAGGCGAACGTCTGGGAACCGTCCGGAGTGCCGTCGTCGACCAGGGTGTAGTTGGCGGAGGAGTTGGTCTCGAAGCTGTCGCTCAGGACGACCGATTGAGCCATGGAGGGGCCGACGATGGCGGCCGCGCTGATGGTGGAGAGCAGGATTCGCATGGGATGTGGCAAAGTAGAAGCGAGCGGCGCGGCAACGGCCGGCACCGGAGATGCGACGCACAGTACCACGGGTGCCCCTCCCGCCAAGGGGGGCGGCAAGCCCGGCGTTTCGGGCTGCAGGCCTGGGCCGCGGTCAGCACCCAAGGGCCCGCGTTGGCCAGCGAGGCGATAAGGGCCGCGGAAAAGCTCTGGGGCGACCCAGGAGGGGCCGAAGGGTGGCTCTTGCCAGGCGCCGCGGCGGCGCCTCGAGGGCCCTTGGCGGTCCAGGCCCCGCCACGTAGGGTCCTTGTATGACCTTCCTCGCCCCGCTGCTGCTCGCCTCGACCCTCTCGATGCCCTGTTCCTCAGGCCCAGGCGGCCCTGTCGGTGCACCGGTTGGCTCGACCGCGCCCGAGCGGCCCAACGTCGTCATCATCCTGGCGGATGACCTGGGGATCGGCGACGTCTCGCCGACCTCGAGCACCTGCAAGATCAAGACGCCGAACCTCGCGGCCATGGCCGCAGGTGGGATGACGTTCACGGACGCTCACTCCACGAGCGCGGTGTGTACGCCCACTCGCTACGGGCTCTTGACCGGCCGCTACAACTGGCGGAGTCGGCTGGCCAAGGGCGTCCTCAACGGCAACAGCTCGCACCTGATCCCGGGGGACCGTGCGACCCTGGGGCACCTGATGGAGGGCGCGGGGTATGCGACCGCGGCCATCGGGAAGTGGCACCTGGGCCTCGACTGGAGCCGGGAGGGCGGGGACCCCGGGGGGGCCATCGACTTTGAGGGGCCGGTGACCAACGGTCCGGACATCAACGGGTTCGGCCACTACCACGTGCTCCCGGCCTCGCTGGACATGTCCCCCTATGTGTGGGTCGAGTCCGGGCGCGTCACGGGACAGCCGGACCGTTCCGAGGGCGTGACGCGCAAGGAGGACCGGTACGGCTGGTACCGGGAGGGGCCGGTGGGGGAGGACTTCTTCATTGACCAGGCCCTGCCCCATCTGGTGGCGGAGGCCTGCAGCTTCATCGGGGAGCGCGCGCCCGCAGCCCGTGAGGGAGAGCCCTTCCTCCTCTATCTGCCGCTGCCGTCGCCGCACACGCCCATCGTCCCGATGCCACCCTTCAAGGGGGCCAGCGAGATGAACCCCTACGCGGACTTCGTGATGCAGGTCGACCACCATGTGGGCCAGGTCATGGCCGCGCTCGAGGAAGGCGGGGTGGCCGACAACACCCTCGTGATCTTCACGAGCGACAACGGCTGCTCCCCCGAGGCGAACTTCCCCCTGCTCGGCGAGCACGGCCACGATCCCAACGGTGGGTACCGCGGGCACAAGGCCGACATCTACGAGGGGGGGCACCGGGTGCCGCTCATCGTGCGCTGGCCGGGGAAGGTGCCCGCTGGGCAAACCTCCTCCGCGCTCGCCTGCCTGACCGACATCTACGCCACCCTCGAAGACGTGACGGGGGAGCGCGGCCGGACGGCCGGCGGCGAGGACGGCTACAGCTGGCTCCCGGTCTTTAGCGGCGCGCCGTCCAGCGGTCGCCGCGCGCTCGTCAGCCACTCGGTCTCCGGCCACTTCGCGATCCGCGAGGGGGACTGGAAGCTCTGCCTCGCCGGCGGGAGCGGCGGCTGGAGCGCCCCCCGCGAGAACGTCGCGAAGAAGGAGGGGCTCCCGCCGCTGCAGCTCTTCAACCTCGCGGCGGACCCTCGGGAGCAGAAGAACCTCGCCGACGCGGAGCCCGAGCGCGTGGCGCGGCTGCTCCGGAGCCTCGACCGGACCGTGCGCGCCGGACGGTCCACGGCCGGCCCGGCCCTCCCCAACGACCGTGAGGTCACGTTCCTCCCCGAGGGGGTGACCCTCCCGACCGGCGACTGACGCTCTCGACCCGCGACCGGGGCTCCAGACCGGGGCTCCAGACCGGGGCTCCCGAACGGCGACGGTCGGCTTCCCGGCTCCCTGTCTGGTGGCGCCGCGTGCGCGCGCCTAGCCTTGGAGGCATGCCAGCGCCAAGCTCCTCCTGTTCGCCCTCGCGGCACCCGCCTCCCTTCTCGTCGGCTGCGCCAGCGCGCCCATGCAAGAGACGCCCGAACCCGCCGCGAGCGGTCCCGTCATGATCGCGACCTGGCCCTTCGGCAAGCTCGCGGTGGACGCCGCCGCGGAGAAGGTCGCGGCTGGGGGCTCGGGGCTCGACGGGATCGAGGAGGGCATCCGGCTGATCGAGTCCCTGGGCTCGGATGGCTCGGTGGGACTGGCAGGGCGCCCAAACGCCGCGGGCTATCCGCAGCTCGACGCCTGCATCGTGGAGGGCCCGACGCGGGGCGCGGGGAGCGTCGGCGGGATGGAGGGCATCGTGCACCCCATCACCGCGGCGCGGCGCGTCATGGACAGCTCCCGGCACGTGATGCTCGTGGGCGAGGGCGCCCGCTGGTTCGCGCTGGAGCAGGGCCTCGAGACCGTGGACGTCTCGGACCTCGCCGCCAAGAAGGCGGCTTGGGTGGCGCGAGACCGTGATCCCGAGGAGCCTGCAGAGAAGGGACACGACACCATCACGCTCCTGATGCTCGACGGGAACGGAGACCTCTACGGTGGCTGCTCCACCAGCGGGGCGGGGGGCAAGCTGCCCGGCCGGGTGGGGGACTCGCCGATCCTCGGGGCGGGGCTCTTCGTGGACAACGAGGTCGGCGCGGCCGGGGCGACGGGCGTCGGCGAGAACGTGATGCGCTACAGCGCGACGACCGTCATCGTGGAGATGATGCGCCAGGGCATGCACCCCCAGGAGGCCTGCGAGGCCATGGTCCACCGGATCGCGGCGGTGGATCCCCTGGGCTACCAGCTCGACGTCTGCTTCATCGCCATCGACAAGCAGGGGCGCACGGGCGCGGCGGCCTCCAACCAGCGCTTCCCCTTCGCCGTCGGGGCTGGAGGTCGGAGCGAGGTGCGCTCGGTCGAGGCGGTCGAGCGCCCCTGACGGCGGCCGGAGGCGGTCCGGGAGAGTTCTGGCTGATGGGGGGTAACCCGCCGCGGCGCCGGGTCCTCGCCCCTTGAACGGCCCGCAGCTGGGCCCGCAAGCGAGAGCCTTCGATGAAGCACGACCACCCGTCCAACCAGGCCGGCTCCACCCGTCGGGGCAGCCTCGCCGCGGATCTCTCCGCCGCGGTAGAGCGGGTCATTGCCGGCGACCGCGGGGCGTACGCCGAGGTGGTGACCCGCCTCGAGCGCCCCCTCCGCGCCTGGCTCGTGGGGCGGGCCTGGCCTGGCATCGACGTGGACGACGTCGCCCAGCGCGCCTTCGTTCAGGCCTACGTGCAGCTCCATCGCTTCGAGGCGGGGACGGACTTCGCGGCCTGGCTGTTCACCCTCGCCAGCTTCGAGCTCAAGACGGAGATGAATCGGGTGAGGCGGACCGCCGACTACCACGCCCGCTTTGTTTCCGAGCTCCTGGAGCAGGACCTCGTCCGATACGAGGAGCTGGGCGCCGGGCACGAGGCCCGCATCGAGCACCTGGAGCGCTGCCTCGCGCAGCTCGAGGAGCGGCAGCGGGAGCTCCTGGGGTGGAGGTACCGGGAGCAGCTCCCGCTAGCGGAGATCGGCGAGCGCCTCGGCCGATCGGTGCCGGCCATCAAGAAGGCCTTGTGGAAGCTCCGCGGGCGCCTCCGCGACTGCGTTGAGCTCGGCGTCGCAGGCCAGGGAGGGAGCGCGTGAGCGATCAGGACAACAGCGGCAGGAGGCCCAGTGATCCAAGCGGCAGCGAACAGAGCGGCAGCGAACAGAGCGGCAGTGAAGAGAGCGGCAGTGATCAGAGCGGCAGCAACCAGCACCCCGATGCCCTCTGGCTTGACTACCTCGAGGGAGACCTGAGCGAGTCCGGCATGGAGGCGCTGCGTCGGTCCTTCGAGTCTGACCCGGGCGCGCGGGCGGGCCGCGTCGAGACCCTGCGCCTCCACCGCGAGCTGGGGCTGGCGCTCTCGGGGACGGCACGGGAGCGCGCCGGCTTCGTGGCGGCGACCATGGACCGCTTGCCTGCGGAGGTCGGCGGTCGGCGGCCGCTGCTCGCGCGAGCCGTGGCGATCGGGGCGGCGCTGGCCGCGACGCTGCTGGGCGCCCTCCTGATCGGCGGCTCAGGGGCAGAGCCGGCGCCGGTGCTCCGGGTGCTCGAGGCCGCAGGAGCCGTGGAGTGGGTCGCTGGCGGCGGACAGGCGGAGCCCCTCCCTGCGCCAGGGTCGGCGCTCCCCGGCGGCGTCCTCGCCCTCCGCGGCCCGGATGCCTGGGCGGAGCTCGCGTTCAACGATGGGTCGACCATCACCCTGACGGGGATCGCGAGGGCCACGATCTCCGACGAGGGGCAGAAGGTCATCGCCCTGGACGGGGGCCGCTTGCTCGCGGAGGTCGCGCCGCAGGGGCAGCAACCTATGCTGGTGTTCACGGCGGCGGCGGAGATCGCAGTCCTCGGCACCCGCTTCAGGGTCCAGGCCTCCGAGGAGCGAGCGACCCTCGACGTGACCCAGGGGCGAGTTGAGATGCGCCGAAATGTGGACGGCCAGCGGGTGGAGGTCGCCGCCGGCGAGTTCGCGGTGGCCACCCCCTTCGCTGGGGACGCCTTCCACCCGCGGGTGAGGCCGGAACCCACGGGGAGCTGGAGCGCCAGCCTCAGGGACGACCCGACCCAGGGCCGGTTCGTGATGGACCTCGAGGCGCTGAAGGCGGAGCTCTCCAGGGCCGTGGAGCGCGGCGAGCTGACCGAGGCGGAGGCACTGGAGCGCTTCCTCGCGGCGGACGGGGGCCTCGAGGCGGTGGCGCTCAGGAAGAAGGCCGCGCATTGGAGCAAGCGGGCGTTGAAGCTCGGGGGCAAGCGGGACCTGGAGGGTTACCCAAAGGGTTCCTCGAAGGGCTCCTCAGAGAGCTCCGCAGAGGGCTCTCCTGGGGGCTCTCCTGGGGGCTCCCCGGAAGGCGCGGCCGAGAATGAGGCCAAGAAGGGCGGTGCTTGGGGGAGCCTGGTCGCCGCCGGGCCGGTCTCCGCGGGCGGGGACAGCGCGCCGGTGCTCCTGACGAACGACTCCAGGGTCCTGGTCACCGGGTGGGTCGCGCGTCCCACGAGGCTGACGATCGGGCTGACGCTGGCCCAAGCGGACCGCAGGTACGCTGGCAAGGTGAGCTTCACCTCCGACGTCTTGCCTGGCGGCGCCTTCTTCGAGCTGGATCTGCTCGGCGCGGACTTCGCGCCCCTCGCGCGGTCCAAGGGCGGACTCCGTGCCAGGGACAAGGGGCCATCCACCGTCGCTGGCGGCACCTTCAGGGGCCAAGCTTCAGGGAGCATCATCGAGGACTGGTGGTGCGTCGGTCACGGCCTCGAGTCCGGCCTGAAGATCCGCCAGGTGGAGATTCAGCCAGGCGAAAGTACGACCCGGTGAAAGTGCGACCCGGTGAAGGTACAGCCCGTGCCGATCCAACCTGGCTCAGTCCAGCCCGATCCCGTCCATCCCAGCTCACCCGCCAACCGTCCGATCTCGCCACCATCTGCTGACTTCTCCTGACTTCCTTGAGCCGACCTCTTGGCCCATCGACCACACCATGAAACTCCCCATCCTCCTGTCTGCCGCCGCGCTCACCATCAGTGGGCTCGCCCTTCTCACCAACCTCAACTCCAGCCCCGAAGGGGCCCGCGTTGAGCCCACCGTCAAGAACGACACGGGGCTCAACCAGGTCAGGGATGAGATCGCGGCGCTGCGCGGCGAGCTGAATGACCTGTCTGGACGCCTTGAGGTGCTGGCGAGTCGCCCGGTCGCGCCGTCTCGGATACCCGCAGGCGACCTCGTGGAGCAGTCGGACATCGACGCGCTCAGGGCCGAGCTCCTGGCGGAGCTCACGACGAGCGGGTCGAGCCCCGGAGGCAAGGCTGCAGCCGCCGAGGGTCTCAAGAACGACGTCGCGGCGGCCCTTGAGGAGGTCCGCGCCGCCGAGCGGGCGGCCAGGGCCGAGGCCAAGGGAGCCGCGGCCACGGCGAAGCTCGACACCCAGATGCCGGAGTACCAGCAGCAGCTCGGCCTCACGAACGCCCAGACGGATGGGCTCCGGGGCGTGATCGAGGCCCGCAACGAGCGGGTCGCGGAGATGATGCGGCTGTGGGAGTCGGGCGACCGCGCGGCCGCGGGCGAGCTCAAGGGCAACGAGGCCGAGACGTATCAGGCCGAGCTGCAGGGCGTGCTCAACCAGCAGCAGGTCGAGCAGTTCAACGCCATGGGCGGCGGTCGCCGCGGCGGTAAGTAGGGAGGCGAGGCCAAGGGAGGGGCGGTGCCCTATGGTGGGTCCATGAATCCCAAGCTCGCCGCCCTGCTCCTCGCCCTCGCCGGATCGCCGCTGCTCCTCTCCCTCCACGGGCCCGCGGCCCCGGCGCCGGATCCTCAGGAGGGGCGGCAGAAGCTCCACGTCTTCCTGCTCGCGGGGCAGTCCAACATGGAGGGCCAGGCCGTGGTCGATCTCGATCACGAGGAGCACTACAACGGCGGCCGAGGCACCCTCGCCAAGCTCCTGGAGGCCCCCGAGTTCAAGGAGCGCTGGGGCTGGGTCCGAGGGGATGACGGGGCCTGGAGCGAGCGCAGTGACGTCGGGGTCTGGTATCGCACCCCCCACGAGGAGAAGAAGGGGCCGCTGTCCATCGGCTACGCCGTCTACGGCGGGCGCCATCACTTCGGGCCGGAGCTCGCGCTCGGCAAGGTGCTGGGGGATCGGTTCGAGGGACCCGTGCTCCTGGTCAAGGCGTGCTGGGGCGGGAAGAGCCTGCACGTGGACTTCCGTCCGCCGTCCGCCGGCGGGGAGGTGGGGCCCTACTACGAGCGCATCTTCAAGGAGCTCGATGCGGCGCTCCAAGGCGTCGGCGAGGCCTTCCCCGAGTGGAAGGACCTCGAGCCCCAGCTGGAGGGGTTGTTCTGGTTCCAGGGTTGGAACGACGGGTGCGATGGCGAGGCCACGCGGGACTACGCGGGCAACCTGGAGCAGCTGGTAGGGGACGTCCGCGAGCGCCTCGGGGACCGCAAGCTGCCGGTGGTCGTGGGGGAGACCGGCAACATGAACAACCCCGCCCTGCACAAGGCTCAGGCCGCGGGGACGAGAGCCGCGCGACGGCGAGGGCCGGCGGCCTTCGTGGAGACCCGGGCGTTCCTGCGTGAGGCGAAGGACTCTCCGAACACAGGTCACGGCCATCACTGGTTTGGCAACGCGGAGAGCTACCTGCTGGTGGGCGATGCCATGGGCGCAGCCATGGTCGAGCTCCTCCCCGGGCCGAGTCGCCGTTGACAGGTCCGGCGCTCGGGGCCTGATCGAGGTACCCTTCGACCATGGCGGACGGTTTCGAAGGTGATGGTTGGAGCATGCTCGGCCCCGAGAGTTGGGACATGGCCTCCGAGGACGGAGCGGTCATGTTCACCTCGGAGGGCGGGGGGTGCCTGCAGATGCAGGGCCACCGCAAGAAGGACGGGGACGTGAACGACGACGACCTTGACGAGGTCGCGAATGACCACCTGGAGGCCGGCGCGCCCGTTCGGGACGTACGCCTCGGTGACTTCGTCGGCTTCGAGGTCGACTACGACGCCGGGGAGCTGAGCTGCAGGGAGTGGTTCCTGCGCAGCGGGCCGGTGCTGCTCTTCGGGACCTTGGTTCGCCCGGTCGAGCGGCGAGGCGCTGAGGATGAGGCCGTGGAGCTGGCCCTGGTCTCGCTGCGTGTCGACGCCGCGGACGCTGCTCGAGAGGGGGCCCCGCCGAGGCGTCATCGGGCTCGCCGCCGCCGCTGAGTGGCGCTTCGTCGCAGTGCTATCCGGCTTTGTGTCAGATGGTCGCGGGAGGGTCCCGATCTGGATCATCCCCTGCGGGGAAGCCGCATGGCTCGATCCTGGGGGCGGCTGCAGAACGGGGGTACTATTTGAGGTATGCGCTTCCCCATCGCCTCCATCTCGCTCGCCTTGATCGCTCCCGCTGTCGCCGCGGCGCAGTCACTACCTGCCCCGCCCTTCCCGCCAGAGAACCCGATCACAGAGCCCAAGCGTATCCTCGGGAAGGCTCTCTTTTGGGACGAGCAGCTTTCCTCCGATAACACGATCGCCTGCGGAACGTGTCACATCCCGAGCGCGGGCGGCTCCGATCCGCGCGTGGACATGGGGAGCCGACACCCCGGACTCAACGGTGTCTACGGTGACTCTGACGACCGTTTCGCCTCGGCCGGTGTTCGGCTCGCGGACGCCAGCGGCAACCTGACGCCTGACGCCTCCTTCGGGTTCTCCCCCCAGGTGACCGGTCGGCGCTCGCCGTCGCCCATCGGCGCCGCGTTCTTCGACGAGCTCTTCTGGGACGGCCGGGCAGGCTCAACATTCATCAACCCCGAGACCGGGCAGGTCAGCATCCCCAGCGGTGGGGCGCTCGAGTCCCAGGCGGTGGGGCCGATCCTCTCCTTCGTGGAGATGGCCGATGAGGGCCGCACCTGGGCCGACGTGAGAGCCAAGCTCGAGCAGGTCCAGCCCCTGGCGCTCGCTGCCAACCTGAACCCCGACCTCGTCGCGGCGCTGGCGGTCGATCCCTCCTATCCAGAGCTGTTCGAGAGCGCCTTCGGGGACCCGGCGATCACCGCCGAGCGGATCGGCTTCGCGCTCGCCACCTACCAGCGGACGCTGCACCCCGACCAGACGCCCTGGGACCTCTACCAGAACGGCAATACGGGCGCCCTCAACTCGCAGGAGCGGAGCGGCATGAACCTGTTCATGTCCGGAGGCCTGCGCTGCTCCCAGTGCCACACCCCGCCCCTCTTCTCGGACGGCACCTACCGCAACATCGGCATCCGCGACATCGCGGAAGACAACGGACGCCAGGGCGTCACGGGGAACTTCTCGGACCGCGGCAAGTTCAAGGTGCCCACCCTGCGGAACGCCGACCTGCGCACGCGCTACTTCCACAACGGTGACCCCAACTGGGCCAACCTGTTCCTGGCGGTCTTCATCTACAACCAGGGCGCGGGCCCGTTCCTCGACAACAAGGACCCGCTGGTCAACAACGTGTTCTTC
>CAJQPT010000033.1 GCA_905480285.1 uncultured bacterium
CGAATGCCCTTCGGGAAACTCGCTGACGAGGGCCTCGAGGAGCGCCCCTGACGAGGCACCCACGGCCTGCTGCGCCGCTGCGGCGGCCAGCTCCGAGGACAGCAGGTCCGCGCGAGGGTCCTGGAGTCCAGCGAGCTGAGCTGCCGCGCGGGCCGCCCGCAGCGCGGGGTCCGGCTCATCGGGATCCTCGAGCCGCGGGACCAGCTTCACGAAGGCGCCGCGCAGCTCGACTCCGCTCGTCCCGAGCAGCGCCGTGACGTTCTGGCTGGCGCTCCCCAGGTCCCCGGCCGCGATGATCCGCGCGGAGTGCACCAGGCCGAGGCCAAGGAGGCCGGCCGCAGCGAGGCGCGCCAGCAGGTGCCCGGTCCCGTCCCCGAGCCCCAGGCGCAGCGCGGGCCCCGCCGACATCGCCACCAGGAGCAGGCCGGTGTACACCAGCGGCGCGAAGCGGACGAATCGGTACCAGTGCCCCTCGGCCGTGATTCCGGGGACCATGCCGGTCAGGGTGGCCACGAGCATCCAGAGCAGCGCAAACCCGAAGAGCAGGCCGAGCGCCCGGGCCCGGTCGCGCCCCGGCGGCACTGCGATCAGCCCCGCGACGGCGGCGAGAATCCCCAGCGCCGCGCCGCCCCTCGACAGGGTGGAGCTCAGGCCCACCCCGAGGGCGCCGATGAGCCGGGCGGCTCCGCCCTCCTCGCCGACCGGTGCGCCGTGAATGTCCACGACCTCGGCCCCCACCGAGAGGGCCATCCAGGCGAGCGGCAGCAGGCCCGCGAGCGTCGAGAGGACGAGCGCGGGCGAGAAGATCCGGCGCCAATCGGTCCACGCCAGCAGGCCAATCACCGCAAGGACAGCGAAGGGCACCTGGTAGCTGAAGTAGGTGCCGAACCCCGAGGCGAGTCCAAGCCCGACGAGGACGCCCCTGGGGGCGGCGCGCCCCGGCGGGACCGCGGCCAGCCGCAGCCCGAGGTCGAAGATGAGCGCCATCCAGAGGAGGCTCTCGAAGTGGATTCCCAGATGGAGCAGCGACTCGCGCTGGAAGTGCGCCGGGCCGAAGGTGAACAGCGCCGCCGCGAGGCACGCCGCGCCTCGGCCGGCGTGCCGGCCGACGAACCCCACAGTCACGCCGAGGATCAGCAGGCCCCAGGTGATCGCAGCCGCCTTGTGGGCGAGGACGCAGGGGCCGAGGACCCAGAAGAAGGGCAGCTTGAACCAGCTCGCCACGAACCCGCCCCCCTCGTAGGGGTGGTAAGGCAGCCGCGCCAGGGCCACGTCCGTCCCCCCCAGGAGCCCAAGGGACACCGCTCCCTTCTCCATCTCCTCGCCGTAGAAGAACACGTCCCCCAGCGCCAGCACCATCAGGGTGCGGACCACCAGGTAGGCGATGAGGAGAGCGGCGAGGATCCGAACCATGGGTCCGAGGGTACGGAATCAGCGCCGCCCGTTCCCGTCGCTACCATCCAGGTCGCGTGTCCGCACCTAGCTCCCCCCCCCTGACCCATGGCCCGCCCTCCGGCGGCGCGCTCGGGGTGACGTCGGAGGGGTCGACTCCCCCGGCTCAGGGTGCCCTCCGCCGGAGCTGGCTGGGGCTCGCGTGCCTGCTCCTGGTGACCCTCGTGATCTGGGGCCCCGCATCGATCCCGGAGGCTCCTGGCCCCTCCTTCGACGACCGGGAGGCGGTGATCGGTAACCCCGTGGTCGAGGGCTCGCTGCCGGCCGTCGCCGCCTTCGAGCGGGACTACTGGCACCACCTCGAGGATGCCGGCCACTTCCGCCCCCTGGCCTCGCTGCTCCTCCGCTGGGATCAGTCCCGCTCGGGCCCGCCCGCCGGGGAGCGGTCCGGCGCGGCACCGGCGAGCCGCTCCGGCGCCGAGCCCGACTGGGGAGCGTTCCGCGAGACCAACGTGGTCCTGCACGCCCTCGTGATCCTGCTCCTGGGCGCCGCGCTGATCCGCCTCGATCGTGCCCATGGACTCCCGATCCCGTGGATCGGGCTCGGTCTCCTCGCGCTGCACCCCGCCTGCGCGGACGTGGTCGCGTGGGTCTCCGGGCGGACCTCACTGGTCTCCGCTCTCGGCGCAGGCCTCGGCCTCCTCGGCGCCACCTTCCTCGCACGGACGTCCCGCGCGCCAGGCCTCGGCGGCGCCGTACTCGCCTTCACGGCCTGCAGCGTCGCGCTCCTCGGCAAGGAGGACGGCGTCGTCCTCGTGCCCGTGCTCGCCCTGGTGGCTGCCCGCTGCGCAGGAGGCCGCGGGGGACTCGGAGCGCTCGCCGGCGGGCTCATCGCGCTCGCGGCGGTCGCGGCCCTTCGACAGCAGGCGCTCGGTTCACCGCTGCCCTCCTCCCCCTCGGCCCCGCTCGCCTCGCTTCCGCTGCTCGAACGGGTGCCGATCGGCCTCGCCGCGTGGTGGAGGGGGCTGATGGAGTTCCTCACCCCCTGGGCCGCCTGGCCCCCTTCAGCCCACCTCGCGGACCTGGAGTTGAGCCCGGGGGCTGGGCCACGGGCGCTGGCGCTGATCGCGGTCTTCCTGGTGGCCTTCATGGCCCTTGCCCGGCAGACCGTACGCCAGACCGGCCGCCAGCGAGCCCGAGCCGCCGCCGGCCTCGCGAGCCTGGGGGCTGTACTGATCGCCATCGCGCCGCTCGTGCAGCTCGTTCCAGCGGGAGAGCTCTTCGCCCCACGCTTCCTCTATCAGCCCTTGCTCCTGGGCTGCTATGGCGTCGCCGCTCTGGCAGACACGGCCCTCGCTCCCCTGCGCTCCCGGCGCCTTCGGATCGCGGTCCAGGTCGGGATCCTCGCGGTGTGCGCGGCCGCCGCGCCCCGTGCGGCCGCCACCTACGAGGGGCGCGCCTCGTTCTGGAGCGCGCACCTCCCGGACCACAGCGAGGACCCCCGGGTCTGGAATGATCTGGGCAACGCGGCGCGCGAGGCGGGGGAGCTCGCCGAGGCGCGCGCCGCCTTCGAGAGAGCGGTCCAGCTGGACCCTGACTACAGCAGACCACGCACCAACCTCGGCACGCTCGCGCTGGCGGAGGGAGACCTCCTGGAGGCCGAGCTGCAGCTGCGGGCGGCGGTCGCAGCGGGCCCCAGAAACCCCGTGGCCCGCGCCAACCTCGGCAACGTGCTCCTGCGCGCTGAGGCCTTCGAGGAGGCCGCGGAGGAGTACCGCCGGGCCACAGCCCTCGCGCCGGGACGAGCCGCATACCACCGCGGCCTGGGCCGAGCTCTACGCCTCGCCGGAGACGCCGTGGCCGCCCGCGCGGCGCTGCAGCAGGCGCTCGCCCTCGACCCAGGCGACGAGCGCGCCCGCGCGGAGCTGGGGCGACTGGGGACGGAGCGATGAGCGAACCGGCGCGGCGAGAACCGTGAGTGACCCCTTGTGACGCGCGGGGGACGGATGAATCGCAGCGGGCTCGCCTTGTCGGGCTCCAGTGACCGGCCTATATCTACTCCTGTGAGCCGCCCCCTTTTGACCCCAAGCATGACCCTCGCCGCGCTGACGCTGGCGCTCGTGGGAGGGCTCGCCTCCTCGGGGTGTGACAGCGCATCGGCCTACGAGCAGCTCAGCGGCGAGCAGATCTACGCGCGGCTCTGCACCCAGTGCCACGGTACCGAGGGCCGCGCGCTCCACGGCCGAGGCGGCAGCTACCTGGGCAAGCGCAAGTACTGGACCCGGGCCACCCTGCTCGAGTACCTGGAGGATCCCCAGGCGTACAAGCGCAAGGCGCCCCACCTCTCGGCCGCCAAGTACATGCCGCCCCTCAACCGGTACGTCCCGCCCGCGGCCCGCGAGCGCCTGGTCGGCCACGTACTCGGCCTCATGGACGCGCTGGAAGCCGGCAGACGCTGACGGTAGGCGCTGACGGCAGGCGCAGTCGGTAGGCGCAGTCGGCAGGCGCAGTCGGCCGCCTCAGCCGCGGGACTGCTCGTCGACGTAGGCGAGCTTGACGAAGGGCCCGTTCAGGAAGGTCTCCGTCGGCACCTCGGACTGGAGCAGGGGCCCCTTGTGGCCGCCCTCCAGCACGATGCGTAGCACCTCGGCGATACCCGCCGCCGTCGTGGACTGGATCGCCCGCAGCCGCCGACCGCCGACCTCGATGCTGGGGCAGAAGAGCGCCGCGCGCTCGGCGCGGAGCGCGCCGTCCTTGTCCCGGCCCTCGACCGAAGCGTAGACCACCACGAGGTCATCCTCGACGTGCGGGATGGCGGCCTCCATGGCCTCCTGCAGCCGCGCCGGGCGATCGTCTCCCTCGGGGATACCGGCCAGGACACCGTCGACCCATTCGTAGTGGCCGGGATGCCGGAGCGTCTTGTAGTCCAGGTCCCGGACCTTGCCCGCCAGCGCCTCGGGCAGGTCCGCAGCCCCGCCGGAGGTCAGCGCCTCCTCGAAGGGGAAGCCGTGGAGCAGGACGGTCTTGCACTCGGTGAGAGACGGCAGCTCCACCGTCTCGAAGTCACGCACCGCGATGGCGTCCTTCACGTACTCCGTCGCCACCCCCACGGGGCTCCAGGTCCAGCCGTAGAAGTGCGGCTCGGTGGCGTGGCGCGTGATGGCCCCCACTCGCATCTCCAGCTTATCCACGGTGTCGACGCCCCACGCCGAGGTGGCCCGCTGGAAGAGGTCGTTCCCGAGGATGTTGATGTAGCCCGGCGCGAGGCCGCACTGAAGCGCGAAGCAGGTCTCTGCACCCTCGGCGATACCGAGCACCTCGTTGGTCTCCGCCACGTACTCGGTGAGGTTGAGGTAGTGACAACCGTGCTCCTTCGCGAGCCGGGCCATGCGGGGCGCCTGGGCGCCGGGGAGGCAGTCCAGGATAGCAGAGGCCCCGTCGAGGATCCCAGCCAACTCGTCGCTGCTGCCGGTCGCGGGCATCGTGATGCCGCGGGCAGCCGGCGCGTCCGTGGGGACATCCACGTTCGCGAAGGCGCAGGCGTCATCCGCAGCGTCCTGAGACAGGTCCCCGAGGACCACCTCAGCCGCCATCCCCGAGTCGTTGCGAAGGAGCAGGGCGAGGGCACGGCCAATACCGCCAGAGCCGGCGATGAAGATGGTCGGACGGTTGGACATGGGAGTTCAGATGGGGTGAGGGATCCGGAAAACGGGCGAGGAGGGTAGCCGATGGCCCGCGCCCCCGACGACCCACCGGGGGCCGATTCTCACGGGGCTGGCGTCAGGGTGATCCAGGCTGCGTCTCGGCGCCGCCCCTGGACGCGCAGGTGCCTCAAGGGGATACGGCACCTCACCCCGGCGCCTCTCCACCACTTCCCAACCGCCTTCCAACCCCCTCAGGCCTCAGGCCTCGTCCCAGATGAACTGGACGGGGAGCTCGACGTTGCTGCCCAGGGTGGCGTGAACGGGGCAGCCCAGCGCGGCCTTCTCCAGCGCAGCCCTCGCCTGGGCGCTGAAGGCGCCAGGGATCTCGATCGTGACCTCGATCCGCGCGATGCGCCGCACAGGGTCCGCCGCCATAACCTTGGTGGCCGAGGCGGTGGCGCGGGTGAGGTCCCATCCGTGCCGCTCGGCCACGATGCCCATGATCGTGAGCATGCACGAGGCGAGCCCGGTGGCGACGAGATCTGTGGGCGAGAAGGACTCGCCCTTGCCCTGGTTGTCGACCGGGGCGTCGGTGACGAGCTTCGTGCCCGACAGGAGGTGGCTTGCTTCGGTCCGAAGCTCACCGCGATAGCTGCTCTTGATGGTCGTCATGAATGGTCCGGCTCAGCGCCCGTCGTGGAGAATCTCTCCGTTGACCACGGTCATGAGGACCGTGGCTCCAAGTGCCCGCCTGGCGTCACCTGGCCCCAGCTGGGTCAGATCCACGTCGAGCACCGTCAGATCTCCACCATAGCCCCTGGCGAGGAGCCCGCGGCGGTCCTCCTGGGTGGCCGCGAAGGCGGCACCGGAGGTCATTCCGCCGAGCACCTGGTTCGCTGTCAGGCTCTGGCCGAGGGTGAACGCCGCCTCGGCCGGCGCCGCGGCGGACCGGCGACTCACGCCGGCAAAGAACGTCACGCGTGGATCCGCCGCGCCCGCGGGGTAACCGCTTCCCAGGGCCAGGGGCTGAGAGGCCGCCGCCACCAGGCTCCGCCAAGCCTGGAGACCAAGCGTGCGGTCATTCCCAAGCCGCTCGACCGCCCACACCGCCTGCCGCGCGAGACGGCCGGGCTGCGCCGAGGGCACGATGGCGAGGGGCCCTATCCGCGAGCGCTCAGACGCGGTGCAGAGGTCCACCCCCTCAAGGCGAGGGCGCAGGCCGATGAACCCGGGGAGGTCGGCGCGAGCCCGATCGTAGATATCAAGGGCGAGCCCGACGGCGCGATCACCCGCGCACTGGATCGCTGGCTGGCGGCCCAGGCGCGCCGCATCGGTCACGAGCTCACTCGCTCGGGCGAAACCGATCGAGAGGGCCCCTCGCTGCCCCGGGGCATCGACGTAGGCCTCGTCCAGCGCCGCTCCGCCCACGGCAAGGGACCCATCGAGGCGGAGCGCGACACCGACCATCACGAATCTGTCCGCGCCTGAGGGGTCGCGCTCCCACCCGCTCCACTCCTCGGCCGACGCCTCGGCCTCGGCATCAAGAAACCCGACAACGCGGATCCGCAGCCGGCCGTCCGCGCGCAGCTGCGACAGGGCCCGCGCCTCGTCAGCCTCCAGCCCCATGAGATGCACGCAGGTCACCCCCGCGCGCAGCAGCACCTCCTGGGCGCGAAGGATCCTTCGGGCTCGCTCGCTCGAGGACGGCGACGGAAGCTCTGTCAGAGCCGCGGCCGCGGCGGCTCCCTGCAGCCACCCTCCCGGCGACGCCGCGCGCGCCCCGGCCCCTTCTTCACCCGCTTGCAAAGCGCTCGCCCCGAGCCCGCACGCCGACCAGCCGGCGCCGTTCAGCAGGATGCCGTCCCCCGACACCTCGTGGAGTATCACAGGGTGGCCTGGCAGCGCCGCCGTGATCGCAGCCGCGAGCGACCGCCGGTCCTTGTCCGTTGCGCCGCCCTCCTCCACGGAGCGCCACCCTCCAGCCTGCACCCAGCGCCCCACAGGGAGCGCCGCCGCGCGCGCCTGCAGCGCCTGGATCAACGCCGTCCGGCCTGCGCACGCCGAGAGGTCCACCCGCTCGAGGTCCCGCCCGAGTCGCTCCAGCTCACCGTGAGCATCCTGGAACCCCGGGTAGATGAAGCCGCCCGTCAAGTCGACCCGGCGCGCTGCCCGTCCAGCATCGAGCGAGGCGAGCTCACGCTCCCCCCCGATCCCGACGATTCGCCCTCCTTGCACGAGGATGGCAGACGATGTGCCCTGCCGGTTCAGCGGCTCTGCCCGCCGGCCGTCGAAGCCCGCAAACACCGTCGCGCCGGTGAACAGCGTGGCCTCGCGGGCCTCCTGCACGGCGAGGCCGCCCGGCGCCAGCATCACACCCGCGAGGCCGAGCAGTGCGAGCGAGTGAAGGGTCCGGAGTGGGTGTCGCATGGGGAGAATCCGGACCGATCAGCGCCGGCGGAAGGTCCGCGGCCAGAACCATCGTGCCCCGGCCACGGGCCGGGGCGCAAGGTCTGCGGGGCCGCGCTCCCCCGTGAGGGCCCGGACGAGGCTACACTCCCCCCATGAACGATCAGCAGGCACAGTCCCCGCTCGCCGGCCGGCGCGCGGTGGTCACCGGCGCCTCGTCCGGGATCGGACGGGCCACCGCCCGGGCCCTCTCGGCCGCCGGCGCCAGCGTCCACCTGGTCGCGCGCCGGGAGGACCGGCTGCGTGAGCTGGCCGAGGAGCTTGGCCCGGGGACCACCTGCGCCGCAGCCGACGTCCGTGACGCGGCGGCGGTGGCCGAGGTCTTCGCTGACCAGGCCTTCGATCTCGTCGTCGCCAACGCCGGACTTGGGCGGGGCGTCGCGCCGCTCCATGAGGGCGACACGGACGACTGGGCCGACATGATCGACACCAACGTCAAAGGGGTTCTTCACACCGCCCGCGCGGCCCTCCCCGCCCTGCGCGCCGCCGGTCGCGGAGACCTCGTCGTGCTCGGTAGCGTGGCCGGTCGCCAGGTCTACCCGGGCGGCAACGTCTACAACGCCTCCAAGCACGCGGTCCGCGCCATCTACGAGGCGCTGCGGCTGGACGAGTTCGGCTCTGGCGTCCGCTTCACCACGGTCGACCCCGGCCTCGTCGAGACCGAGTTCAGCCTCGTCCGCCTAGGCGACCAGGAGGCCGCAGATCGCGTCTACGATGGGATGACGCCCCTCACGCCCGAGGACGTCGCCGACGCGATCTGCTACGCCGTCACCCGCCCGCCCCACGTCAACATCGGTGAGATCGTCCTCTGGCCCACGGAACAGGCCAGCACCCGCGACGTTCACCGCAGCGGCCACTGAGCCGACCCGAAAGAAAGAGAATCCAGAAATGTCCCAAGACTCGCTCGACAAGGAAATCCAGGCCGCTCTCGACGGCGTCGACCTCCAGGCCCTCGGAAGCTCTCCCGACGAGGACGGCATGGACTCAGGCTCCAAGGCTGGCCGCGGCAAGGACGACCTCATGCCCGGTACCGTCGCCGGAGTCAGCGGTGACGACGTCATTGTGGACCTCGGCCCGCGCATGCAGGGCGTCTGCCCCCTGGCCGAATTCGACGCGAAGCCCGAGGTCGGCGAGCGCTTTCGCTTCATGCTCCGCGGACGGGAGGACGACCTATGGCTCCTCTCCATGCGTGCCGCCAAGGAGCTCGCGGCCTGGGAGCAGCTCGAGGTTGGATCCCGGACCAAGGCCCGCGTGACCGGGCAGAACCAGGGTGGCTTGACCCTGAAGATCGGCGCCCACGAGGCCTTCATGCCCATGAGCCAGGTCTCCGTTCGCAGGGACGTCGAGGGCTCCGAGATGCTCGGGCAGACCCTGGTTTGCGAGGTGATGGAGATCGATCGCTCCCGAAACCGCGTCCTGCTCTCTCGCAGGCGCGTCGAGGAGAGCGAGCGCATGGAGGCGATCGCCGAGAAGGTCGGCGGCCTCGAGCCGGGCGCGAAGATGTCGGGCAAGGTCATGCGGATCGAACCGTTCGGCGCCTTCGTCGACATCGGCGGCATCGAAGGCATGGTCCACGTCAGCCAGATCTCGCGTCAGCGAGTCGAGAAGATCGACGAGGTCCTGAAGGTGGGCCAGCAGGTCGACGTGATGGTCCTTGAGCTCAAGGAGGGCGGTAAGAAGATCTCCCTCGGCATGAAGCAGCTCGAGCCGGATCCCTGGGACGAGGTCCCCCACAAGCTCAACATTGACGGGCAAGTCACCGGCAAGGTCACCCGCCTGATGGACTTCGGCGCCTTCGTCGAGGTGCTCCCAGGCGTCGAGGGGCTGCTGCACATCTCGCAGATCTCCACCGAACGAGTGGTCAACCTCCAGAAGGTCCTCACCATCGGGGAGGAGGTGACGGTCCGCGTCACTTCCATCGACCCGGGGGCCCAGCGCATCAGCCTCTCGCGACTTGACCCGCGCGGCGCTCAGATCGGGTCGGAGGACTCGGTGGACACCTCGACCATCCAGCAGGCGCTCAACAGCTCCCGCGGTAACCTCGGGACGAACCTCGGGGACATCTTCAAGAAGGCCCTCGGCGACAGCTGAGCGATCAGGCGCCGACGTTCATCGCGAGCCTCGGCAGCACCAGCACCGCCTGAACGGGGGCCGCGTCCCCCATGCGGAGTGATGCGCGGCCCACAAGCAGCCGCGCTCCCTCCTTGTAATCCAGCCGCGGCGGGACCGCGGGCGGGACCCCCTGGCAGCCCTCGAACTCCACCCGGGCCTCCGGCAGACCCAGGGCTTCTGCCGCGGACTGGATCGCCCCGGCCACGAACGCCCCGACCTCGAGGATCGCCTCGCGCAGGGGCCCATCGACCTCGCCCCGCTCCTGGAGCTCAGCGATTTGCGCCGGCCCCGCCATCATGAGGTTGCCACCCAGTGAGATGGACTCTGCGAGGGGGATCATCAGCGCGCCGTGCTCGACGCCGCCGCCCATCACGAGGGCGAACCGGAACGAGATGTTTACCCCCTCGTGGGACGAGGGGCGGTCGCTCCGCTCCTCGAAGGTGATCTCGCTGATCTCGATCTCGCGATCGCAGAGCATCGAGAGGTCCCCGCCGATACGCCGGAACATCTCACCGATGCCAAGGTTCTTTTCGGTCGTGCTGATCGTGCCCACGAGGGAGCCTTCGTCGTGCACACCCGCGGATCTGAAGAGTCACCCGCACACTGCGGCGCCGCGCGCCCGAGCGGTCCCACCTTGATCCACCGCCACGACCCGGGGGCTACCTAGTAGGACTCATCTTCGCTCGGAAAGTCGCGCCCGCGAACGTCCGCCGAGAAGCGCTCGAAGGCGCTCCGCATCTCGTCTGCGAAGTTGCCGTAGCGTCTCACGAAGCGCGGGTTGAAGCGCGTGCAGATCCCGAGCATGTCATGGCTCACGAGGATCTGGCCGTCGCAGCCGCCGCCTGCACCGATACCGATCACCGGCACGCTCACACTCTCGGTGACCTCCTGGGCGAGGGCCGCGGGAACCTTCTCGAGGACGATGGAGAAGACGCCCGCCTGCTCGAGCAGCTTGGCGTCTCGGCGCAGCTCGTCGGCCTCCTTGTCGTCCGTCGCCCGCACCTGGTACGTCCCGAACTTGTGAATCGACTGGGGCGTCAGCCCCAGGTGCCCCATCACCGGGATGCCCACGTCCACGATGCGGCGGACCGTCTCTGCGACGACCCGGCCGCCCTCCAGCTTGACCGCCTCGGCCCCCGCCTCCTTCACCATCCGGCCGGCGTTCCGCAGAGCCTCATCCGAGTTGACCTGGTAGGACATGAACGGGAGGTCGGCCACGACGAGCGCCCGCTCGACCCCGCGGCGGACCAGGGACGCGTGGTAGACCATGTGCTCCATGGTCACCGTCACCGTCGTCTCCAGGCCCTGCATGACGGTCGACACCGAGTCCCCGACGAGTATGAGGTCGACGCCCGCCTGATCCAGGAGCTGGGCCATGGTGTAGTCGTAGGCCGTCAGGGCCGCGATCGGCGTGCCGGCCTCCTTCATCTGGGTCAACAGGTTGGTCGTGACCTTGCGGCCAGTGAACTCCGTCGACTCCGAGTTGCCGTGTTCCGGGTGCTGGGACATGGACGAGGTTGTACCAACTGAGGGCAGGGAGCGGCGCCGCTCGGTGCCATCAGCGGGCCGGGCTCGTCCCGGAACGGTGACCGCCGGCCACCGCAGCCCGAGCCGCGCGGGCCCCGTCGATGGCGGCGCTCATGATCCCGCCCGCGTAACCGGCGCCCTCGCCTGCCGGAAAGAGGTTGGAGAAGCCCTGCGCCCTGAAGGCGGTCCGATCCCGCGGGAGCCGCACCGGCCCGGAGCTGCGGGTCTCGATCCCCACGAGCAGGCCCTGATCCCCCGCGAAACCAGGGATGGCCCGCTCGAACCGGTCGAGCGCCCCAGCGATGGCCTCTCGCACCAGCCCGGGCAGCAGCGAATCCAGGCGCGCAGCGGTCGCGCCGAAGCCATAGCTGGTCCGCAGCTCCCCCGAGGATCGGCGCCTATCCAGGAAGTCGGAGGCCCGCTGCGCTGGCGCGGCGTAGGTTCCCCCACCCGCGTCGAAGAAGCGGCGCTCAAGCTCACGCTGGAGCTCGACGCCGGCGAGCGGTCCGCGATGCCCCAAGGCCTCCACGGCCGCCGGCTCGAGGGTCGTCACCAGCGCCGCGTTCGCCCACCGGGAGGAGTGCCGCGAGTTGCTCATGCCGTTGGTGCAGAGCCCGCCCGGCTCGCTGACGCTGGCCACGATCCGCCCACCCGGGCACATGCAGAAAGAATGGGCCGGCACCTCGGCACGGCTCTGGAGGTTGTACGAGGCCGGGCCGAGGACCTCGCCCCGGGGATCGGGGCCGTAGCGTCCACGGGTGATGAGCTCCTGGGGGTGCTCGATGCGGACCCCGACCTGGAAGGGCTTCGCCTCCATCGCGACGCCGGCCTCGGCGAGCCAGGCCCAGGTGTCGCGCGCGCTGTGCCCGATGCAGAGCACCAGGGCGTCCAGCTCGATCGCGCCGTCGGTGGTGAGCAGCGCGCGCACGGACCTCCCATCTGCGCCGTCGCTCGCCTCCACTCCGGTGGCCCGGACCCCGTAGCAAAAGCGGACCCCGAGCTCCTCGAGCCGGCGCCGGAGCCGGGGCAGCATCCGGTGCAGCACGTCCGTCCCGATGTGCGCGCGAGCGTCAAAGGCGATGTCCGCCGGCGCCCCCGCCTGCACGAGCTCATCGATCACAGCCGTCTCGAGCGGGTCCGACACCCGCGTGTAGAGCTTGCCGTCGGAGTACGTCCCCGCGCCGCCATCGCCAAACAGCAGGTTGTTGTCTGGATCCGGGGCCGCGCCTCGGTGGAAGGCCACCACCTTGCGGCCGCGTCGCTCGATGGCCTCCCCGCGCTCGACAAGGGTCACTTCAGCGCCGGAGAGGGCCCCCGCCAGAGCCGCGAAGAGCCCGCCTGGCCCGGCCCCCACGACGACGAGGCGCGACCCCGGCTCACCCTCGACGGCGAGGCCCTCGGGGCTCGGGGTCGCCGCCACCTTCCCGGAGCGAATCAGGCGTCGGAGCCGCGGGGTCTTCGGCCGATCCGGAACCACCAGATCGACCTGACAGACGAAGTGCAGGTCCCGCCCGCGTCCACGGGCGTCGATCGAGCGCCGCGCGAACCGCTGTCCACGCACGGCCTCGGGCTCGATCCCAAGGGCCCTGGCGGCCCTCGCCAGGACCTCCCCGTCTCCCTCGTCGAGCTCCTGCCGGAGCCCGGAGACCCTCCATGAGGCCAAACCCCGCCCTTGCTGCTCTACCCCGTTGGCCATGCTGTTCCGTCCGCGGGCAAGTCTAAGGCCCCAGCCGCGCCAGTCGCAGGGCAGTTCGCTCCGTTTAGAGTCCTGCTTGGGCCCCCAGCAGCCGATGCTCCGGCATGGCACGGGCATCCCTCGCGCTCGGTCTCCGCTCGTCCTCTACCCCGGCACCCTCAGCCCACCCGTCGATGAAGCACGTCCTCCAAGCTGCCCTTCTCGCGTGCCTCGCTGTCCCCTTCGCGGGGTGCCACAGCGTCTCCCCCGCCCTCATGGTCCCCGAGCAGGTGACCATCGAACAGAGCATCGGTGGGAGCGCCCAGGTCATGGCCAGGGGATCGGAGAAGCAGGGGCTGTTCGGACCCAGCATCGTCGACGACGAGGGCCTCGAGGCGGCGGTCACCGAGGCGCTGCTCGGCTGCGGACTCTTCGATGAGATCTCCACCTCAGGTCCAAGCCAGCACCTCGTCGAGGTCAGCGTCGAGGAGTTTGTCGCCCCCGAGGTGGGGTTCGACACGGCCTGCGAGGTGACCGTCCGCTGGCGGCTGAAGAGCGGGGACGGCTCGTCCACCTACTGGGCCAAGTCGATCACCACGTCCGCCTCGATGAACTCCTATGAAGAGATGGACTCCAGCCTCAGGCCCCAGCTCGTGATGGAGAAGGCGATGCGGGAGAACCTGGCCGCCGGGATCCGCGCGCTGTCCGCGGCCGCGCCGAAGGCGCCGTGAGCGCCGGCGACTCGGACCCGGATGCCCAGGGCTCGACCCCCGAAGAAAAGGTGGGCGAAGAGAAGGTGGGCGAAGAAGAAGTGGCCGAGGAGGTCGTCCAGCTCCCCCCCCTCGATCCGCGCGGTCAGCTCCGCGCCCTGCTCGATGCGCCGGACCGGGATCGCTGCCCGGGCGCGCGCCCCGTCGTCTCTGTGCACACCGAGGATGACCCGGACTTCATCGCGGAGGTGAACCAGCGCTGCGTGTCGGCACCGCGCCTCGTCCGGCGCGGCGCGTTCCACGGTGACTGGGCCGAGCTCCACGACGAGGACGGCTTCTTCCCCCGCGACCCCCTGCCGGCTCTCGCGGAGCGCTGGGAGCAAGCCCGCCCGATCATCCTGCACGATGCGCTGGATGACGACCTGCTCGACGAGGTCGACACGGATCGCTGGTCGGATGCCCTTCGAGAGCGCGGCGGGCTCGCCGACTTCCTCAAGGGGCGGACCTCCGACCTCGCGCCGGAATATCGCGTCCAGGGACCGCGCCAGCCGTCGGTCGCGGATGAGCGCGACATCGAAGGCGCCAGGATCTCGTGGCGGGCCCCGAAGGGGCGCCCGACCCGCGGGCCCGAAGCCATCGACGACCTCTGGGCCAAGACCCAGCGCCTCTCCACCCACGCGGACGACCGCTCCCTCCGGCTACGCCTGTCCTTCGGTGATGAGGTCGAAGCCGACGCCAGCCGGGACATGGCGCGTCACCGCGCCGTGAGCGAGCTGGCGAACCGCCTGATCCCCGAGGTGGCCGCGCTCAACGCTGACCGGGAGCTCACGGGCCTGGTGACCGAGTGGATCCGGGGCAAGCCGCTCCTGACCCAGGCTATCGCATACTGGAACGCACCCAACGGCGGCGCACGCTTCCACCACGACGCCTTCGACGAGCCCTCCGACGGACGGCAGCGCGGGGTCCTGTACGCGCAGCTGACGGGCGCGACCGCCTGGATCGCCGTCTCCACCGACGACCTGCTGCGGCGTGCGCTGGAGTTCGCCGAGCTCCTCCAGGAAGGGGAGTTCCCCTGGGTACGAGAGCACATCGCGCCGGGCGAGGGTCGCCTCGAGTCCTGGCTGGATCTCCTCCATCAGCCAGAGCGCGCGCGGACGGAGCTCGGGGCGCCTGGAGGAGGGTTGCTCGGGCCCCTGATCGACCAGGGGCCGGAATTCACCTCGCTCCTTGCCGACGCCGGCCACGGGTTCGTGGTCGCCGCAGGAGACGTGATCCTGCTCCCCAACCACGGCCTCGGACAGACCTGTATGCACTCCGTCTTCTGCGCGAGCGAGGAGGAGGCCTTCAGCCTGTCTCTCGCCATCCGGGGGCAGGAGCGCACGGACAAGTCAGGAAATCGCAGGGGCAGCGCACGGCGAAGGGGCCGCCGATCCCGGGGGACCCCTGGGGCCGGCAGCCGGAGGGGCGGCCGCGGCTCTCGTCCCGGATCGAGCCGGCGGCGATGAACACGATCGAGCCTCGACTCCGCGCCCACCAGCGGTCGATTCCTCCACTGGTTATCCTGGCTCCCCCGAATGGTCGACTCCATCGAATCCCCCCCCACGGGGCCCCCCTCCATGGGCCCTCACTCTGCCCCGGGACCGCTCCCCACCGTCGGTGAGCTGGCCCCCGTGCTGGAGGCGCTCGGGCAGCCGGCCGGCGCGGTCCTGCCCCTCGGCACCCCCAACTCTCAAGGCCCGCGCCTCCACGTCGTTGGGCCAGGGGAGCTCCTGATCGGCAAGCGGCTGCGGACGCTGGACGCGGAGCTCGGCAACGGCGATGCCCTGTACCTCGTCCTCATGGGGCCGTCGGATGAGAGCCGACTGGCGACCTGGCGGAACGCGCTCTGGCCGCTCCTCCACGTAAACCAGCTCGCGACCGTGAGCGGCGGAGCCGCCACAGTCCGCACCCTCGGGAGCCGGGATCGCTCCCAGGTGGACTCGGCCCTGGAGCTCTCGGTCCTCGTCGGCCGAAGGCGGACGCACGTGATGTCGGCCGACGAGACCGTCACCAAGTTCGACCTCAACGCCACCGGCTGGGACGGCACGCCGGGGAGCGCCGGCTATCCGCACTTTCGATGGATGCGGCGCCACGTCGGACGCTTCGTGGCCCCGCGCCTCGTGCGAGAGAGCGCCGATGAGCGAATCCGCATCCTGGACTTCGGATGCGGGGCCGGCTGGACCGGACTCGAGGCCGCCCTCTCGTCCCCGGGGGCGCACCTCTCGTCCTTCGATCCGAGCCCGGAGATGGTCCGTATCACGGGCGAGAACGCCGCCCGCCTCGGCATCGAGAGCTTCGAGGGGCGCCCCGGATTCGGAGAGGCCCCGCCCTTCCCCCGCGAGGGAGAGGAGCCCTATGACCTGGTGATCAGCTCAGGGGTGGTGAGCTTCTCGCCCGACGTTGACCGTTGGCTGGACGGCCTGGTCGCGACCCTGGCCCCCAGCGCCGACCTCGTCATCGGAGACATCAACCCGCACTCGCGGGGCTTCGAGCGGCGGAGACGCCGCAAGCCCCTGCTGCCCGTCCGAGAGCTCAACGCCCGGCCGCGAGAGGAGATCCGCCGCGCGCTTGAGGCGCGCGGGCTGGTCCACATGCGCAGCGGCGCCTACCAGCTCACCCGCCCGATCCCGGAGGCCATGCACGTCAACGAGACTCGCCTGGCCGGAGTGCTCACGCGCCCGCTGCTGATGGCCAATCGAGTCGCGACGTTCGTGGACGCCTAGTTCGGCTCTCCCATGCAGGACCACTTCGACTCGTGGGTGATGCACCTGCGGAGGCCTGAAGCGCCGGCCTGAGCCGAATCTCGGCCGCCGACTTCCCATCTGGCCTCTCATCTGGCCTCCAGCGGACTCGTCTCCTGTGGATCCGCTTCGGGATCAGCCTCAGGGGCTGCCGCGGAAGACCCGAGCGGAGACCCCTGCCGCCCAAGGCGAGCCTGCCTGCGGCGCTCCAAGCGGCGGACCCGGGAGGGCGGCCCCTCGACGATCCCGCGTCGGCGGGCCAAGGCCAGCTCGCGCCGGGGTTCGCAGGCTAGCCGCCGTGGGTCTCGGGCGTGTCGGACGTCTCGGGGGCCTCGCTCTTCGCCACGTCGCCCGGGCTGCTCCCGGAGGGGCTCTCGGAGTGCGCCTGCGGCGCGGAGGCCGGCTCGACCGGCGCCCCTGCCCGTGTCCTGCTCGCCGGGGCGGCGCCCGGCCGGCAGGCGCCGAAGTCGATCAACCGCGCGAGCATGTTCCGCATCTCGTCCCTGGGCACGATCACGTCGACCTGCCCCTTCTCCAGCAGGAACTCGGATCGCTGGAAGCCCTCGGGGAGCTCCTGCTTGATGGTGCTTGCGATGACCCGAGGGCCGGCGAAGCCGATCAGCGCCCCCGGCTCGGCGAGGGTGATGTCACAGACCATCGCGAACGAGGCGGTGACGCCACCGGTGGTCGGGTGAGTGAGCACACAGATGGAGAAGCCGCCGTCCTCGTTCAGCTTGGAGAGCGCCGAGCAGGTCTTCGCCATCTGCATCAAAGACAGCATGCCCTCGTGCATTCGCGCGCCCCCCGAAGCGGTGAAGAGCAGCAGGGGCTTGCCCTCCTTCCTCGCGACGTCACAGCACAGGGCGATCTTCTCACCCACGACCTCGCCCATCGACCCGCCAAGGAACTTGAAGTCGAGGACCCCGAGGACCACCGGCCGACCAAGGACCTCGCCACGACCCGCGATGAGCGCCTCGTTCTGGCCGGTGCGCTTGACCGTGCGCTCGATCTTGTCCCCGTAGGGTCCGGAATCCACGAAGCCGAGGCGGTCCATGGCCTCGATCTCGGGGAACAGCTCCTCCCAGGTGCCCTCATCCAGCGTGTGCCGCACACGATCGGCGCCGGGCATCGTGAAGTGGAAGCCACACGCCGGGCAGGTGTAGGCCTTCTCTTCGACCTCCTTGCGGAAGATCGTGCCGCTGCAGCTCTCGCACTTCAGCCAGAGCCCGCCGGGCATGTCCTTCTTGCGGAAGCGGAGGCGGTTGATCCGCCCGTCGCCGGCCGCTTCGCCGTCGCCTGACTTGGGTGCGTCTTTTGACATGCTCGTCTCGCTCATCCGACCCGGGCCTCAGAACTGGACGCCGCGATCGCGCTGGCTCGAAAGCCGTCGATCGCGGCCTTACGGTCGGGCGCGCCGAAGATCGCCGAGCCCGCCACGAAGACATCGGCGCCCGCCTCGGCGCAGCGCGGGATCGTCTCGGCGTTGAGCCCACCGTCCATCTCGACGTGCCCCCGGAAGCCCTGCGCCCTCAGCCAGCGCGTCTTCTCGAGCACGTGCTCCATGAAGCGCTGTCCGCCAAAGCCCGGGAACACGCTCATGACGAGCACGAGGTCCACCTCGTCGAGGATCTCGCCGAGGGGCTCGACCGGCGTGTTGGGGTTGATGGAGACGCCGACCTTGGGCACGCCCGCCTCTCGGAAGGCGCGGTTGGCCTGCCGAGCGCCGCGCGCGGTCCCGGCCCCGACCGTCTCCCAGTGGTAGGTCAGCACATGGGCGCCCGCCGCGGCGTACTCCGTCGCGTACTCCATGGGGTTGGAGACCATGAGGTGAACGTCGAGCGGCTTGCTCGCCGCGCGCCCCATCGCGGCCACGATGGGCGGGCCGAAGGTCATGTTCGGCACGAAGTGGCCGTCCATGACATCCACGTGGTGCCAGTCGGCCCCCTCGGACTCGATAGCTGCCATCTCCTCCCCGATACGGGAGAAGTCACAGGACAGGAGCGAGGGAGCGATGATCGGGCCGGTGCCCGCGGACGCTTCGGGGGAATGAGAACCCATGGCGTCTATCCTAGGCGCGGAGGGCCTGGATTCCCGGGAGTACCTTGCCTTCCAGCAATTCGAGCGACGCACCGCCGCCCGTGGACACGTGATCCACGGCGTCAGCAAGCCCCAGGAGGTGGATCGCAGCGACGGAGTCGCCCCCGCCCACCACCGTGGTGCCCTCACAGGCCGCCATCGCCTCTCCGATCGTCTCGGTCCCCTTGCGGAAGCGCTCCATCTCGAACACCCCCATCGGGCCGTTCCAGACCACGGTCCGGGCCGTCCTGACGCGCTCCCCGTACAGTTCGCGGGTCCTGGGTCCGATGTCCAACCCCATCCAGCCCTCCGGGATGTCCACATCGACCTCTCGCGCCTCTGCGTCGGCGGCGAAGCGGTCAGCGATCACATGATCCACCGGGAGGAGGAGGTCCACCCCGCGCTCCGCCGCCTTCTTGAGCGCGGCGCGGCACATGTCCAGGCGGTCGTCCTCGACCAGCGAGGCGCCGACGGTGTGGCCCTGGACCTTCAGGAAGGTGTACGCCATCCCGCCGCCCACGAGGATCGCATCGCAGCGATCCAGCAAGCTGTCGATGACCGTCAGCTTGTCGCTCACCTTCGCGCCCCCGAGGATCGCGACGAGCGGGCGCTCCGGGGCGTTGAGGACCTGCTCAAAGGCCGCGCACTCGCTTTGCAGGAGCGAGCCAGCCGCCGAGGGCAACAGCGACGCGACCCCGGAGACGGAGGCGTGCGCCCGGTGCGCGGCGCCGAAGGCATCCCCGACGAAGAAGTCCCCGAGGCGCGCGAAGCTCGCGGCCAGCTCAGGGTCCCCCTTGGTCTCTCCCGGATGGAACCGGACGTTCTCGCAGAGCACCACGGCCCCAGCGGGCGCGGCGGCGACCGCCTCCTCGACGGCCGCCCCCACGCTCTCCTTGAGCGTGATGACCTCTGACCCGAGCAGCTCGGCGAGTCGGACCCCGATGGGGCCGACGCGCAGGCTCTCGACGACCTGCCCCTTGGGGCGACCGAAGTGCACCAGGACGACCGGGCGCCCGCCCCGCGCGAGGATCTCGCGCAGGGTCGGGAGCGCCGCGCGGATGCGCGTGTCGTCGGTGATCTCCCCGGCCTCGTTGACCGGAACGTTGAAGTCCGCCCGGACGACCACCCGCTTATCGGTGAGGTCGCCGAGGCGATCGAGGCCAGGGACGTCGAGGTTCATCGAAGGAGAGCGCCGCTCAGGACTTGCTGGAGGCCTTCTTCTTGGCCGCGGGCTTCTTGCCGCGCAGCTTGTGGGAGAACTTCATGAGCTGAACCACCCGGTTGGAGTAGCCCCACTCGTTGTCGTACCAGGAGACGACCTTCACGGTGCGATCACCGATCGCCATGGTGGAGAGACCGTCGACGACCGAGCTGTGCGGGTCACCGATGATGTCGGTGGAGACCAGCGGATCCATGCTGAACTTGAGCACGTTCTTGAAGCCCTTCGTCTTGGCGGCAGCCGCGAGCGCGGCGTTCACCTCTTCGGCCGTCGCCTTCTTCTTCAGGCGGGCGACGAGGTCGACCACCGAGCCGTCCGGGACGGGCACGCGCATGGCCATCCCGTCGAGCTTGCCGCTCAGCTTGGGCAGCACCTTGCCGACCGCGCGGGCTGCGCCGGTGGACGTCGGGATGATGTTGGTCGCTGCGGCGCGGGCGCGGCGCAGGTCCTTGTGCGGAAGGTCGAGGATCTTCTGGTCGTTGGTGTAGGCGTGCACGGTGGTCATCAGCCCGTGCTCGATGCCGAACGCTTCCTCGAGGACCTTCGCCACCGGGGCGAGGCAGTTGGTCGTGCAGCTGGCGTTGGAGATGATCTGGTCGGTGGACTTCAGGGTCTCCTCGTTCACGCCCATGACGACCATGGCGTCGATCTCATCCTTGGGCGGGACGGTGAGGAGGACCTTCTTGGCCCCCGCGTCCAGGTGCTTGGCGCAGGCCTCGCGGGTCGCGAAGACGCCGGTGGCCTCCACGACGAAGTCGATCTTGTTGGCGGCGTGGGGCAGGTTGGCGGGGTCGCGCTCGGCCGTGATTGCGATTTTCTGCCCGTCAACGGTGATCGCGCCCTTGCCGGCGCGGACCTTGCCGTCGTAGCGGCCGTGGACCGAGTCGTACGCCAGCAGGTGGGCCAGGGTGGCCGCGTCCGTCAGGTCGTTGATGGACACGACCTCCATGCCGGGGGTGTTCTGGATGATTCGGAAGACGTTCCTTCCGATGCGGCCGAAGCCGTTGATCGCGATGCGCATGATGAGTGGTTTGGGGAGGTCCTTGACCCGGACCAGGGAGGGTGCCAGGCGCCTCAGCAGAGGCTCTGGAATGGAGCAGGGACAGGGCCGGGCCGGTCACCGGTGGCGCTCAGCCCCTGGGGGCTGGCGATCCGGGCAGGGCCCTTCCAGGGTGCCCCTCAGGTCGAATCGGATGGGGATGACGAATTCCGACCGAATTGGCGGCCAGAGAATACGGATGGCTACCGAATGGATCAACGGAAGCGGGCCGCACTCCCCCCATTGCCGCATCGCATCCGTCCCCCATCCCTGCTTTGGCAGGCTCGAGAGTGCCCTCCCAGGTGCCCTCGGACCCGCCTCGCGCACCCCTGACGGCCACATCTCCACCGTTCCACGCGCCCCCAAGCGCACCTGGATCGACTCACGGAGGACGGGGCTTGTCTCACCCCATGCCCCGACGGCTCGGGCCGTCCGCAACGTGACCGGAAGCGCCAAGAACAACCACCTCTCCCTGCCCGATCACGCCGAAGCGGGTCAGGGGAGAGCCGAATCCCTCCCCGTCGACCGCCTCCCGGCCGACCCCCTTCCGGCCGACCCCCTTCCGGCCGACGGGGCGCTCGACCGCGCCCGCGGCCTGGACCTCCCCGTGGAGCGCAGCGGCGCTCCGGGCCACGAGGGGTCCCCGCGCGGAGAGGCTCGCCCAGCGATCGAGAGGGCAACGTCCGGCGATCGGGACGGCGACGCGCGCTCACCGGAGCCCGACGCCTCACTGGCAGAGACCGCCGCGCCCAGCGGGCCGTGGTCCTCCCGCTGGAGTCGCCTGGCCCATGGGCTGGGAATCGCCCCCTCCACGCCGGTCGCGGTCGCCCTCAGCGGAGGCGCCGACAGCGTCTACCTCCTCCATCTCCTCGCTCGTGCGGAGAACCGCCCCAAGGTCCTCGCCATCCACGTGGACCATCGCCTCCGGGGCGATGAGTCCCACGATGACGCGGCCTTCTGTGCGCGCCTGTGCGCCAAGCTCGGGGTCCCCTTTGCCCGGCGCGTGGCCGAGATCGACCCTGAGGGTGGTGACGTGGAGGGCCGGGCCCGCGAGGCTCGCTACAAGGCCCTCTCGGCCGAGGCCTCTGCGGCAGGCATCGCGGTGGTCCTCACCGGACACCACGAGAACGACGCCGTGGAGACCCTGCTCATGCGCTGGATGCGCGGTTCGGACATCGGGGGCCTCGCCGGCCTCCGGCGCGAGACCGTCCTGGGCAAGGGCCACGTCTCCGGAGACGCCCGCCCCGCCGGGATCCGCGTCCTGCGTCCCCTCCTCGGGATGCGCCGAGAGGAGGTCCGCAGCGCCCTGCGCCGTGAACAGCTTGGATGGCGAGAGGACAGCTCGAACGACGGGGCTCAGTTCAGCCGCAACCGCGTCCGCAACGAGGTCCTCCCCCAGATCGAGGAGAGCTGCGGCAAGGAGGGCGTCGAGAACTTCTTCGAGTTCGCCCGGGCCATCGAGTCGTTCGAGGATGAGCTCGCCGACCGCACCGGCCACGTCCAGTGGCAGCCCGTGGCCCACGAGGCCGCGCGCCGTTCGACCGCCATGCCGGAGCTCGGTGGGACCATCGACCGGTCCGAACTCGAGGCCCTTGGCGGCCCGCTGCTCCGGCGCGCGCTCGGTCGGCTGATCGGCGAGGGCACCGGGCGTCGCCCCACTCGTGGCCTGCTCGCCGAGCTGGGAGACAGCATCGAGCAAGGTCGGACCCTGCGCCTCGACGTCCACGAGGGCTGGACCGTCCAGCTCCGCTCCGATGCGCTGCACCTGACCCCGCCTGCCGAGCGGCTGCACCCGGCGGGTGCAGAGAATGGCGGTGCGATCCCCGCGACCTCGACCGGCACCGGCACCGGCCAGGAGCTGTCGTCAGCGCCCATTGCGGGCGCCGGCCTGACGCTCGGGATCCCTGGCGCCGTCCAGCTGGAGGATGGTCGCTCCATCTGCGCTGAAGTCGTGACCGGAGAGTCAGACCTCGATCCTCTTGACCCCACCTCAGTGGAGATTGACGGGGACGGGATCGGTGAGCTCCGGGTTCGCTTCGCTCGCCCCGGAGACCGGTTTCAGGCCGCTGGCGCCCCCGGGCACAAGCCCGTGAGGCGCTTCCTGGGAGAGGCCGGCATCCCCCGCGAAGAGCGCGGCCTGGTCCCCATGGTCCTGGCGGACGAGGAGGTCGTCTGGGTCGCCGGCGTCGCTGTTTCCCAGCGCCGAACGGTGACGAATGGGGCCAGCCGGGTGATCCGACTGTCTCTCGACGGTGCCAGAGGCAAGTCCGTCCGATGACTCCGGCACGCGTGGGGGCTATGCTCCCTCCCTGTGCCTCCGCTCCTCCGACTGACCCCAGCCGCCATCCATACGCCCGATGGGAGCCCCCACAGCGGTTCGCCGCCGGTGGACCCCCGGCGGGCAGCTCTCGTGCGCAACCTGGACGCGGTCCGCGGCATGCTGAATGAGGCGGCCAGCGCTGCGGGTCGGAGGGCTCCAAACCTGGTCGCGGTGACCAAGGCTGTGGACGACGACATCGCGGCGTGGGTCCTCGACGCCGGCTGCCGGGACCTCGGAGAGAATCGGGCGGACGCGTTCGCTCGACGAGCCGAACGCTTCGCCAGCGCGGGTCTCGAGGCCCGGTGGCACTTCATCGGGCACCTGCAGCGCAACAAGGTCCGCCGGGTCCTGGAGCACGTGCACGTCCTGCACTCGGTCGACTCGGAGCGCCTCGCGGACGCCGTCGCGCGCGTTGCCGAGGAGCTCGGGCGCCAGATCGACGTCTTCATCCAGGTCAACCTGACCGGGGAGGATGAGAAGCACGGCTTCGGAGGGGACGAGGCCGCCGCCGCCGCTCTGCGGCTGGCGGAATCTCCCGCCATCAGCGTCCGTGGATTGATGGCCATGGGCCCGCTTCGCTCGCATCGCACGGCACGAGAGGTCTTCGAGGAGGCGCGCGAGCTCGCCCGGAGCCTCGAAGATGAGGTACCCGAGGCCTTCCACCAGCGCCGCTGCGAGCTCTCCATGGGGATGAGCGGCGACGCGGCCCTCGCCACCGAGCTCGGCTCTGACCTCGTCCGGGTTGGGTCCGCTCTCTTCGTCGATCTTCCACACCCTGCGACGCTCGACCAAGCGCCCCAGCCCCCATTGACTACGGATGCCCTCAAGCGGGCCGAGGACGACTGATGGAACCGCTCTACATCGAAGTGGTTGGGTCCAGCGGAGCCCCCGCCGAGCTCCCACGCCAGGGCAAGCTCGTGATCGGCTCGTCCAGCGAGAAGGCCTCGTTCGTCGTACCTGGCCAGGGCGTCGCGGGTGTCCACTGCGCGATCGGGCGCATCAAGGGAGGAGGCTGGGCCTTGCGCGACCTGGGCTCGGAGTTCGGCACGCTGCTCAACGGTGCCCCCGTGGAGGCCACGCGCCTGAGCGAGGGCGACGAGATTCTCCTCGGGTCCAAGAAGCTCCGCATCTTCTCGCTCGCCTCGGCCAAGGGGACGCCTGCCGGAGGCGCTCCCGGCTCCGCAGGCGGCCAACAGGAGCCCGCGCTCGAGGAGCCCGCGCACGAGGAGCTCGCCCTGGAAGAGGTCGAGGAACTCGTCCTTCCGGAGCCCGCCGCCCCGGCGGCGCCTCCCACAGCTGAGCCTCCCACAGCCGCGCGGACCCGCTCCTCGTCCACGCCCGCGAAGCCGAGGCCGGCCGCCCAGCCGGGCGCTCCCGCGATCACGGGTTATCAGGTGGACCGCTTGCTCGGACGCGGTGCCATGGGCGACGTCTATCTGAGCACGCAGGAGAGCCTCGACAGGAGGGTTGCCCTGAAGGTGCTCAAGCCCAAGCTCGCCGGGGACCAGGTCTTCGTCCAGCGCTTCAAGGATGAGGCCCGCGCCGCCGCCCGCCTCAACCACCCGAACATCGTCACCGTCTTCGACGTGGGCCAGGCAGGAGACCACTACTTCCTGTCCATGGAGTTCATGGCCGGCGGGTCCATCGAGGCCAGGCTCGAGGAGCTCGGCCCGCTCCCTTGGCGCGAGGCCCTTGACGTCCTCCGGGACTCAGCTGCGGGGCTGGTCTACGCAGAGTCACGGGGCATCGTGCACCGGGACATCAAGCCAGAGAATCTGATGCGTAATCAGGACGGGGTCACCAAGATCGCGGACCTGGGGCTGGCGGTGCAGGTGGAGCAGGAGACCGTGGACTCCAGCGGCGGGAAGATCTTCGGGACGCCGCACTTCATCGCTCCTGAGGTGGCCAAGGGCCAGCCCGCTGACGCGCGCGGCGACCTGTATGCGCTCGGTGTCACTGCCTACCGCGTCCTCTCCGGCAAGACCCCCTTCGAGGGTCCGACCTCACGGGACATCCTCCGCGCCGCCATGACCGAGGAGCCCGCCCGGCTCGGGACGCTGGTCCCCGGCCTCCCCGCGCGCCTCGAGGCGACCGTCCATCGACTCCTCGAGAAGGACCCCGACAAGCGTCCGCCCTCCGCTTCCATCCTCCTGAAGGAGCTGGAGGCCATCCGCTCGGGCGACCTCGGCACGGCCCCGACAGGCGGCCTCACCGCCGGCAAGAGCTCCAAGGGTGGGGTCATCGCAGGGGTGGTCGCCGTGGCGGTCGCCGCCGCGGGCTACCTGGTCATCAGCGGCGGGGACGAGCCCGCCCCCGAGCCGGAACCCTTCAAGACCGGCGGCGCCGCCACGACAGCCAGGGCCGACGAGGAGCAGACCAGCCCTGGCGGCAGTGGCCGTGGCAGCGGCATTGGCACTGGCAGCGGCATTGGCACTGACAGCGGCAGTGGCACTGACAGTGGCACAGGCCTGGCCGCCCCTCCCTCGGCCGGCGGGTCCGATGCCGCGACGGGTCCGGATCCGGAGGAAGGCGGGGAGAGCTCCGCGAGCGGCGGAGCGTCCAACGGCGTCACCATCCGTCAGGGCGCCCCCGCTGCTGAAGCCGAGCTGGAGTACCAGGCCGAGCGCGCCACCCTGGCCCTCAACGAGGAGCTGCTCACCCCCGCAGATCGCGCCGCCCGGCTGCGCCTCCTGGCCGAGCAATTCGCCGGGACCGACGCGGCGGCGCGCGCCTTCGAGGAGGCCGTGCTCATCGAATCTGGTGCTTCCGCCGCCACCGACGTGGCCCAGGCACGGGCTGCCGGGATCAGCGCGGCGCTGGAAGCCCTGACCGCCGCCGCCAACTTCGAGGCGAGCCCCTTCCACCCTGGCCAGGCCCTGCGCGCCATGAACCTGATCGTCGCGCCGGCGAATCTGGCCACCGACCCCGAGTTCATGGCTGCACGCACGGCCCTGGTGGACCGGGCGATGAAGATCGGGCTGACCCGGGGCGAAGCCGCCATGGCCGCCGCCGACAAGGCCGCGGCCCGCGGCGACCTCAGCGGGACGCGCGCCCCGCTGCGCGATTTTGTCGGCCTCGCGGACCTGCCCACCGCGGAGGAGGCTCCCCTGCTCTTGGGCGTGGGCGCCCCCGCTTCGGTCAGTGAGCTTGAGGCGCTCGCCGCCGCCGCCAGGGAGCGCCTGAACGACCTCCGGGGAAGCGAGGAGGCGTTCGACGCGATCCGCAAGGCCAAGGAGCGCACCGCCGTCGCGGCCTCGCTAGGTGCTGAGCTCGAGTCCGACTTGCGCCAGCTCTCCTTCGCCAGCGCGGGCCAACGGCTTGGCCAGGCCGCCGAGCTCTCCAGCGATCCCGAGCTCGCCAGTCGACTCCGCGACATGGCCGCGAGCCTTCAGAAGAGCGAGCTCGCCCTGAGCGCGCTCCTCACCGGCTGGGCTGATCCGGGCTGGCGTCGGCGCGGCGTGATGGATCCGAGGGGAACTGGGAACGTCAGCGTCCTGGGAACCGCTCCCGGCGGGCTCATGCTCGAGGCCGACGGCGCCCCCGATCGCGTCCCGCTCTCCGCCTGGAGCTCGAATACCAAGGCCCTCGACAACCTGTTCAAGGGGCGACTCGACCGCAGCTGGACCGAGGACGAGGCGGAGGGTATCGCCACCCTCATGGGCCTCAGCGCCTCACTACAACTGATCGACGCCCTCGACCCGGCGCTGAGCAAGAATGGGCGACGGGTCACCAGAGGCGCCGCGACCAAGGCGCTGCAGTCCTTCTCCGAGGTCCAGGAGTGGGTGGAGCGGGCACCCGGTAGCGGCTCCTATGCCGCCCGCCAGCGCGGCGCCGCGCGACTCCTGGCTGACGCGATCCTCGCCCGACAGGATGGAGACTGGAGCCTCTGCACCTCCCTCCTGGGGCGCCTCGTCAATGAGAACCGGGACACCTGGGTCGTCATGCTCCTCTCGGACGGCGGAGCGGAGCAATGAGCTCGAACGAAGACCTTCGCGCGGACTGGAATCCGCTGGACCGGTCGGTGGCGCGGGCCGCGGACGCGCTCCGTGACTCCGAGGTCGGCTCCCCCGACGCTCTCCTGCTGCTCGCCACCGGACCCGGCGACCTCCCCGCCAGGATGACCGACTCCGTGGTGGTCCCCCTGCGCGAGGTCCCCGGCGTCCCGGCGGCCTGGCACGGAGTGACCCTCCGCGCAGGCCGCCTCGGCGTAGCTTTGGTCTGGCTCATCGAGGACGACGCGGACCTCGAGCACGGCCCTGAACCGGACTGGAACCGCGCGTTCCCCGTCTGGCTCGCCGGCGCCGCAGGTGCCCGGCTGATGATCCACACCTCCGCCGGGACCGCGCTCGGCTCCACGAGCCCGGACGGCGCGACCCTCGTCGCCGGAGACGTCGTCCGCCTCGTCGACCATCTCAACCTCTCCGGGCGTTCCCCCCTCCGGGGGCTCGGAGAGAGTCGACTCGGTCCGCTCTTTCCCGACCAGACGCGCGTCCACGATGAGCGGCTTGGCGAGCTGGCGTGGGACGCCGCGAAGCGCCGCGGCCTCGACCTGACCAACGGGATCGCGGCCTGCACCTCGGGCCCCGCCCTCTGCACCCCGGCGGAGCTGGCCTGGCACAAGACCGCAGGCTGCGACGTGTCGGTGCAGCGTCTCGGCGACCCGTTGATCGCCGCCGCCCATGCGGGGATGGCGTGCCTCGCCCTCGTGGCCATCACGGACGTCGCCGGCGAGGACGACCTCGACGTCGCGGCCATCGTGGCCCGCGCCGAACACACGGCCCCCGTGCTCGATCAGCTGGTGGACGACGTCGCCCGACAGGTCGGCCCCATCGCCCGAGAGCGCGCTGCAGAGGTGGAGGCGTGAGCCACCGCCTGGCTGTCCTGGTGTCCGGCACCGGACGGCACCTGGAGAACCTGGCGACGCTATCGACGGATCCAGCCGCCGACTTCGACGCCGAGATCGGTCTTGTGATTTCGAACCGCCCTGGCGTCGGCGCCCTGGATCGAGCCGCGCGCTTCGGTCTCCGAGCCGAGGTGCTGCAAGGGGTCGAGGGGGAGTCGGACGAGGCCTACGGGCGACGCGTCTTTGACCTGATCCGAGCGGCCGATGCGGACACCGTGATCCTCGCGGGCTTTCTCAAGAAGCTGTGGATCCCGGAGGACTTTGCGGGGCGCGTGATCAACATCCACCCATCGCTCCTGCCCGCCTTTGGTGGCAAGGGCTGCTACGGGGCGCGGGTCCACCGCGCGGTGCTCGCACGCGGATGTCAGGTGACGGGCTGCACGGTTCACCTCGTGGATGAGGTCTATGACAACGGGCCGATCCTGCTCCAGCGCTGGTGTGCGGTGCACCCCGAGGACACCCCCGAAGCGCTGGCTGCCCGGGTCTTCGAGGAGGAGCTACTCGCTCTCCCCGAGGCCCTGCGCCGCTTCTGGCGCCGCTGAGGCCGCCCGCCGCGACGCGAGCCGCCGGGCTCGGTCCCGCAGGCGCTCCTGCTGCCGTGCGGTCAGCCCGAGCCGCACCCCCGCCTCCAAGGCTCGCTCCGCGAGGCGGTGAGCGCTGGCCAGATCACCGACCTGGCGCTCCAGGAGCATGGACCCGCCCGTGAACAGCTCCACCGCGTGGCGGTCCTCGGCGCCCTCCTCCAGAGCGACCCTGTAGGCGGCGCGGGCCGCCTCGACCCTCCCCGCGCGGCGGTGCAGGTGCGCCTGACGGACCTGGAGCCGACGACGGGGCTCGCCCGCCGCGCCGCGGGCGAAGGCCGCCTCGATCCAGCGCAACTCCTCGGACTCGTCGGCCGCGGTCTCCGCCAGCGCCACCGCCCGCTGAGAGGGTGCGCCCGCCAGCGGCTCGCCGTCCAGGCGCGTCTCTTCCTCGGCTCGGCCGAGGTACGCGGCCAAGGCGGCGAGGGAGAGCACGTCATGGTGGTTGTGCTCGAAGACCCCCTCCAGCCGGTGGGGCCGCTCGGCCAGGAAGTCGAACCAAGCGGCAGGAGCCAGGCTCCCCGGCAGGTCATCCACCCGGTGGAAGCCGAGGAGCTCCCGCTCCATGGTCTGGAGCCGACCGTCGGGGAGCGTGCCCTGGGTCAAGCGCCGGAGCGGATGGTAGAGGTCAAGGTGCGCCAGGCCGTCGAAGGGGGCTGTCACTCCGGCGATGCGCATCTTGTCCTCGAGGCGATGACGATCGAAGGACTTGCCGAAGAACGAGACCATCCCGGGGGCGGCGCGCAGCCGCTCGGCCACCGCGGCGAGCATGGCCCGCTCCTCCCCCGGCTCCCTGAGGAACCCCTGCCAGCTCACGAACTCATCCCCCTCGAACCAGCCGAGGCCCACCATGTAGACATACACACCGGCCCCCCCCGAGAGCCCGCTGGTCTCGGTGTCCAGGTAGACCGCCTCTCGCAGCGGCATCTGCACCAGCGCCGCGTCGCGTGCCAGCCGCGCGATGGTGGCCGTCCCGGCCCCGTCCACCTCATCGAGGCGCCAGTCGCCGTGCTGCCAGCGACCGACGTCCACGCGAGTCTCCCGCGCCGCGAAGCTCCCCTCGGCTCGCCGCACCTCCTCGAGCCCGGAGGGAGGTGCCGAGCTCGCCTCCCGCAGCCCATCTGCCCCGCCCTCGGGGGCGGCGCCTCGGGAGCCTGGCCCGCTGCCCGGCACGCGACGAGCGCCGGGTGTGCGCCCCCCCAGGCGCGCCTTCAGACTCGCGGGCATCGCGGCCGCAGCACCCGAGGCCCCGGGGACTGGAGCCCCGGGGGTTGGAGCCCCTGCGCTCGGCAACCCCGCTGTCAGAGCCCCGACGTCCCGATCGCCTGCGCTGGGGTCCTCTGCGCTGGGGTCCTCTGCGCTGGGAACCACAGCCGCGGTCTTCCCAGACGCGTCCGAGCGCAGGCGGTCCCCCTCACGCCGTAGCCGGGCGAGCTTGGAACGAAAGCCGTCCTTCATCTGCGCGCTCAGAGCCCCTCCGTGGCCGCGCCGCGGGGCAGCGGACCGAAGTCCGCGGGCTCCTCCTCAGCGGGGGCCTCAAGGTCTCCGACGTCCGCCACCGTGGGCGACGGCCCACCCGCCAGGTGCTTCAGAAGCCGCTCCACGGTCTCCTTGCCCAGGGGCCCGACCTCCGCAGTTGGCCCCACGCAGGCGGGGCACCCCGCCGGGCACGAGCAGCGGGTCACGACGTCCAGCGCCGCACCGAGGAGATCCCGATGCGCGTTGAAGAGCAGCTCCCCGAGCCCGACGCCACCCTGGACCTTGTCGTAGAGGAACAGCGTCGGCCTGCTGAAGTGTGGCGACTTCACGTGGCTGGAGAGGCCAAGGTCAGAGGGCTGGCAACGGATGAACAGGGGCGCGACCCGCCGCAGCAGCTCCCCGAGCGCCCGCCACGCGGCCCCGCGGTTCCCGCCAGCCAACCCGAGCTCGTCCGCCGTTGGCTCGGAGAGCGTCATGACGAAGGCCTCGGTGTCGAGCTCCTCGGGGGGCAGGTGGATATCCCCGGCCCCCACGTTCTCGCGGGTATAGAAGCGGATCTTCTTGTACAGGGTCGCCACCGTGGTCACGTGCACCTCTCCACGCCAGCCCGAGTAATCCTCGCCCTCACGGGGTCCCTCAGGGGGAACCGGCGACTCCACGCGCGCCACCGCACGGTCCCGGCGTGAGCGCTCCTCGAGGCGCAGCACGCGCACCTCGGTGTCCGTCTGCGCGTCCGTGTAGTAGTCCGACTCCACCTCCCGCACGTAGGCGCGTCGATTCTTGTAGTCGAAGCGCTCCACCCGCCATGTGACCCCCTGGACCTGGTAGATGGCGCCCTCGTGCACGGTGGTGATGGAGGACTCCCGATCCGTCTCGCCGATGGCGCGCTCGGTGCCCTGCTCGAGGATGAGCACGTTGTCGATGTCCCCGCCCGCGAGGGACACATCCTGAGCGGGGTAGGCGTCGGCCATCCAGAACCAGGTCTCCCCCCTGCGGTGCAGGAAGCCAGATTCATCGGCGAGGTAGTCCAGGATCTCGGGAACGTGCGGCGCGAGCTCGAACTCGGCTTCGTTCTCCAGCACCTCGGCGCCATCCTCGCCAGCCCGGTCTTCAGTAGCCCCAAAGTCAGCAGCCCCATCGTCAGCAGCTCTGTCCTCAGCAGCTCTGTCCCCAGCAGCTCTGTCCTCGGCACCCCGGTCCTCGGCAATCTCGGCCGCCGCCCGGAAGGGCAGCTCGAAGGCCGCGCACTTCACGTGCTCGCTGAGCAGCACGAGGTTGTTCGGATCGACGCCCAGGCGCTCCCGCGGCGCCTCGAACAGGAACTCGGGGTGGTGGACGAGGAACTGGTCCACCGGCTCGCTGCGGGCGATCTGAATCACCAGGCTCGGCTTCCCGCGGCGGCCGACCCGCCCCGCCCGCTGCCAGAAGCTCGCCTGGCTCCCCGGGTAGCCCACCAGAACGGCGACGTCCAGGGCCCCGATATCCACGCCCAGCTCGAGGGCGTTGGTGGACACGACGACCTTGACCTTGCCCTCCTTCAGGCCGGACTCGATCTCCCGCCGCATGTCCGGCAGGTACCCGCCCCGATAGCCGCGGATCTCGCTCGGCTTGAGCCCCAGCTGCTTCGCGGTCTCCTTCAGGTACCGGGTCAGCACCTCGACCGCCGTGCGGCGACCGCAGAAGAAGATGGTCTGGTGCCCGGGCCCCACCACCTCCCGAGCCAGCTCCCTGGCCTCCTCGAGGGCGTTGGCGCGGAGCCCCGCCACCGGGTTCACGACGGGCGGCTCGTAGACGCCAAAGATGCGCTTGCCGGCGGGTGATGCGTCCTCATCCACCACCGTCACGGGCCGTCCGAACAGGCGCTCGGCGTGCCCCTTGGGGTCCGCCACCGTGGCCGATGAGGCGAGGAACCTCGGGTTCGCGCCGTAATGCCGGGCGATGCGCATCAGGCGTCGGAGCACGTTGGCCACGCTGGAGCCGAAGACCCCGGAGAGCGTGTGGACCTCGTCCACCACGACGTACCGGAGGTCGCGGAAGAGCTCCGCCCACTTGGCGTGGTTGGGCAGGATGCCCTGGTGGAGCATGTAGGGGTTGGTGAGCACCATGTGCCCGCGGTCCCTGAGGGTGCGCCGAACGCTCGGCGGCGTATCGCCATCGTAGGTGAACGCGTGCCAGTCCCTCGCGCCGGTGGCGTCCCCGTGGCGGGAGACGAACTCCTCCACCAGCCCCGTGAGGCCCACGGTCTGATCCTGAGAGAGGGCCTTGGTCGGGTAGAGGAACAGCGCTCGGGAGGCGCCGTCGGATTCGAGCAGCGACTGCAGGACCGGGGCGGTGTAGCACACGGTCTTGCCGCTGGCCGTCGGCGTCGCCACCAGCACGTCCTCGCCCCGCAGCGCGGCCTCGATGGCGGCCGACTGATGGGCGTAGGGCTCCTCGATCCCACGCGCCTTGAAGACCTCCACGAGTCGCTCGTCGAGGGCCTCGGGCCAGGGGGAGGTCCGACCAGGCCTCGCGGCGGCCTCGCGCCAGTGCACGATGCGTCCCTTCCAGGGCGGCTCGGTCCCGAGGCGATGCGCGATGGCCTCGACGCCCTGGGCCCTGCGGGCCCGCCGCTCGCCGCCGGACCGGACCGACGCGCTCCCCTCCCTCTCATGGCTGCTCCCCATCATGTTAGGGATATGGTAGGGAGGCCGGTCGCTACAGGGAAGGACCTGGGCCGCGATCTCGCCCGGAGCCGCTCGCCCTCACTCCTCCGGCGGCCCCACAGGGCTGCCCGCCTGCCGCTCCGCCGCTCTTTCTCCCAGCCCGTCCGTCGCCGGGCCCACCAGCCGCTGGACCCAACGATCGGCCACCCGGCCAGGCAGCCGGTCCGTCATACGGACCGTCATACGGACCGTCATACGGTCCGTCACCCGGTCAGTCACCCGGTCAGTCACCCGGCCGGTCCGGCTTGCGGTCCACGATGGCCTGCAGGTCCCCGAGCAGCTCTTGCCGGGACAGCACGGCCCGTAGCGCGCCGAGCTGAACCTGGGCTTCCCCGCTCGCTGTCCGGCCGAAGCGAGCCTCGTGGACCTCGCCGTCCCCCCCGACAAAGCGCACCTCGACGGGGCTCAAGAGTTCCTCTCGCTCGCCTTCGGCGATGTGCCGCTCGGCCTTCAGGAAGAGCAGGTGATCGAGCACAGGGTCGAGCTCCCTCGCGGGGATCTTGGTGCCCTTCGGACGCCAGTCGAAGGAGTTGGCCCGGACCCACTCGCGAGCCCTCCCGTCCTGCTGGATTCGAAGCTGTCGCAGCCGAACATTGGAGAGGGTCCAGAGCTCTCGGTCGAGGAGGCTCTCGAAGGGCAACTCGAGGATCTCGGCGAAGGTCGGATCCAGCGCCCCCATGATCTTGTCTCCGTCCCGCAGGAGCGGGAGCACCTCCGTCCCCTCGGCGTTGCGAGTCGCCTTGGCGATGGCGCCGCCTTGAACGAGGCCGTCCACGGTCTCCACCCAGACGCCACGGTCCCGGGAACCCACGGGGAAGAACTCACTCCCGTCCGTGTCGATGAAGTACTGCACCACCGGCGCGTCCTCGAGGGTCGAGATCAGATCCTCGATTCGACGGCGGTCCCCGGGGAGGTCCGCCGAATACTCCGCGACCCCCTCTGATCGCCTGGAGACGGACCAGCCGTCTCCCACGGGTCGAAGGCGAACGGAGCGCGCGCCCCGCCCGATCAGGATCTCCTTGAGCTCATCCCGCTTGAAGCGCACGAATTGGCCCTCCAGAAAGCTGGTCACGGGCTCGCGCAAGCGGAGCACATCGAGCGGTTCCAGCTCGAAGACGGCCTTCTCTTCTCCGCGCCGGCAGAAGACCCGCCCCTCCTCGGAGGCGACCTGGATGGTCTGCACGACCCCGCTCAATGACGTCGCGCTGATCGACATCCACGGGGCATCCAGGCCGAAGAGCGCGAGGTCCACGTCGGAGCGATCGCTCGCGATCCTCTTGGCCTCTAGCCGGTTCAAGAAGCGGGTCCAAAGCGTGAAGAGCTCCGGGTCCCCCTGGGCCTGGGAGGGAGCATCAATCCGCCAGCCAGCCCCTGCGCGGAAGGCCCGCATCCCGAGGCCCTGCTGCTCACCCTGGTCGTACCACCCACCGATGCGTTCGAGGGCCACGACCTCATCCGCCCGGAGCGCGAAGATGCGCTTGGAGCGGTACTCGTTGAGGCCCAGCGTGAAGGGCGTCTCGAAGTTCCGGAGGGTCCGGTAGATCTTGCCGTCGCGGCGCACATAGACGCGCATGCCGTCGAGGTCCACGGCGCCGAGCTCGACGCGCGTGCGGCGAGGTTCGCCGCCCTCGATCTCCTCCTCCACCTCGATGAAGCCCTCGGGCGGCTCGAAGGACCTGCTCGCTTGCTCCACGAGGGCCTCCGGGACCGCCACCACGCGGTTGCGCAGGACCACCTCCACGATCTCAAGGACCTGGTTCTGCTCCGCAGGCCAGGCGATGGGGTCGGTGATGAACCACTGCCCCGCCACGTCGCGCTCGAAGCGCAGGTGCATCGAGCCCTTGATGTCCTCGAGCCGAATCGCGGCGAGCCGGCTCCGGTCCACGCCGGGGAAGAGCGCCTCCGAGGCACCGTCGGCCGGGCCCGTCTGGGCCTCGCGCTCGGTCTGCAGGTAAGCGACCGCGCCGAGGGCGAGGACCGCGACGAGGAGGATCAGTGTGGTCAGGCGATTCATCTCGCGTCTCCCTCGGAGTTGGGCGTCTTAGCGATCACTCGCCGGCTGCCGCGCATGCGGCGCCACCACACCAAGGCGCCCGCCAGGAGCGCGCCCAGGGGGAGGTAGTACTGGGCAACATTCATGACCCAGACCGCGCCCTCGGGTCGATCGAGGGGGAGGTACCGCAGGTCGGCGCCCTTCTCCTCCATGACGATCCGGTGCTCCCGATCGAGCAGCCAGTTGAAGGCGGCACGGAAGAGGTCCGCAGCGCGCATCGAAGGTTCCCCGAGGGCGGTGTTGGAGAGCATGAACTGCGAGCCCAGCGCCACGATCCGGATCTTGGGGTCGACCTCCAGCCCCTTGGGCGCGTCGACCTCCACCATCGGCGGCCTGTGGACCGTGGCCGCGAGAGGGAAGGAACGGAACGTCCCGTCCAACGCGGGGTCGTGATATCGGTCACCGGGCGGAGCATCCAGCCAGGAGGCCGGGGAGGACATGAACAGGTTCTGCGCCACGCCATCCTCTGGCTGCAGACCCACCTGGATCCGATGGGAGTAGTTGAACTGGAAGGCCTCCCCTGCGGTCCGCATGGCGCGCAGGATCGGGTGCCGGCTCATGAGGTCCGGCGTCACGACGTTCCACTCGCACCGGGGGTCGCCCCCTTCAACGAGGATTCCACGCTGCGAATAGAACGCGCCCGCGATGCGCCCCTCGCTGACCTCCAGCCCGAAGTGCTCCAGGAGGTCAGGAACGACGCTGTTGCGGAGGCCCTCAGCATCCACCGCCGGGGCCACCAGGAGGCGCCCGCCGGCCTCCACGTAGCTCACGACCTCGGCGTACATGTCCTCCGGCCAAGCGACATCCGGCCCGACCACTGCCACGGCGTCGCAGTCCTCGGGCAAGGGGCCATCCTCGAGGTAGTTCCAGCGGTGCACCCGCAGTCCGTCCCCCTCGAGCTCCTCCGAGAGCAGCCCCAGCCCGAATGGGTCGACGCTCTCCAGGGCGTCGGGCTCGCCGAACCCGTGGGTGAAATAGACGTGCCGTTCGGCCCCCTTCGTCACGTCCAGGATCGCCCCGATGATGGCCCGCTCGGCATCGAACTCCACGACCTTGGGGGGCAGCTTCGCCACGGGGTTGCCGAGGTCGAACACCGCGAGGTCCCCCGACATGGCCAGGAACTCGCGGCGCTCCCCGTTGGAGATGACGAGCCCGTTCTCGTAGCCCCGAAGGCGCAGCTGCTGCTGCCGGACGCGCCAGGCCTCCTGATCCGCGGTGTCGACCGCCTGGATCGCGACGCGGCCCGCGGCGGCCTCCTCCATCATCACCAGCAGTCGATCGGTGCGGACCAGGACCTCCTGGCCGAGCGCCGTCAGCGGCGCGTCCATCGGTCGGAAGAGGATGTCCACCTGGATGTCCGATTCCAGCTGCTCCAACACCCCCAGGCTCGCCGTGGAGAGGGTGTTGCTGCCCGCCGAGGTGAGGTCGATCCGGTGACGGAGTCCGGGCCTCGCCACGAGCCAGTTCACCAGCAGCAGCGCGGCCAGGGCGAGGACGACGGTGAGGAACACCTGGACGCCAATCCCGAACCGCGAGAGGCCGCCGACCCGTGCGTTGGAGCCGCTCATCCTCGCCACCTCCGGGCCTCGATGGAGCGCGCCGTGAGGAAGAGGAAGAAGCTGATCCAGGTCAGGAAGAAGACCAGCTCGGAGCTATCGAGGACACCCAGCTGGAACGAGCGCCCGAAGTGCCGGAGGGCGTCCATGCTCGCCACGATGTTCCCCATCAGATCCGTCAGGGCGGCCTGCCCCTCCGCCGAGGAGGTGAGGAGCGGCACCAGGTAGAGCATGAGCTGCGAGGCGAGGAAGGGGAGCGCGATCCACATCAGGCAGGCGATCATGCTCAGGAAGGCGGCCAGCAGCGGCGTCGACGTGAGGGTCGCGGCCAGCATTCCGATGGAGACGAACAGCCCCGACACCAGGATGGTCCCGAACCACGTCCCGAGCACCGCGGGCCAGTCCGGCGGCCCACCGGCGAGGTGCAGGGACAAGGCGTAGATCAGGGAGGACGACCAGATCACGGCCAGGAAGCCGGTGGCGGCGAGGAACTTCCCCACCACAACCGCCGCGTCGCTGACCGGCGCGGTGAGCAGGTACTCCAGGGTGCCGCTCCGCGACTCCTCGGCGACCAGCCGCATGGACAGCAGCGCCGGCAGGAAGATCATCCAGAGCCAAAAGCTCGCGCCCGTCATGGCGTCGGTGAGCGAGGCCGTGACGTTGAACTGGGTCTGATACAGGGTGTTCGAGAAGAGCAGCCCGTTGAGGAACAGCACCACGAGGAGGATGACCCACGTGAACGGAGCCATGAACAGGCCGCTAAGCTCCCGGCGAGCGACGGTGAAGGTGCCGATCATGACTCGCCCTCGCCCGAATCGTCCGCTTCGTCCCCCGCCCCGCTGGCCTCATTGGCCGGCGCATCCACCGAGACGGGCTTCGAGAGATCACGCGACGCCCCCCGGTCGAACGGGTTGAGGCTGTAGATGATCTTCGAGCCCGTGTTCCCAGGCGTCCCCAGCGGCAGCGGCGAGGTCTCGGTCGGGGCCTGAGAGAGCTCCAGGCCCGACGCAGGGACCCCCGCGTCGGGGGCAGCGGCGTCGGCAGCGGCGGCGTCAGCGGCGGCGGGCGAGGCCAACTCGCTCGCTGCGACCGGAGACGGTGCTCCCGCTCCGGTGAGCGACGCAGCCCCCGGGCCAGTCAGGTCGTCGAGGCTGCGGCCCGTCACGAGCCGGGTGAACAGCTGCTCCAGGGTCGGGCGCTGCCAGGAGAGCTCCCGAAGGGCCCAGCTCTGGGTCATGGCGAGGGCGCCGATGTCCTCCCGGAGGTCCCCCTCCCCGCGCACCTGAAACGACTGGTGGATCCCGACGCGATCGCCCGTCGCCACCGACTCCACGCCGGGGAGGGTGCCGATCAGCGAGGCCATGTCCTCGGCGGACGCCGCACCCATGACCTCGACCGCCACGTGGCCGCCGCCCCCGAGCGAGGCGGCGAGCTCTGCGGGCTTCCCATCGGCGACCTTACGGCCCTCGTGGAGAATGATCACTCGGGGGGCCACCGACTCGACCTCTGCGAGGATGTGCGAGGACAACAGCACGGTGCGGTCGTCAGCGAGAGAGTGAATCAGATCCCGAACCTCGCCGCGCTGGATGGGGTCCAGCCCGCTCGTCGGCTCGTCGAGGACGAGGACCTCCGGGTCGGGCAGCAGCGCCACGGCGAGACCGACTCGCTGCTTGAGTCCGCGGGAGAGGGTCCCCACCAGCTGCTTCCCACGGTCCTGGACGCCGACCCGCTCGAGCACCTCGGGGATGCGGCTTCGCATGGTGTGTCGGTCCATGCGATGCAGTCGCCCCTGAAAGCGCATCATCTCCACGACTCGCAGCTCGGGATAGAGCGGGACCGACTCCGGGAGGTACCCGATCGAACGGCGCACGCCCATGGAGTCCCGCTGCACGTCGTGCCCAGCCACCACGAGGCGCTCCGCCTTGGTGGCCGCCAGGTAGCCCGCGAGGATCCGGATGGTGGTGGTCTTGCCGGCACCATTGGGACCGAGGAACCCGACGACCTCGCCGCGGCCGACCTCGAAGCTGAGGTCGTCGACGGCGGTCAGCGCGCCGTACCGGCGGGTCAGGTTGGCCACTTCGATCATGGTCTGGTGGGGGTGCTCGGTTTGGAGTCTGGGCCTGGATGCTCGATCTGCCCGGCATCCGTTGGGGTGGAGCGTGGGCCTACGGATCCGCCAGGCTCCAGTTGGGGCGCGTAAGGGTAGTCGCGGGAGGTCTGGTTACAAACCGTGTGCCGCGCCGAATCGCCCGCGCCGTGTACGGTGTGCGCTCAGGTCCCCTCTCCCGCCCCCTTCCCCATGCAACGACGCCACTTTCTCCGCGGAGCCGCCGCAGCCGCGGCCACCGCCGCAGCGCCCTCCGTGTTCGCCTCCGCCCTCGGGAGTGAGCGACTCAGCACATCACCCCCTGCGCGCCCCGCCCAGGGATTCGGCCTGCGCTACGCCCCCCACTTCGGGATGTTCCGTGCCCACGCTGGCGACGATCTGGTGGACCAGCTGCGCTTCATGAAGGACGAGGGCTTCACCGCCCTCGAGGACAACGGGATGAAGGGCCGGGACGACGCGACCCAGGATCGCGTGGCCGCCGCGATGGCCGAGATGGACATGGCCATGGGCGTCTTCGTGGCCCACGTGGACATGCGCAACCCGACCTTCGTGGAGCCCCCCGCCAAGGCCCGTGAGCGCATCGAGGCGGACATGAAGCGCTCGGTGGAGGTGGCCAAGCGCGTCAACGCAAAGTGGTGCACCGTCGTCCCGGGCGCCATGAAGCGAAACGTGCCCCACGAGTACCAGATGGCCAACGCCATCGACAACCTGCGCTTCGCCGCGGAGATCCTGGAGCCCGCCGGCCTTGTCGCCGTCCTCGAGCCCCTCAACCCCTGGCGCGATCATCCCGGGCTCATGCTGCGCGGCATGCCCCAGGCGTACATGATCTGCCGGGCGGTCGACTCGCCCTCGGTCAAGATCCTGGACGACCTCTACCACCAGCAGATCACCGAGGGGAACCTCATCCCGAACCTCGACCGCTCCTGGAGCGAGATCGCCTACATCCAGGTCGGCGATAACCCTGGGCGCAAGGAGCCCAGCACCGGCGAGATCGGGTATCGCAACGTCTTCCGCCATCTGAAGAAGAAGGGCTACACCGGTATCGTCGGCATGGAGCACGGCAACGCCTCCGGCGGAAAGGAAGGCGAGCGAGCCGTGATCGACGCGTACATCGACGCCGACAGCTGAGCACCCGCGGCGGCGGCCCGTCCCGGCCGCCTCGCCCCTCTCCCTTCAAAATTCTCTCCACCCCTCTGGCTCCAGGGCCTTCTGCACGAGCCTCTCTGCCTGGGCCTTCCCCCCGGGTCTCCTCATCCGGCCTCCTGAGGCCTCCCTCCATCCAGTCTCCCCGCTCGCTCGCCTGACGCCACCGCCCCGACCGGGCAGCCGGCGCCCAGGCAGGTGGCAGCAGGGGCGCACCATCGAGATCACGCCGACGCAACGGCGCACGCACATGAGCAACACCGAGATCGACGAACTGAAGCGTGAGGTCGCGGCCCTGCGCGACGAGCTCCACCGCACCCGACAGCAGGCCGATACGAGCTACTACTTCTCGGAAGAGGCGGAGCATGACCTCTCCGGCGAGGCGCACATGCCCGACGCCGGCCTGCCCGCCAAGACCGTCAAGACCCTGATCGAGAACGCCCACTCCCTCGACTTCGATCAGAAGCTCAACACGTCGTCGTACGTGAACGTGAGCTTCGAGCCCGAGGAGGAGGAGGTCGCGCTCATGGGGCTGCAGGTCAACCTCGCGGACCAGACCGTCTACCCCAAGTCGTACGCGATCCACGACTCGGTGGTGAACATGATCGCGACCCTGTGGAACTGCCCCAAGCCCGACGACTTCGACGAGTATGGCGTCTACCCCGGCGCCGGCACGGTCGGCTCCACCGAGGCCTGCCTGCTCGCAGGCCTCGCCCTCAAGTTCCGCTGGCGCGCCTGGTATCAGAAGCGCCACGGGCTGAGCGACGACGAGGTCCGCGCCATCCGGCCCAACGTCGTGATCTCCACCTGCTACCAGGCGGCGTGGGAGAAGCTCTTCAAGTACCTCGACATCGAGCCCCGCCTTGTCGCGCCCTCTCGCGACACCTTCAAGGTCGACCCGGAGGGCGTCCGCGAGGCCATCGACGAGAAGACCATGGCCGTGGTCTGCATCATGGGCAACCACTACGGCGGCCAGTACGACCCCGTATGGGACGTGGACAAGGTCGTCACCGAGGTGAACGGCGCCAACGGCTGGCAGGTCGGCATCCACGTGGACGCCGCCTCCGGCGGCTTCATCGCGCCGTTCCAGGATGACCTGCCGGCCTGGGACTTCCGCCTCGCGAACGTGCTCTCCATCTCCTCCAGCGGGCACAAGTACGGGGAATCCTGCTGCGGCACGGGCTGGGTGGTCTGGCGCGAGCGCCACGACCTCAGCGAGCACGTGGCGATCTCCGTCACCTACCTCGGAGGCAAGGCCGACTCCTACACGCTCAACTTCTCACGGCCCGCCAGCGGGGTCTACGTGCAGTTCTACAAGCTGCTGCGCTTCGGCATGGCCGGCTACCGCCAGTGCGAGGAGAACATGATGCGCAACGCCAGCTTCCTGCGGGACGGGCTACGCGCCATGGACCACGACGGCAAGCCGCGCTTCGTCCTCCTGGATGACGGCGACGAGCACTGCCTCCCGGTGGTCACCGCGATGCTCAACCCCGACGCGGGCTTCACCTTCGATGACATCGACCTCCAGCACGTGCTCTCCCAGCACCACTGGTACGTCAGCGGCTACAAGATGAGCTACGAGCATCCGATCAGCGAGGACACCCTGCCCCTCTTCCACGACGCGAAGGCGGACCAGTCCATGTTCCGCATCGTCGTGAAAGGCAACCTCACCCGGGACATGGCCGAGGACCTCCTCGAGTCCTTCAACGCCGCTCTGAGCTTCCTTGACTCGGTGGACTTCTCAAGCCTGCACGGCGTGTCCACCCGGGACATGCGCCACAAGGACCAGCGCATCGTCAGCAACCACTGCTAGCGGCACGGCGCCGCACGGCGGTGGCCCCGGACAACCGTTCCATCCAACACAGGTGCCATCCAAGGACAGGTGCCATCAAGAAGGCGGCGGCTCCCACACGGGAGCCGCCGCCTTCTTCGCGCCTTCCCCCCCCCGCGGCGCCGGGCCTCGCAGCGCGGATCAGCGGGCGGCGAGGGCGTCCATCACGCTGTTCCGACCGCCGTCCTCGCACTGGGGCGGATCGGCCATCAGGACCGTGTGGCACCAGCCGGAGACGTGTCCCTCGTTCTGGGCACCGGGGAGTTGCCCCCGGCTCCGCTCCGTGGTCCCGTCCTCGGGGTTGGCGAGCAGCAGCGCGGTCAGCAGCTGACAGGCGAAGAAGCCGCCCTCTTCCGTGGTGTGGTAGTAGACCTCCGCGCGCGCCCAGCTCGGAATCCCCGCGAGCCAGACGGGTCCGCCGCCGGTCGTCAGGTTGTTGTTCACACCGCAGGCGAAGAAGCCCAGGGATGCCAGGGGCGTGCCCTGGTACGGGGAGCCCACGCTCTGGATCCTGCGCGGCCCCTCGGCCCGGTCGAGGGGGCTCTGGTAGTAGGTCAGCAGGTGGAGCGCGGCGTTGCCTCCTTGGCTGTGAGCCACGACCCCGAAGGACGTGTAGGCCGAGGCCTGATTGGCGATGCGCCGCGCGAACTGGTCATGACTCCGGTTCTGCGACGTGTCCTGGAAGACGAAGAGCGGGGCGCTGAAGTCCGAGGTCGGGAAGGGATTCCCGGAGGCGCAGTACCCATGGGAGAGCACCAATCCGGGGTTCGGGAGGATCGGCGAGATCAGGACGGCCGTGGTGGGTGTCGGGGGCGCCGAGGCGTTCGCCGTGACCCCGAAGAGTGACTCCGGAGCGACCAGCCCACGGCCCGCGAGGGGCGGCAGGGCCCCGGTCGGCACCGGCAGCATCTCCGCGCGAGCGAGGACGCCGAGGTGGTCGGGGTCCTGGACGCGCACGTTCCTCAGCTCGAGGGGCGGCCGAAGCCCTGCGTGGGAGAACCACCCGGCGTCGAGCCAGAGAGAGAGGTTCCAGTGGCCCGCCTGGCGAGCGTCCGCCCGCGGGGCGTCGATGCGTGAGAGCCAGGTCATGGGCCGGGCGGCGCCCGAGGCGTCGTGGGCCCAGACCTCCGCGGAGACCTGTAGCCGCCGCGGGTCGCCGAGCATGACCGCGTCCAGATCCAACCGTAGACGCCGCGCGTCCAGCACCTCACTTTGGACGCCGCCTGTCAGCACGACCGCGGGCTCGTCCACCGTGAAGGTCACCCGGGTCGTCCGAAGGAAGCGCGTGCCCCCCTGGGTCCCCGCGAGCTCGACGCGGGCCGTGAAGTCTCCGCTCATCTCCGCCGGCAGAAGGACACCAAAGCGTCCGTCCCCTGCGGCCCCGTCGCCGCTCAGCCCATCGTCCGCCAGCCGGAGCCGGGTCGAGCCGGTGGGCCCTGCGACCTCGGCCCAGGCGCGATCCACCACGGGCACCGGAGGCTCGACCCCCACCCCGCTGTGGTTCCACTCCACCTGCGCCGCGAGAGCGAAGGGCCGTCCCACCACAAGCTCGTGGCTGTCGATGAACGCCGCGGCGGTCAGCTCCTGATGATCTCGCACCACGAGCCGCGCTCGCGGCGGCTCCGGCGCCGCCGCGAAGCGCACCGTCACCCGCGCCTCTCCACCCCGACGCAGGCCAACGTCCCACCGCTGCACCTCCTCGCCGCCGGCCTCAGGCGATAGCACCTGATCCGAGCGCACGGCGCCGCCACGCCCATGGAGCAACCGGCGCCCCCGGACCGCGAGCTCGATCTCCATGCCGCCGGCGCCGTGGGCCTGCAAGGCGAGCGCGAGGGGTCCAGGGGCCACCGGGAGCGCGGCCTCACTCCGCCAGCCGCCCGCTCCATCCGCGGTCCACTCCAGCTCGAAGAGCGCCGCGCGAGATCGGACCGCCCCGGCCGCGGGCTCGGGCAATCGCAGCAGCCCGCTCTCGATGTCCGAGGCCGGCGCCGCGACCTGCCGTGGCGCGGGACCGTCGCCCCACGTCTGGGCCAGCAGCGGCGATGCTGCGCAGAAGAGGGCGAGCGAGGAGAGGTAGAGCTGGTGTCGAAGCATGGGGAGGCAAACGGGCCCGGAGAGCATTCGGGGCCCCCCAGTCTAGGGCCCAGACGGCGGTATTCAGTACCTCCTTGCCCGGCTCGCTTCCTCGGAGTGCCGCAGGAGTCGCGGGACGATGCATGGGCGGCCAGGCAGGTCTCACCAGTGGCTCGAGGCCCCCACGCCGAAGTGGCGCCGCGGCCCCCCCCCGGGCAAGGGGCCTCGAGCCGTCCAGCGGGCTCCCACTCCCCCCTGAGTCGGGGGCGGTTCCCGTCGGCCGGCTCCGGGCCCTTCAGGGCGCAGCACGCACCGATGTCGACACCTCTCCCCCCCCATCCGGTGGCATTGCCACCTGAAGGCCCTCTTGGCCCGACAGGAGGCCGCTTAGAATCGCTTCGCGCCCCAAACGCCCCTGTCGTCCTGGGGCAGCGATCGCGCAGCCTAAACATGTCGAACCTCCTCGCCCTCGCTGCGCTCATCCTCCTCCCCGCAGCGCCCCTCGACGAGTGCGAGGCGTGCCGGCGGAGCAAGGTCTGCACACCGCACAAGAACCAGGACAAGGCCGAGCTCAAGCGACTCGCTCCGCTCCTCGCGTCGAAGGACGCAGGGCAGCGCATGAGCGCGCTGAGCGTCGTCGCGGAGTTGACCGAGGAGCACGAGAATGCGCCGGGCAAGGACGTCGCCAAGGTCCTGGCCAGCGCCCTCGCCGATGACCGGCTTGAGGTCCGAGAGTTGGCCATCGAGCTGCTCGTGGACGGACAGCACGCGGACACCGCCGTGACCGCCGTCGTAGCGCAGCTGAAGTGGTTCGAGAAGAACATGTGGTCGCTCGTGGGGAGCATGACGGGGCCAGATAACGAGCACGGCACTCCCGAAGATGCCATGCAGTACCTGGAGGCCAGCATGAGGGCGTGCAGGGAGTTGCCGGACGATCGGGTGGTGAAGGCGCTCTCCTCTCTGCTCGGCGCCTACCCCGCGGAGATGCGCGGCGAGCCCGTCGCCATGGCCGCCACCCACTCGCTGCTGGAGCTCCAGACCCAAGGCGCCCTTGAGGCCGTGATCAAGCAGCTCGCCAAGGGCAAGGACACGACACGCCTGCGGAGGATCCACATGTCTCTCGTACGAGTGGCCGACGAGAAGGAGATCGAGAAGCGCCCGGCCTTCGGGGACAAGGTGGAGCGAGAGTGGACGGTCTGGCTCCGCAAGAACAAGCGAGCCTTCCCTGCCAAGCTGGGCAAGTGGGACGGCGTGCGGGACGAGGGCTGAGCGAGCGAGTCGGCCACTGCCGGACCATCACCGCCCGATCCGGTCGGGATCTTCCCCCCTTAAGAGCGGCGCCTGAGATCTGCTAAGCTCGTTGGCGAGGGGCCCAGCAGGGGCCCGTTACAGACCGCAGCCACGCCCCGCGGGCGCCGGTCTGACCCGGTCCAGCCGGCTCGCCGAGCGCAGCTGGCTCCACCTTCATGCCCGGCACTTCCCCATGGGATTCAGCATCGGCCTCGGCTCCCGCCGCAAGAACCGAGGAAACAGCATCGTCCTCATCCCGATGCTCATCGGAGGAGGCATCCTCGCGCTGTGGGAAAATGAGGGGCGATTCGACTACGCCGAGACCGCCGCAGACGCCCGCGCCATCTCCACCGCCAGCGACGCCCGTGGGGATGAGCCCATCTCCCTCACCGGTCCGCTCCCACCCGGCGGGACGCTGACGCCGCTCTACCTCGAACCGCTCACCGGCTGGCACCAGGTCGTCGCGATCGCCGAGATCTATTGCTGGGACGACGAGAGCGACGAGGACGATCTCATGGACGACATGGAGCTCGATTGGCGCGCCCACGTCCCCAGGGTGACAGAGAACAACGAGGTCACCCAACGGCTCCGCAGCGGGACCGCGCGGCTCGACCGGGTCGTGATCGGGGAGACCACCGTCGAGCCCGCCAAGCTGAAGCTCATCGACGATGACCAGGCGCTCGACCTGACCAGCTTGTCGCTGAGCACAGAGGCCGTAGAGCTCGGATTGGTGAGAGTCGGCAACCAACTAGTGAACCGGGCGCAGGCACTAGACGACCCCAAGTTAGGCGACGAGCGGGTCATCTACCGAGCCATACCAGCCGCGGCCACTGGCACCTACTTTGGTTCGATCCGAGACGGCAAGGGACACCCTCTCGACTTCGAGATCGAGCAATCGATCATCTCCGGCTTCATCGGCAACGACGGCATCTTTCACTACCTCGTCAATGGCGAGCGAGCAGAGGCCGTCCAGAAGATGGCGGCCAGCATCTCTGCCCTCAAGTGGCGCGTCCGCGGGTTCGGCATCCTCGCGGTCATCGGCGGCATTTACGTCGCGCTCAGCGCCGTCGCGAGCCTGCTCTACATGATCCCTGTCATCGGCGACCTTGCCAATGGAGCGGCCTTGGTCGTCAGCGGCGTGGTCGGCGGGACGGTCGGGCTGCTCGTGATCCTCTCCAGCGCACTCTTCCACCATCCCATCGCCCTCGTGATCCCACTTGGCGGCCTCGCTGCCGTCGCCTTGTACCTGAGGAGCCTCAAGGGCAGAGCAGCAACGAGCGCCCGTCGACGCCGCGCGGGGGCATCCAGCGCAGCCATGAGTCCTCCCGGGGAATCGTCAAGAGACCCCTTCGCCGACCGCGACCAGGCGGCCCTCGAGGCGTTGGTCCATGTCGCCATGAGCAACGGTGACATCTCCAAGCGTGAGCGCAGCTTCCTCGACCGATGGGCCGACGCCGCTGCGATCGACCAGGACACGCTGGAGCAGATGATCGAGGCAGAGGCGGCGGGAGACACGACCCACGAGCTCGCCGGGCGCGAGGACCTCGTAGACCTCATCGAGCTCGCCCTCGCCGACGGTTCGCTCTCGTCCAAGGAGATCAAGCTCCTCCGGCGCATGGCAGCCTCGATCGACATCGGCGCCCGCGACTTTCGGGCTCTGGTCCGCGAGGTCGTGGGGGCCGCCCCCATGGAGCCCGCCTCGGCCTGACCGTGGAGCGGCCGCTGGCGCGGTCACTTGTGCGGCCTTGCCGCCACCGCCCGGAGTGCGGCCCGCAGGCGAGCGCCTTCACCGGCTGGCGTCGGAGGGCACTCCAGCCCCTGAGGGCCGGAGCCGGAAGGTGCCCGTGGGCGCGCTGGTCCTCCGCATGAGCAAGGCGCTCGGGCGCGAGCCGCTCGAGAGGCTGGGCCGAACCGGTATAGATCGGCCGCTCATCTCCAGCACCTGAACGAGCAGCTCCAGCCGTGTGCTCTCGACGGCCTCGGCGCGCTCGTGCCCGATGGCAAACCGAACCCCAGCAGATCCGCCAGGCATCGGCCGCGGCTGCGCTGGATTCCAGAGCTTGGGACCTACCCGGTCCTCATTCCGGAGTGAACGCCGCCCGTGGCCAGAGAGGCCGTGACCCATCTAGCCGATGAAGCGGGTCAAGTCGGCCGACCGGCGCCCGCGTCGAGCAGCGGGTCAACCCGCTGGAAGAAGAGCGGGGGCACCAGGGCCGTGAGCATCATCGCCGGATAGCCCGCGGGGAGCAGCGGCGCCTCGCCGGGGAGGGTGCGCAGCCGGTGGTAGGGACGGCTGGCGTTCGCGTGATGGTCCGAGTGCCGGGGGAGCTGAAACAGGTGGGCGCTGCTCACCACGTGGCTGCTGTTCCACGAGTGGTGGGGCTGCACCCGTTCGTAGCGGCCGGGGCTGAGCTCCTTGCGCGTGAGCCCGTAGTGCTCGATGTAGTCCACGGTTTCAAGCAGCAGCACGCCGAAGAGGGCCTGGCCCGCGTAGAAGGCGAAGCCCGCCGGCCCGAAGAACCAAAGGAGCCCACCGGCGAGCGCGAGCTGGCTCAGGACCATCCGCAGCCGCCGGTCCCGCAGCGTCCACGTGATCCCGTGCTTCTCCACCCGCCGCGCCTCGAGGCGCCAGGCGCTGGGCAAGGACTGCACGATGGAGCGGACCCAGAAGGCGTACACCCACTCGCCGCGGCGAGAGGTGGCAGGGTCCTGGGGCGTGGCCGCGTTCTTGTGGTGGCCGAGCACGTGCTCCACGCAGAAGTGAGCGTAGAAGACGCTGGTCATCAGCAGCTCGCCGAGGCCCCGGTGGGCGAGCTTGCTGCGGTGCATCAGCTCGTGGGCGACGTTGATGCCGCCCGCCCCGGTGACCAGCCCCATGGAGAGGCCGAGGCCAACCCACTCGTACCCGACCGGCGGCCGCGTGTGGATCTGCACCATCGTCCAGGCCAGGACCGCCAGCTGCATGGGCGCCCACAGCTCCAGCCACAGGTCGTGGATCCGGGACTCCTTCGGCCGGGCGTCGGCCTCCGCATCATCGTCGCGTGCTGCGCCCACCAGGCGATCCCCGAGCGGGATCAGCCCGAACACGTACGCGAGCGGCAGCCAAACCCACGGCCCGCGCAGCTCCAGGGCCGCCAGGTGGACCACCGGGAGCAGATAGGCGATGGCGAATAGCAGGCGGGACATGCCCCCACTCTAGCCCTTGCCCGGGCCAAACCGAACCCGCGCAATCCGGATGCCCCCTGGAGCGAGACAGGCCCTCAGGGGGCCTTCAGATCGTCCAGGCCGATCCGCACCGAGGCGATCCAGGGCGGCGCTCCCTCGGTCCAGTGGCCGTAGGTGGTGGCGACGAGGGTGCCATCCTCCAGGAGCTCCAGGGCGGGGTAGGCGCAGTCGGCGCGGACGAGGTTGTCCATCAGGCGCAGGCGGAGGTCCCCCTGGCCTCCGGAGACCACGTCCTCGAAGGTGCCCACCCAGGCGACCCAGTCCCCCCAGCGCGGGCTATCGAGGCCTGTGTCCCGATAGCTGATGAAGAGCCGCCCGTCCGGCAGCTCGAGGACCTGGTGGCGGTCGCCGGTGAGGGCGCCGGAGAGGGGCCGCGGCGCGGACCAGGTGCGGCCATCGTCGGTGGACTCGATGAACTGGCTGTTGCGCTGACGGCTGTTCTCCCGGAGCAGGAGGACGGTACGCCCGTCGCGGCGGATCACGCCCGGCTCGCAGAGGTGCCCGTGGGGCCAGCGGCTGATGGCCCGCGGTGCGGACCAGGTGACGCCGGCGTCGATGGACTCGGTCTGGTAGACGGTGAAGCCCGACCAGTTGCCCCCCGGCCCGAAGAACCGGCCATCGTCGTGGAACCACGCGCAGGTGCGCCCGTCGGCCATGCGCTGGTGATCCCCCATGACCACGATGCCGCCCCAGGGCGCGTCGCCGCCCACGGGCTCGAGCTCGGTCCAGGTGCGGCCGTCGTCGGAGGAGAGCGCGCGCCGGGCGGGGAAGAGCCCCGACCACAGGATCAGGTTGGAGGCCTCCCCGTCCTGCGAGGTGATGCGCTCGATGACCGGGACCTCCATGGACGTCTTGAACGACTCGGGGAGCGGGAGGCGCTCACTCCAGGTGAGCCCGCCGTCCTCCGACCGCTTCATGCAGATGCCGCCCTTCCCGTGCCCCTTGGGGTACACGCAGAGCATCGTGCGGCCGTCGTCCAGCAGGTACGTGGTCGGGTGGCCGAGGTACTGGCCCGGGTCGCGGTCCACCATCACCAGGCGATCCTCATCGCCGGCGAGGTCCAGCTCGGGCACAGTCCATCCGCGGGAGGGCGCAGCGTGCTCTGAGAGGCGGCGCGCCTTCGCGTCCCCGCTCTCGATCCGCGCCACCAGCGCGTCGAACACGGCCTGCGCCTGGAACGCGCTCGCCTCATCCGTGGGGTGCCAGCCGTCCGTGCGCAAGGCCGAAGTGGCCACAGGCCCGCGCGCGCGGTCCGCGTCGTGCACCGCCACCAGGGGCACCCGCTGGCTGCCTGCGGTCCGCCGCGCGACCTCCGCATAGGACTCGACCATGCGGTCGAAGCCCCAGGGGTCCTCGACGCCGTAGGGATAGCTCCCATGGCTCTCCCGCAGGGCGTCGGTCCACATGGTGGCCGAGGGCTGGAGAAGGATCACGTCGGAGTCCGCGCCGCGCACGGTGGTGATCATGTCGATGAGGTTCGAGCGATACGCCCCGGGAGCGATGGCCGGAAAGTCCTCTCCCCGCGGGATGTCCACCACCGAGTCGTTGACACCAAACTGGATCACCACAACGTCAGCGTCTCGGCTGAGCACGTCCCTTCCCAGGCGGCGCAGGGCCGACGACGAGGTATCTCCGGGGCGGCCTGCGTTCTCGACCTCGATGCGCATGTCCGGGTAGCGAGCCTCGAGGAGCGCGTCCAGCCGCGCAGGCCAGGGCGTCTTGGCGTCTCGGCGCTGGGAGGTGAAGGAGTCTCCGAAGGCCACCACCCGCAGGGTCATGGGGTCCGTGACGTCTGGCGCAGGAGCCCCCGCCTGGGACGTGAGGAGGAGGAGCGGGAGAGCGAGGAGCATGGGGCAGGGCGTCAGGGTTCGGTGGAAGACAGTCGGCGGCTCGGGACCCGGGTCTAGCGGAAGAGAGCGTCGTCAGGGATCGCGACCTCGGCGCCGATCCCGGGCCCCGCCCAGCGGACCTCGAGGCCCGCGCCGCCGCGGGAGTTGAACCACTCCACTCTCAGAGCGTGGTACCCCGCTCGCAGAGCGATCTTGCCCGCGCGGCGGTCCATGCCGTGCAGCCCGTCGTTCTCCACAACGAGCTCTCCGTCGATGAACAGTCGGCTGCCGTCATCGGATCGCGTCGCGAAAGTGAACAGGCCATCCTCCGGCACGTTCACGAAGCCCTCGAAGGCGATGGCGCACTGCTCGGAGCGCGTGGCGAGGCCGATGTCGAAGGTCACGGCGTCACGGGTCTCCACGGGCGCCCGACCCTCCATCTGATCAAGGGTCTGCCAGCCTCCCTCGTAGAGCTTCGCGCGCAGCCCCTGGGCAGGCGGGACGAGGAACTGGGTGGCGGCCTTCCACTCGTCGGGTCCCAGGACGCGGTAGCTGGCCTGGGCGGGGAAGGGGCTCGCGCCGCGCCCGTCGAAGGCCCGGGCGCGCAGGGTCAGCGAGCGGTCTACTCTCACGGGCCCCTCTGCAACGGGGGACTCTGCGGTCGGTTCGGAGCCGTCGAGGGTGTAGCGGGCGACCGCGCCGAGCCGGGTGGAGACAGAGACCTCCACCGGCGACACGGCCACCGCGCCGGCGGGCTCGATGGCGACCCGGGGCGGCGAGAGGTAGAGGGACACCCGCGAGAGCGCCGGCGCCGCCTGGCTCCCGAGGATCTCCACCCGGAGCCCGGTGGTGGTCTGCTCTCCCACCGTGAGCCCTCGGGCGGGGCCGATGGTGGTGCCAGCGCCGATGGGCTTCCACCTCCCCTCCGGACCGCGGCACAGGACCCGGAAGCGCTCGACCCGCTGACCTAGCTGGATGGGCTCCCCCAGCCAGACCTCGTCGAACGTCACAGGGGAGGCGAGATCCCACTCGGCCCAGGCGCGCACGGGGCCCCCCGGGTCATGGTCATCGTCCACCGCCCAGAAGGTGTCACGGCCAGGGTCGAGGACCTGGCTGGCAGCGAAGCGGGCCTCGCCGCCGCGCACGTTCGAGGCCCGTGCCACGACCCCGCCCCCCTCGGCGAGGGCGGCTAACGCGCAGCGCCCGTAGGTCGCATCGAGCACCTCACCCAGGGCGGCAAGCCGCGCCACGTCGGTGTCCGTGATGAGCCCTCGGTCGTCGGGGGGGATGTTCAGGAGGAAGTTCCCGCCGCGCCCCACGGACGCGCGGTAAGTCTCCATGAGCACGTCCAGGCTCTTCACCCCGTCGTCGAGCCCCGCCTTCCAGAACCAGCCCGGCCGGATCGAGGTGTTGAACTCGGCTGGCACCCAGTGGGTCCCGTCCGCGTGGCCGCGGTTGAGCTCCGCGGTCTTCGAGGTCCCCACCGAGATCTCATCCCGCCGCAGGGTGGCCCAGTTGGTCTCGCCCCCGATGGCGCGTTCGTTCCCGCACCAGCGCACGTCCGGGCCGGCGTCCGAGAAGATCACCGCGTCCGGCTGGTGCTCGCGCACCGTGGCGATGTAGCGCGGCCAGTCGTAGACCTGACGCTTGCCGTTGGGCCCCTCCCCGCAGGCGCCGTCGAACCACACCTCCTTGATGGGCCCGTAGCCAGTGAGGACCTCCGTGAGCTGCGTCACGAAGTGATCGTCGTAGGCCTCGCCGGTGCCGTAGCACGCCTCGTGGCGATCCCACGGGGACAGGTACACGCCCAGCCACAGCCCCTCCGCGGCGCAGGCCTCCGAGAGGTCGGCGAGGACGTCGCCCTCACCGCCGCGCCAGCTCGAGGACGCCACGTCGTGCTCGGTGACCGCCGAGGGCCAGAGGCAGAACCCGTCCTGGTGCTTGGCGGTGATGACCACCCCGCTCATGCCGGCCGTCTTGAAGGCGCGCACCCACTGCCGCGCGTCCATCTCTCCAGGCTGGAAGACCTCTGGGTCCTCCTGGCCGCCGCCCCACTCGACCGCGGTGAAGGTGTTGGGCCCGAAGTGGATGAAGGCGTAGAAGCGCCGGTCATGCCAGTCGAGCTGGCGCTGGACGGGGACCGGCGCGAGCGGCGCGAGGTCAGGGGTGTCCTGAGGAGCCGCAGCGTGGACCGCGGGCGAGGTAACGAGGCAGAGGGCGCTGGAGAGGAGCATGGAGGTGACGCCCAAGGTACCTTCTGTGCTCTCCACCACGCCCTGTGACTCACCTCCTCGCTCCCCACCCGGCTCTCCCGGCGCCTCGCCGCGTGGCGATCCTGGCGCTGCTCCTCGCCGCCGCCTGCGCCTCGCCCGCCGCAGAGGAGGAGATCCGCCTCAACCGCGCCAGCTTCGAGCCCCTCACCGATGAGGCCCCGAAGGTGCTGGTGGTCGTCGCGCATCCCGATGACGAGCTGGTGGCAACGGGCGCCCTCTATCTCACGGGCGCGCGACTGGGCGGCGCCTGCGACGTACTCACGATCACGGATGGCCAGGGGGGGTTCAAGTACGCGAGCTTCGCCGAGGCGCTGCACGGCATGCCCCTCACAGAGGAGGAGGTCGGGCGCCGCGAGCTCCCCGCCATCCGGCGCGAGGAGCAGCGGCGCTCCCTGGAGCTCCTGGGAGCGCGCATGCTCGTGCGACTCCAGCAGACCGACCACCGCTACACCCAGGACCGCATGGAGGTCCTGGCAGAGGACGCGGGGGTCTGGGACCTCGCCGCCGTGCGCGCCAGCCTCGACCGGCGCCTCGCTGACGAGCGGTACGACTTCGTCGTGACCCTCGCGCCCACCGCCACCACCCACGGCCACCACCAGGCCGCGAGCCTGCTGGCCCTCGAGGCGGTCGCGCGCATGCCCGAGGCCGATCGAGCGATCGCCCTGTGTTGCCAGGTCAAGGCGGCGGACGCCGAGGACATCGGGGTGCCGCCCGTCCTCGTCGACGCCGGAGCAGAAGGGCAGGACCTGACCGCCCTCCGCGCGACGCCGGCCCCTTTCACGGTCGACCGCAACCAACCGTTTGGCCACCGGGACCGCCTGACCCTCAAGGCCATCGCCAGCGTCGCCATCGCCCAGCACCTCAGCCAGGGCACCATGCTGGGCTACATCGGCGCCGGGGACGTGGAGGAGTACTGGCTCTTCGACGTCTCGCCGCCCCTCGCCGCAGCGCGCGCTGCGGACTGGTTCGTCCAGCTCCAGGATCCCGCCTTCCCCGAGCGCGAGTACAGCTCGTCCGCGGGCACCAACGCCTCCCGCTGACGAACCCGCGATGAACGAAGCCCCCCAAGACTCGACCGCACCGCGGCGGATCCTCTCCATCGACGCCCTCAGGGGCCTCGACATGATGATGATCCTGGGCCTCCGGGAGGTGGTGCTTGCCCTCTGCCTCGCGTTCGGACTGGGCGGCCTCCACGACGCCCTCGACGCCCAGGCGCACCACCCCGAGTGGAACGGCTTCACCGCTTGGGACCTGATCTTCCCCCTGTTCCTGTTCCTGGCGGGGGCCTCCATGCCCCTCTCCTTCGACCGGAGGCTGGAGCGCGGCGACACGCGGGCCACCCTCGCCCTCCACACGGCGCGCCGTGCGGCGCTGCTGGTGTTCCTGGGCGTCGTCTACAACGGGCTGCTCTCCCTCGAGCTCGAGGGCCTGCGCTACGCGAGCGTCCTCGGGCGCATCGGCCTCGCCTGGGCCGGCGCCGCCCTCGCGGTCCTCTTCCTGAGCCTCCGCGGGCAGGCCATCGCCTTCGGGCTCGTGCTCGCCGCGCACTCCGCCGCCCTGCTCCTCATCCCCGCTGCGCAGGGCCTCGACGCCCCCAGCCTCGAGCCCGGCCAGACGTTCGGGGACCTCTTCGACCGCATGACCGTGCCGGGGCGCCTCCACATGGTCGACCGGGATCCCGAGGGGCTCTTCGGGGTCCTCTCGGCCATTGGCACCGCGCTGCTCGGCTCCTTCGCGGGGCGCTGGCTCCGCCGGCAGGACGTGCCCGACCGGCGGCGGGTGGGCTGGCTTCTGGCAGCCGGCCTGCAGTGCCTGCTCCTGGGATGGCTCCTGGACGCCGCGGGACTGCCCGTGAACAAGAACCTGTGGACCGCGAGCTTCGTGCTCGTGGCGGGCGGCTGGAGCCTCGTGCTCCTCGGCCTCTTCCACCTGATCTTCGACGTG
>CAJQPT010000034.1 GCA_905480285.1 uncultured bacterium
CAGCTTGTTGCCCTTCCGGCGATTGCATCGAAGGCAGGCGAGGACACAGTTGGCCCAGGAGGTCTCGCCGCCCTTGGAGCGCGGGATGACGTGGTCCACCGACAGCTGCGCCTGGCCCGGCTGCTTCCCGCAGTACTGGCATCTGGAGAGGTCTCGGCGGATCAGGTTCTTGCGAGTGAACGGCAGGGATTGCCTGGGGATGCCGCTGAAGGAGTTCAGGACGATCACCTCCGGGACTCGGAGCTCGAGCCGCACGGTCGAGATGGACAGCTCCCCCTCGGGAACCTCCAGCCCAGACCAGCTCTGGAAGTCATGGACCTCAAAGGTGTCTGGCTGGACGACCATGGCGGCCTCGGAGTAGAGGAGCCGCAGAGCGTTCCTCACGGGGGTGGACGCGATGGCCAGCCAGGCGCGATTCAGCACCAGCGTGTCTCGGCAAAGCGCTGAGTCCGTCATGGCTTGCGGCGGACCTCGGCGCGCCCTGAGCCAAGGCTCGGTGTCCACTGTTCCTCCTGAGCTCCGCCCATGCCTCCAGGATAGGTCGAAGGGGCCGGTGATTCATGGTCGGAGACCAGGCTGTCGCAGGCAGCCCCGCACGTCGTCTGAAGCGGGCGGGCAGGCCGATCGAGCGCTCCCACGTAGTGGATGCTGCCCAGGGTCCTTAGATTGGGAGGCAGATGGCCTCAGACGAGCATGGATCACCGGGGGGCGCCCCGCCCCCCTTCGAAGCCGAGGGCCCGGAGTCCGAGTGGAAGGAGCGGCTCCCGCGCCCTGAGCGCATCGCGCGGACCATGTCGGCCTTCGCCAACGGCGTCGGCGGCAAGATCTGGGTCGGGGTGCGGGACGATGGCGCCGTGATCGGTGTCGCTGACGCCGCCGAGACCGCGGGAGAGCTGCGCCGGATCGCGAGTGACCTCGTCGCGCCCTCCCCGGCGCTCCGGGTGAAGACGGTCCGCTTCGCCCGGGTCGCGCTGGTGGTCGCCGAGGTGGGCGCCTCCGAGGTCCGCCCGGTGTTGGCGCCGGGCAGGGACGGCAGGCTCGCGCCATTCGTCCGCGACGGATCGTCCACGCGCCCCGCGCCGCGCGCGATCCAGCGGGTCTGGTCGAGAGGTGCATCTCGGGTCTCGCTCGACGCGCGCGAACGCCGGCTCCTGCGCGAGATCCGTCTCCGTGCGCAGGACGGAACCTCGGGGCCGGACCTCAAGGAGCTCGCCCGGGCATCGCGGGTGGGGCAGCGCGCGGCGCGTCGGGCGCTCGTCCAGCTCCAGGCTTCAGGTCTCGTGGCGGAGCGAACCGCGGGGCACTTCGGGCTCACGCCCGAGGGGCACTCGCGAGCCCGACGTCGTTGATTGGACTCGACCTACGGCCGATGCCGTCAGCGCGAGGATCAGGGCGCGCCGAATCGTTGGGCCGCGTTACGATGGTCCCTCGCTTCGTCTCGCTTGAACTCCATCACTGACCGCGGCCCGGGTGGGCCCGGAACCCCCATGTCACGACCGATTCACCGCGCACTGATCTCCGTCTCCGACAAGAGCGGCCTCGAGAACTTCGCCCGCCAGCTCGCGGACTACGGGGTGGAGCTGCTCTCCACCGGGGGCACCTACCGGGCGCTCGAGGAGGCGGGAATCACCGTCACGGAGGTGAGCGAGCACACGGGCTTCCCGGAGATGATGGACGGTCGGGTCAAGACCCTTCACCCCACGATCCACGGGGGCCTGCTGTCCGTGAGGGACAACGTCGCGCACGTGGCGGCAATGGACGAGCACAAGATCGCGCCGATCGATCTGCTCGTGGTCAACCTCTACCCCTTCGAGGCGACCATCGCGCGCGAGGGCGCGACCCGGGACGAGTGCGTGGAGCAGATCGACATCGGCGGCCCCGCGATGGTGCGCTCCGCCGCGAAGAACCACCGCTTCGTCGCCGTCGTCACGGAGCCGGAGCTCTACGGGCGCGTGCTGGATGAGCTCGCCACCAACGAGGGGGGGATGAGCGACGGCTTCCGGCGCGAGCTCGCCCAGCGGGCCTTCTCTCGTACCGCGGCCTATGACACGGCCATCTCCACTTGGATGTTCCAGCAGGACCACGAGGAGGCCTCGGAGGAGGCCTTCGCGAGCACCTTCGCCCTCGCGGGCTCGAAGCAGATGGAGCTTCGCTATGGCGAGAACCCCCACCAGAAGGCGGCGTTCTATCGCACCGAGCCCCGCCCCGAGCCTTGCGCGGCCCACGCTGAGGTCCTGAACGGGAAGGCGCTCTCCTACAACAACCTCGTGGATCTCGACGCGGCTCACGCGCTCGCGGCGGAGTTCGACGGGCCCTTTGTCAGCGTCATCAAGCACACCAACCCCTGCGGGGCGGCCGAGGGAGCGTCGATCTCGGAGGCGCTCGAGCGCGCCTGGTCAGGCGACCCCATCAGCGCCTTCGGCTCGGTGCTCGCGTTCACCCGCCCCCTGGACCTGGCCTGCGCCACATTCCTGGTCGAGGGCAATCGCTTCGTCGAGGCGATCATCGCACCGGACTTTGATGACGACGCCTTCGAGCTGCTGACCCGCAAGCCGAAGTGGGGCAAGAGCGTGAGGCTCCTGGCCTGCGGCGCCTTCGGCCCCTCGTCCCGAGCGGGCGACCAGTACGAGGTGAAGAAGCTCGCGGGTGGCTTCCTGGTTCAAGACCGTGACCTGTCGATCGAGACCGAGTTTCAGGCGGCCGGTGAGGCTTCGGCGTCAGCGGACCAGCTCTCCGAGCTCGCGTTCGCGAACAAGATCTCCAAGCACGTCAAGTCCAACGCGATCGTGCTGACGAGTGACCGCACGGTCGTCGGCGTCGGAGCTGGCCAGATGAGCCGCGTGGATTCCGTGAGGATCGCCGCCCACAAGGCGGGCGACCGGGCGTCGGGGTCGGTCCTCGCCAGTGATGCGTTCTTCCCGTTCCCCGATGGGGTCGAGGCGGCCATTGACGTCGGCGTCGCGGCGATCGTTCAGCCCGGCGGTTCTGTCCGGGACGCCGAGGTCGTGATGGCGGCTGACGCCAAGGGGGTGCCCATGCTCTTCTCGGGCGCCCGTCACTTCCGCCATTGAGCCTGCGGGGGCTCGTCGGGCCCGGGGGCGTCCTCTCGCAGGGTTCCGCGCTCAAGGGGCTTCCCCGCTCTCGGACCCTCTTGCCCTCAGGGGGCCTCGTCCGTCGTAGCCCTCTCGTCTAGGAGCGCTCCGTACCCCTCCCGGAAGGATGGATAGCGGAACTCGAAGCCGGTCGAGGCGAGCCGTCCGCAGCTCACGCGCCGGTCACCGCTGCCCTGGCGGACGGGTGGGGCCGCCGAGGTCAGGAGCTGGGTGTTGAGCCGAGACGCGAGCCACTTGAGCACGTCGGAGCGCCGGGCCGGGTGGGGGTCGACGACGTTCAGGACGGGGGGTTGAATCGATCCGGTGGCGAGGTGGACGATCGCCCGCGCGGCATCGTCCCGGTGGATCCGGTTCGTCCAGTGCTCGATGGTCGCGGCGGGGAATGGGCGCCCCGAGCGAAGCGCGTCGAGGAGGAAGGTCCGCCCGGGGCCGTAGATCCCGCCGAGGCGAAGGCTGGTCCCGGTGAACTCGCTCGCGCGGAGCACGTCCTCCGCCTCCAGCATCGCGCGCCCGGTAAACGTCGTGGGCTGGACCTCGGTGGTCTCGTCCACCCAGTCGCCCTCCGCGTCCCCGTAGACACCGGTGGAGGACACGAAGAGGGCGCGGGCTCCGCTCGAGCCACTCTTCTTGACCGCGCGCAACACGTTCGCGAGGCCGATCGGGTACGCATCCTGATAGGCGCCCTCCTCCCTGGCTCCTGCTGAGACGCAGTAGATGACCGCGTCGACCGCGGACGGCAGGATCAGGGACGCAGGGTCGGTGACGTCGCCCTGCAGGAGGGCGACGTCAGGGGGCGCCGGAGCGGCGCTCCGCCGGACTCCGAACACCTCGTGGCCCCCGTCTGCGGCGAGGGATGCGACCTTCGCGCCGAGGTCGCCGAGGCCGGCGATCAGGATCCGCATTGGACGATCAGAGCCACGCCCTTGGGATCAGCGGCGCCGCCTCCGACGGAAGCCGCCGCGCCGACCGCCACCGCGCCGCGGACCTCCGGCGCCGGTCGGCCCGCGGTCACGGCGGATCATGGTGGTGGGGTTACGCTCGTCGCGTTGCCCGGCGTTCTTCTCGAACTCCATCGCGACGCCCTCGTGTACGTCGAACGTGGTGGCGTTCGGGTGGATGGAGATGGCGCCGACATCCGAACCCTGGACGTTGCCTCGCCGGCAGACCTGGGCGAGCACCTTGGACGGGTTGGCGCCCTTGAGCGAGCCCCAGTTGATGAAGAAGCGCACCATGCCGGGGGCGGAGACGCTCCCTTGGTCGTACCGATCACCGCGTGGTTGGCTGTCGTAGCGCTCGTTTCCGTGACCTGAACCGCCGCCGACGTCCCGCGCCTTGGCGCGACGCTTCTCACCGAGCCGGGCGAGAAGCGCGGCCACCAGCCGGGGACCCTCGTACTCCTCGAGGAGCGAGTTCGCGTGCTCCAGCAACACCGCCTTGGGCTCCTTCTGGAGCGCCTTGTCGAGCTCGGCTCCGAGCTTGGCCCTGAAGCGCTCTTGCAGGACCGCTTCGACCTCGGCTGCGGGGGGGAGCGGGCGCCACTCGAGCTCGACGCGAGCGTCCGCGAGGAGGTAGCTGAGCTTGCGCCGACGGTTCGGCGGCGCGAGCAGGATGCTTCGACCCGTCTGACCGGCCCGGCCGGTCCGCCCACTCCTGTGAGTGTAGACCTCGGGGTCGATGGGGGGCGAGGTGTGGATGACTGTCGTGACGTCGGGCACGTCCAGTCCTCGCGCGGCCACGTCGGTGGCGACGAGGATCGTGGCGCGACCGTTCCTGAAGGCCGCCAGCGTGTGGTTGCGTTGGCTCTGCGCCAGCTCGCCGCTCAAGGGGAGGGCGGAGAAGCCGTCCTCGGAGAGCATGGTCGCGACCTGCGCCGCGTCAGAGCGTCGCTCGACGAACACGAGTACGCGCTCCTCGCCGGCGAGCAGCAGGAGGTTGACCAGCGCGGTGTAGCGGTCCGAGCGCTGGACGAGGTGTCCGATGTGCTCGATGTTCGCGTTGGCCTCCCCAAGAGCGGTGCCTTCGACGGACACGGGGTCCCGCTGGTAGCGCTCGGCGAGCCGCTCGATCCCCGGAGGGAACGTGGCGGAGACCATGTGGGTGCGACGCTCGCCGGGCGTCGCGTCGAGGATGGTCTCTAGGTCCTCGCGGAACCCCATGTCGAGCATCTGGTCCGCCTCGTCGAGCACGAGCTCGCGAGCGTTACCGAGGTCGAGGTTCTCGTTCGTCAGGTGATCGACGAGGCGCCCAGGGGTCCCGATCAGCACCCGCGGTTCATTGCGCAAGGTGTTCTTGTCCTGGAAGATCGGCGTGCCCCCGGTGACGGAGGCGACGATCGTGTCCTCGAGGTCAGCGAAGAGCCAGCGGAGCTCGGTCGAGACCTGCTGCGCGAGCTCTCGGGTCGGCACCACGACCAGCACATCCGGGCCACGGTCGCCGCGGGGCTCCACGAGGACGCGAGCGACGACGAGTCCGAGGGCGACGGTCTTGCCGGAGCCGGTCTGGGAGGAGATGCGAAGGTCGCTGGCACCGGAGTCGGCCGCGAGGACGGCGGACTGGACCTCGGAGAGCTCCGTGAAGCCGCGTCGCTGAAGGGCCGGCTGGAGCGCGGCGGGGACCTTCTCGAAGGGGCTCGGTTGGGCGTCCTCGACGGCGGCATCCGCCGCGTTCTCTTCATGGGCGTCCTCTCCATGTGCGTGCGAGCCGTGGGAGTCAGCGCCTGCGTCGTGGGCACCCGCCAGGTCCCCTGCTCCGGGGGCGGCGTGCTCGAGTGACCCCTCTCCAGGCCCCTCTGGGCGTTCTTCGGGCGTGCTCGGCTGACGCTGCTCGGACGAAAGGTGCTCTTCGGCGCCTTCCGGCGCCGTCATTTCAGGGTCCATGATGTGGTCCACGTGGGGCTTCTTGCCCCGTAACGGATTGCGGCGTCTTCGCCGCTCTGAAGGACCTGTCGATGGCCCCGATGATGATGATCGCGCTTCTTTGCTCCGGACTTTCAACGCCGGGCCGTTTCTCGCGCTTGCTCTGACACGAGCGTAGCCCCGTGTCCGAGGCGAATGTGGAGGACGGGGCGAGAAGGTCGGGATTCCCTGGACGGAACGACCGATTCGCCTCAGATCGAGCGCCAGGGGGATGCTCGCCGGCGCCGACTTGAGGAGCAGCCAGGGTTGCGGGGTCAGGGCGCAGCTCGGCCCAGTTGGCACGCTCGGAGCGGGTGATCGGATAGAACGAGGGAATGAAGAAGCCCTTCCATGGCCTCGTTGCAGCGCCGCACACGCCCTTCGTCGATGAGAACGGTCAGGGCGGTGCCGTGCACCTTGGGGCCGTCCCGGCGCAGGCGGAGCACCTGGCCCGGGATGGGGTCAGCGCGGTCTTCGTGGCCGGCGCGACGGGTGAAGGCGCTTCACTCGGTCTGGATGAGAAGCGAGACCTGTTCGAGGCCTGGGCCGAGGCTGGGCCGGCGGCAGGCCTCCGCGTCATCGCCCAGGTCGGCGGAGAGAGCCTGCGCGACGCTTCGCGCCTGGCCGAGTTCGCCGCTGGCCTTCAGGGCGTGGAGGCGCTGGGTGCGATCTCGCCCTGCTTCTACCGGCCGGCATCCGCGGAGCTCGTGGCGCGCTCCATCGGCGAGATCGCCGCGGCGGCTGGCGACCGCGCGCTGTACTACTACGACATCCCGGCGCTCACGGGCCTCCCCTTCAGCGGCCGGGAGCTCGCGCGGGCGTTTGGCGAGCACGCCCCCGGGCTGCGTGGGATCAAGTGCAGCCGGTACGAGGGCTGGCATGTGCAGGACTATCTGAGCGCGCACGGCGGCGCATACGACGTGCTCTGCGGGACGGATGAGGCCCTGCTCTCTGCCCTGAGCCTCGGGGTGGAGGGTGCGGTCGGCAGCACCTACAACTTCGCCGCGCCGCTGTTTCATCGGATCATGGCGGCGCACGCGGCCGGCGAGATGCAGCGTGCCCGCGAGTTACAACGGGTCTCGATTGACCTCGTCCAGACCCTCGCGTCCTTCGGCTACATGGCCGCCGCGCGCCGCACGATGGCGCGGCTCGGCGTCCCGCTCGGGCCCCCGCGGCTCCCGATCGCTGGTCTCAATTCAGAGGGCAGCTCGCGGCTCGACGCGGCGCTCGACGCGCTCGATCTTGAAGGGACCGTCCGCGCTGGGGTGGACCGTTGATCGCGGCCCTGCTGCTCTCCCTGTGTAGCGTCGCGGCTCCCCAAGGGGCCACGCCGCCCGCCCCGATCCTCTGGGAGTCCCTCCCCCCGGTCCCCGATCCGGTCGGCCTTGGAGGCCCGTTCGTCGCGGCGCTGCAGGGTGCGGACGGGGAGCAGCGGCTGCTGGTGGCTGGGGGCGCGAACTTCCCGGAGGCGCCGCCTTGGGAGGGCGGAGCCAAGGTCTGGTACGCAGGCACCTGGGTCTTCGACGGAGAGGGCTGGGCCTCCGGGCCGCCCCTGCCCGGACCGCGTGCCTATGGCGCCGTCGTGCACCTCGACGGGCGCGCCCTGCTGATCGGCGGCGGGGACTCGAGCCAGGCCACGTCCGAGGTGCTCATCGCCGAGATGGATGGGAGCGGCGCGGTGCGGTTCGCCGCGGGTCCCGCCCTGCCAGCGCCGTCCCAGTTCCTGGCGGCGGGCCTCGTGGACGGTCGCGTGATCGCGCTCGGCGCCCAGCGAACCGGAGATCCATCCGACCTCGTACGGGCCACCTGGATCCTCGACCCGGAGGACATGGCGTCGGGTTGGACCGAGTCCGCGCCGTTCCCCGGACGCGCTGGCCTCAAGTTCGTGGCTGCGCCCCAGCGCAACGCCGAAGGTAAGGAGGCGCTCTTCGTCTACTCGGGTGAGGTGCCGGGCCAGGGGCCGGAGAGCCTCCCGGACGGGCGCCGCTTCCTGCCGGTCTCTAACGAACTCTGGAGCTTCGAGCCGGGTCGTGAGACCTGGACTCAGCACCGCTCTCCCTCCTCCCCGAGGAGCGGAGCGCAGGGCCAGGCGGTTGGCCGATCAGCGGGCTTGGCCTGGCCCACGGGCCAGTCGCACATCCTCTTCTTCTCAGGCGTGGCCGCCGTGCCGCTCGACCTCCCACAGGCGACGCGCTCTGAGTTCACGGCCGACGTGGACGCCTACCACACGCTCACCGATACCTGGACCCGGGAAGGGTCCATGCCGCGGGGGGTGGTCACCACGGGGATCGCGCCCTGGGACGGAGGCTTCGCCATCGCCAGCGGCGAGGTCCGGCCCGGCGTTCGTACCGCCGAGGTCCAGTGGGGGCGCGTGGACCGCGAGCCGGCGCGGCTGGCCACCCTCGACTACGCGGTGATGGCCCTCTATCTGCTCGGCATCCTGCTGCTCGGAGTCTTCTTCGCGCGACGCGAGCGCACGGCGGAGGACTTCTTCCTGGCGGGCCGGCGGATCCCCTGGTGGGCGGCAGGGCTCTCCATCTACGCCACGCAGCTCTCAGCGATCACCTACGTCGCGGTGCCGGCCAAGGCGTACATGGACGACTGGGTGTTCGCGCTGACGTCCATCACGATCCTCATCATGGCGCCGATCGTGATCGTCTTCTACCTGCCCTTCTTCCGGCGGCTGGAGATCTCCACCGCGTATGAGTACCTCGAGCGTCGCTTCGGGCTCTCCATTCGCCTCTTCGGCAGCGCCTCCTTCATGGCCTTCCAGGTGGCGCGGATGGCGATCGTGGTGTTCCTGCCGTCGCTGGCCCTCTCCACGGTGACTGGCGTCGACGTCTACACCTGCATCGCGACGATCGGCGTGATGGCGACCGTGTACACGGTGCTCGGCGGCATGGAGGCCGTGGTCTGGACCGATGTGCTCCAGGTCTTCGTGTTGATCGGGGGCCTGTTCGTGGCGCTTGCGCTGGCGGTCGACGGGGCAGGAGGGCTTGAGCCTGCGCTCGAGATCGCGCGCTCCGGGGAGAAGCTGCGCTGGTTCGCGCCCGGGGCCTCGTGGACGGACACGGCCAGCTGGTCGGTGCTGCTCGGAGCCATGTTCCTTCAATTCGGCCCGTACACCACCGATCAGGCGGTGGTGCAGCGCTATCTGTCCACGAAGGACGAGCGGAGCGCCGCGCGCGGCATCCTCCTCAATGGGCTCGTGGCCATGCCCTTCACCCTGTGCTTCTACGCCCTGGGGTCCGCGCTCTTCGCCTACTTCAGCGCGCGGCCCGAAGCGCTTGATCTCGGGATGAAGAATGACGAGGTGTTCCCGCTCTTCGTGGCGCTGGAGCTGCCTGCAGGGCTCGCTGGCCTGGTGCTCGCGGGGATCTTCGCGGCGTCCATGTCGAGCCTGGACTCCTCCATGCACTCGATCGCCACGTCCTGGACGAATGACTGGCATCGGCGGCTTGGGATCGGCTCCGCCTCGGACCTCCAGACCGGACGCCGGGTGACGCTCTTGATGGGGGTGGTCGGGACCGGCACGGCTGCGCTCTTCGCGGCGTCGGACCTGCGCTCCCTCTTCGATACCTTTCAGAGCGTCCTCGGCCTGCTGATCAGCCCGCTGGCGGGGCTGTTCTTCCTGGGAATCTTCACGACCCGGACCTCCTCCCGGGGGGCGGCTCTCGGGGCGCTGCTCTCGATCGCGGTCCTGGCCTACGTGCAGAACGCGACCCCGCTCAACTTCATGCTCTACGGCGCCGTGGGGAGCACCACGTGCGTGGTGGTCGGATACCTCGCGAGCTTCGTGATGCGCGACGAACGCGACCTTGCGGGGCTCACCTGGTGGACGCGACCGAGCTAGCGGAACTCCACCGCCAGGGAGCCTGAGAGGTTGGAGGTGGCGGCGCCGCCGATCGAGGCGCGGTACCAGGCCTGAAAGCGCCAGGTCTCACCGGCCAGGACGCTGTGTGAGGAGAGCGGGCCGGGGATCGCCTCGAGGTCGACCCCGAGGGTCACCAGCCCGTCGGGGCCAGCGCTCTGGGCCTCCCCTGGCCCGTCGAAGCGGCCGATGCCGCCGCCGAGGCATAGCGTGCCCTGGCTCCCGCCGGGGGCCACCACGAAGCCGGGGGTCTCGCTGGTGAGGAAGAGCGTCAGCGACCCTGGAGGCAGGTGCGCAGCTCGGAGCTGCAGGGCGTTCGCGGAGCGCCACGGCGACCCCACCGCTTCGAGGCGTACGGGCGGCGTGCCAGCACCGACGCACTCTGCCGTCCCAAGGAAGCCCCGCCCGGTGCCGCGGAGAAGGGTCACGGAGTCGGCCCGTTCGGAGGTGAGGATGACGTCTGCATCACCGTCCGAGTCCACGTCGGCGACGAGGAATGAGGACACCCCCTCGGAGCGCTCGACGACCATCGGGGGCGCGCCAAAGGGCGCGGTGTACACCTTGAGCGCGAGGGGCTCGACGGAGGCATCGCGCGGCGTCGTGACGAGGTCGAGGTCTCCGTCGAGGTCGATATCGACCGCCTCGATGGAGGACCATCCCTGGACCGCGCTGCCCACGTAGTCGGCACCTCCAAATTGACCTGGGGAGAGCTGCGGGATCCACTCGAGGAGGGGGAAGACGAAGCCAGCGCCCCCGACCACAAGGTCAAGGTCGCCGTCGCCATCCGCATCCATCGTGGCCACGTTGCGAGGCTGAAAGTTGATCGTGGGGATGGCGATCCGCGCGCTGAAGGTGCCAGAGCCCTGACCGGGGAACCACCCGACGGAGCCGCCGAAACCCGGGCCGGCGAGGATCAGATCCCTGTTTCCGTCCCCGTCCATGTCGCGGATCGTGAGGTCGGCCACCGCCGGCTGATCGCTGATGAGGATGCGCGGGGTGGGGTCGAGGAGCCCTGGGGTGCCGCGAAACCAGAGCACGTCGCCCTGGCCAGTAATGGAGAGGACGAGGTCCAGTCGTCCGTCTCCGTCCACGTCGGTCGGCGTGATGGTGCCGCCGGTCGCCGCCGAGAAGGACCGGAGCCTTGACGGCGGGGAGAACTGCCCCGAATCGAAGGTGTGCAAGTCGACCCAGCCTCCGCTGAAGGACGCGAGGACGAGGTCTTGATCCCCGTCGCCGTCGAGGTCAGCGGCGACCATCTCCTCCAGGTCGGGCGGGGTCTTGAAGCCCGCCTGGGGGATCGCGAAGTCGCCAGCGCCCAGGTTCTCGAGGGTCATGACCCGGCCCGCTCCGGTGGCCGCGACAAGCAGGTCGAGGTCGCCGTCAAGGTCGATGTCCGCTGCCGCGACAGCGCGCGCTCCATCCGCGCGCCGCGTGATCTCACGGAACGGGCCGAACGCTCCGGAGCCAAGCGCGGGGCTCCAGCCGACCTGCTCCGTGGAGCACGCCACGACGCGGTCGGGCAGGCCGTCGCGGTCGAGGTCGACGAGCTGTTGATC
>CAJQPT010000035.1 GCA_905480285.1 uncultured bacterium
CGGGGGGCCCCAGCACTGCCGTGCTCGAGATCGGCCCTGGAACCATCCGATTCCAAGGTGGGCCGGGCCCGACGTGATGCTTGTCACGTCCGCAACCGTTCGTGGCCCATGTGTCGATTATTCGGCTCCGGGGCTCATTGACGAGTTCACCTGCGGCGCCAGGGACACCCCCGAGGTCCGAAGGTAGCACCGGTCGGGGGCCGTCACAACGCGCGACCTGCGGTCAAACTCGCGCGATCTCGATCGACGCAGACATCCCGTCCACGTCGAAGGCCTTTCCTTCGCCTGGCGTGACGCTCGTATCAGGCGCTTCCCCGGTGGCGAGCACCTCATCCGAGATCAGCCCCCAGTGCACCTTGAGCGCGTCCGCGAGCAGACCGTCGCAGCCGATCTGCACCTGGATCCTGTCGTCCAGGTCGAACTCCTGCTCCTTGCGCAGCCCCTGGATCCGATTCACCAGCTCGCGCGCGAGCCCCTCCAAACGCAGAGCGTCATCGAGCGTGACGTCGAGCGCCACGGTGACGCCGTCCAGGGTGTCGACCACCGTGCCCTCCCGGGACGCGCGGTCCACCAGGAGGGTCGTCTCGTCGTATCGAAGCTCGGCGATGGCCTCGCTCTGGAGGCTGCCACCCGCGACGACCAGGGCCAGCTGATCACCTGTGAAGCGCCCGATCTCCGCTCGGATGGCCCCGATGCTCTTGCCATATCGAGGCCCGAGCACCTTGAGGTTGGGCCTCGCCGAGTAGCTCACGAAGTCCGCCTCCTCGGAGGACACCCGCAGCTCCTTTACGTTGAGCTCATCCCTCACGATCTCGGCCATGCGCTCGAGGGAGGCGCGATCCTCAGGATCCGCCATCACCACCGTCATCGAGGGCAGCGGCTGCCGGATCCGCACGTCGTGCTTGGCCCGCAGGCCGCGACCCAGGCTCACGGCGGTCCGAGCGAGGCCCATGCGGCGCTCAAGGCCGGCGTCCTGGAGCGACCGATCCGCAACGGGGTAGTCCTCGAGGTGGACCGACTCACGCCCGCCGTCCGACAGGTTGCCGTGGACCTCCTCGGTGATGAACGGCACGAAAGGGGCCAGGACCTTCGAGAGCGTCAGGAGCACGTGGTAGAGCGTCCTGTACGCGTTCCCCTTGTCCTCTGCGTGGGCGTCCGAGGCGCCGCGCCAGAAGCGGCGGCGGCTGCGGCGGATGTACCAGTTGGTGAGGTCGTCGATGAACTCGAGGAGGGCCGGGACGACCCGGAAGAGCTCGTAGCGGGACATCCGGTCCTCGACGTCCGCGAGGAGCGTCTGGAGCCGCGAGAGAATCCACGCGTCGAGCTCGTTGACATCGGTCGAGGGTGCCTGCCCATCCGGCTCCCAGCCATCGACGTCGGCGTAGCGGGTCAGGAACGAGTAGGCATTCCAAAGCGGCAGCAGCACGCTCCGGACCTGCTCGCGCACCCCGTCCTCTGCGAAGCGCAGGGACTTGGCGTTCACCACCGGCGAGCTCGCGAGGTAGATACGCAGGGCGTCCGCCCCGAGCTTCTCCAGCACGAGGTTGGGGTCGGGGAAGTTGCGCTTCGACTTCGACATCTTCTCGCCGTCCTCGGCGAGCACGATGCCGTTGACGATCACGTTCTTGAAGGCAGGGCGGCCGAAGAGCGCCGTGGAGAGCACGGTCAGCGTGTAGAACCACCCGCGGGTCTGATCGAGCCCCTCCGCGATGAAGTCCGCCGGGAGGTTCTGCTCCACCAGCTCGCGGTTCTCGAAGGGGTAGTGGTGCTCCGCGTAGGGCATGGAGCCAGACTCGAACCAGCAGTCGAAGACCTCGGGGATGCGGCGCATGGTGCCGCCGGGAGTCCTCTCGGACGGGAAGGTGAGGTGGTCGATGCGGTCGCGGTGCAGGTCCGTGACGGACCCCTTCTCGAGCCCGCAGAGCTCCTCCAGGCGTTCGCGGCTCCCCACGCAGACCATGTCCGAGGGGTCCTCGTCGCAGCGCCAGATGGGGAGCGGGGTCCCCCAGAAACGGTTCCGCGAGAGGTTCCAGTCCCGCGCCGAGGCGAGCCAGTTTCCGAAGCGCCCCGTGCCGACGGCCTCGGGGACCCAGTGGGTCTTCTGATTGTTCGAGACGAGCTCGTCCCGCATGGGCTCCACCTCCATGAACCAGGTGGAGAGCGCCATGTAGAGCAGCGGGGTCCCTGTCCGATAGCAGTGCGGATAGGGGTGAACGTAGGTGTCCTGGTCCACCACGGATCCCAGCCCGCGGAGGTGCACGGTGATGGCCTTGTCCGCGTCCTTGGCGAACTGGCCCTCGAAGTCGCTCACCTCGGGCCCAAAGTGCCCCGTGAGCGAGAGGGGATTCACGAGGGGCAAGCCGTTCGCCTTGCCCGTCTGGAAGTCGTCCTCACCGAAAGCGGGCGCCTGGTGAACGATCCCCGTACCGCTGGACGTCTCGACGTAATCCGCAGAGACGACGAAGAAGGCCTGGCGCGCGTCCCCCTCCCCCTCGGCGTACTGTCCAAAGTACGGCAGGAGCGGTCGATAGCGGCGCCCGACCAGGTCGGCGCCCGGCAGCCTGCCGAGCTCCTCCGTCTCCCCCACGCGGCCGCGTGACTGATAGTCCGCGAGCCGGCTCGGCTCGGCGTAGGCGACCTCGCCGGTCTCGACGACCTTGAAGCGCACGTACTCCACGCCCGGATTCACGGCGAGTGCGAGGTTGGACGGCAACGTCCAGGGCGTGGTGGTCCAGGCCCACAGGCTCGCGTCCTCGTCCTCGAGCTGGAACCGGACGGTCAGGCTCGGATCCTGGCGGCGCTTGTGTCCGTCCTTCTTCGTGACGGGGTCTCGCTCCTGGGGTCCCTGGGCGACCTCGAAGTTGGAGAGGGGCGTCCCGAGCGCCGGGGATACCGGCTGCACGCGGTACCCCTCATAGATCCGCCCCTTCTCCCAGAGCTCCGAGAAGACCCACCACACCGACTCCATGAAGTCGGCGTCCATGGTCTTGTAGCCGCTGTCGTGATCGACCCAGCGCCCCAGGCGACGGATCGACTGCTGCCACTCGCCGGTGTATCGCAGCACGATGCTGCGGCAGGCCTCGTTGAAGCGCTCGATCCCCAGCTCGTCGATGTCGGCCTTGGAGTCCAGCCCGAGCTCCTTCTGGGTCTCGTTCTCCACCGGCAACCCGTGGCAGTCCCAGCCCCAGCGGCGCTCCACGCGCTTGCCCTTCATGGCCCAGTAGCGCGGGACAATGTCCTTCAGGACGCTGGCAACGAAGTGCCCGTAGTGCGGGAGCCCGGTCGCGAAGGGCGGCCCGTCATAGAAGACGAAGCGGTCCTCCTCGGGACGCTGCTCCACGCTCTTGCGGAACGCGTCGGTGGCGTCCCAGTGATCCAGGACGCGGGCCTCGAGGGCGGGGAAGTCGACTTCGGGCCTGACGGGTCGCAGCTTCATGGCTGCGGCGGAGCATAACGACCCGCGGCCGCCGGGTCAGTCTTCGAAGCCCGGCACGCCCATCTCGCGCATCAGCTTGCGGCCCACTTCCATGAAGTCCTCCCGCTGACCCTCCCGGACGCGGCCCCGGAGGGCCCCTTCCATCTGGCTCATGGCGGCGACCAGCTGCTGTACGAGCGCGGACTCGTGGTCCTCGCCCCGCATCTTCTCGAGGACGGCGCTCTGGGGCTCGTCGCCGCGGAAGATCCGCTTGTAAGCCCCTCGGAGGGCCATCTGGTCGGGCTCCTCGACGCCCCCGCGGGCGAGCCCGACCGCGTTGACCCCGCGCACGCGGCCCTCGTGCCCCTCGATGATCATGTAGGGGGGCACGTCCCGCGCGAGGCGCGTCATGCCCGCCAGGAAGGCGAACTCTCCGATGGAGACGAAGTGGACGATCCCGCACATCCCGGACAGGTTGGCGTTGCGCCCGACCTTCACGTGGCCCGCGAGGCCCGTGCTGTTCGAGAGGACGATGTTGTCCTCCAGCTCGCAGTCATGGGCCACGTGACAGCAGGCCATGATGAGGTTGTCGGAGCCGACCCGGGTCACCCCGCCCCCCTTCACGGTGCCGCGGTTGATGCTCACGAACTCGCGGATCGTGTTCCGGTCACCGATCTCGAGCATCGTCGGCTCGCCGCGATACGAGAGGTCCTGAGGCGCCGCTCCGAGGCTCGCCTGGCCGACGATGACGTTGTCCTCGCCGATGGTGGTGTGGCCGTCCACGACGACCAGGGGACCGATGCGCGTTCGGTCGCCGATCTTGACGTGGGGCCCGACGATGGCCGAGGGGCCAATCACGACGCCGTCGCCGAGCTCGGCGCCGTCCGCGATCTGCGCGGTATGGTGGATCTGCTGGGACATGGTCTTCGACAACTGCTGATCAGGCCTCCAGCATGGTGAACATAAGCTCGGCTTCGCAGACGGGCCTGCCCGCCACGGAGCCGGAGCCGCGGACCTTGATGGTGTCGCCCTTGATGCGGACCGTCTCCACCTCCAGGCGGAGCTGGTCTCCGGGGGTCACGCCGCCGCGCAGCTTGACCTTGTCCATGGACCAGAGGACGGCGAGCTTCCCGCTGAACTCGAGCTTGCGCAGCAGCAGCATCCCCGAGAGCTGGGCCATCGCCTCGAGCTGGAGCACCCCTGGCATGAGGGGGATGTCGGGGAAGTGCCCCTGGAAGTAGGGCTCGTTGATCGTGACGTTCTTGATCCCCACGGCCCGCTGGAAGCCCTGGACCTCGATGACCCGGTCAATCAAGAGGAACGGATAGCGGTGCGGAAGCTGCTCGAGGATGCGCCGGATATCCATCCCCGACTCGCGCTCCACGAGCCCACTGGCCTCCTTCGCCTCGATGATCGCCAGGAGCCGGCGCACCAGCTCTGCGTTGGTGGCGTGACCGCTGCGGGTCGCGATCACGTGGGCGATCAAGTCGGACCCGAGGAGCGAGAGGTCGCCGACCAGGTCCAGCATCTTGTGCCGAACGGGCTCGCCCTCCATGCGCATCTCGGTGTCGGGGTCGCCGAGCACCAGGGTGTTGTCGCGCGTCGCCCCCTTCCCGAGGCCTGCCGCCTGGAGCGCCTCCACCTCGGACGCGAGGCAGAACGTGCGAGCCGAGGCGATCTCCGCCTTGAACGTCTCGGGGTCCACGTCGAACTGGTAGCTGCCCGACTCCACCCCCGGCTCCTCGAAGGAGGCGACGTACTGAAGCGTGAGGACGTCTTTCTCCGTGGGCAGCGCGACCAGCGTCGCGTTGCCGTCACGCACGAAGACCGGCTCCTCGAGGCGGAAGACCTTGGCGGCGGGCTTCTGCTCGACGAGGCCGCCGCTCTCCAGAAGCTCAACAAAGGGCGCCGCGCTCCCGTCAACGCCAGGGAACTCCGACCCCGACATCTCGACCCGGAGGTTGTCCACCCCCAGCCCCTTGCAGGCCGCGAGGAAGTGCTCGACGGTCTCCACCTCGACCCGGTCTCGCACCAGGCGTGTCCGGCGATCCTTCGGGGACTGGTTGCCGATGAGGGCCGGCACGGAGGGCGCGTCGTCGATGTCCGTTCGCACGAACTCGATCCCATGGTCCGGCGGCGCCGGCGCCACCCTGACCTGGGTCTCCTCCCCTGTGTGCAGCCCGACCCCGGTCACCTCGACCGGAGTGCGGAGCGTGTACTGCCTGCGACTCATGAGCTCTGATCCTCCTCGGGGGGAGTGTCGTCGATGGCTGCTTCCGGCGCACCCTCCCCTGCCGATTCCAGCCGTACGAGCGCCGATTCGAGCCTCTCGCGGAGATCCTGGACCTCGCCCCGAAGCGACTCCAGCTCGCCAGGGAGGCGCTGGGTGCGAGCGATGGAGCGCAGGCGCTCCCGTCGAGGCCCCGCGGGGTACCCGTAGAACTGCCCCCCAGCGGCGAGGTCCTTGGTCACTCCGGCCCGCGCGGCCACCTGCACGCCGTCCCCGATGGAGAGGTGCCCGGCCACACCGGACTGCCCGGCGAGGATCACTCCCTCCCCGATATGGGTGGAGCCTGCGACCCCCACCTGCGCAAGCAGCAGCGAGTGCTTCCCCACGGTGACGTTGTGCCCCACGTGAACGAGGTTGTCGAGCCTGCAGCCCTCCGAGATCGTGGTGGAGCCAAACCGCGCGCAGTCCACGGTGCAGCCCGCGCCGATCTCGACGTCATCCCCCAGGACGACGTTCCCCACCTGGGGAGTCTTCGCCCACCGCGCGCCATTGAACAGGAACCCGAACCCGTCCGATCCAAGGACCGAGTTCGCGTGGATGACGCAGCGCTCCCCGACCCGGGTGTGCGGGTAGAGCACGACGTTGGGGTGGAGCTCCGTGTCCCCGCCGACCTCCGCGTGAGCGCCGACCTGCACCCCCGCATGCAGGACCGCCCGAGGCCCGACCGTCGCGCCGAGCCCCACGCTGACCAGGGGGCCGACCCTGACGCCCTCGCCCAGCTGAGCGGTCGGGTGAATGACCGCGCTGGGGTCCACGCCCTGCGGGACGGGGGGGACCTCGGGCGCGAAGGCGAGGATCACCTGGGTGAAGGCCTCCTCAGGGTCGTCGCAGCGGAGCAGCGCGAGGTCTCCTCGCTCGACCACCACGTCGCGGGCCAACACCACAGCGCTCGCCCCCGTGCTCTCGACGAGGGGCGCGTAGGCGGCCTGGGTCAGAAAAGAGATCTGTCCCTCCACGGCCTCCGCCAGACCACAGGGGCCGGAGATCTGCCTTGTGCCGTCCCCTTCAAGATCAGCGCCGCACAGGGCGGCGAGTTCGTCCAGGCTTCGTGCACTCATGAGACGCTTGGGCAGCATTGGGCTCGGGACCTCCCAGGGAGGCCGTCCGTTGGCCAGAGGGTGCCCCCAGGCACCCGCCAAGTCAAACCAAGTGAGGCCGGCTCTTCGAGGAGCCCGAGCGACGCGATCAACGGAGCGTCAGGCTGAACGCAAAGACCTGGGTCTCGTCCGCCGCGTCGGACTTGAGGGGCCACCCGAAGCTGAAGGTGACCGGGAACGGCTGGATCATGCCGAGGGCGAAGCCAGCGGAGACCCGCGTCTCGTTGAAGTCGACCTGGTAGGCCTCGGGGTCGAGCACTCCGGCATCCACGAAGAGGGAGCCCCGGAAGACCTCTCTGCGTCGTGCCGTGCCCGGTACCGGCTGGGTGTAGAGCGGAACCCGGTACTCGGTGGTCGCCCTGAGGAAGGTCTCCCCTCCCAGGGGGTAGGCGCCCTCGTAGGGCCCGACCCCGCGGAAGCGGAAGCCCCGACCGAAGCGAGAGCCGCCGAAGAAGAAGCGCTCGCCGTAGTTCACGCTGCCCTCCTCCTCATTGAAGGGCACCGCGAGCCCGGCGCCGAGGCCGACGTAGATGCCAGGTGCCGCCGACTCCCGGTCAGGGGAGAGATAGAAGTACTTGTCGTACGAGGCCTCGGACTTGAACAGGTTCGCGTCACTCCCGAAGGCGGTCGGGTACAGCGTGTTCGTCCAGCGGGCCGACCAGCCGAAGCGTGGCAGGCGCGGGTTGTCGAGGAAGTTCGCGCTGAGCGAGGCGGTCAGCCCGACGTAGTCCTCGGTCCCCACGGAGTCCACCAGTGTCCGGGGCAGCTCAACGGACGTGTCCAGATCATCGATCCGGATGGACTCGGTCCGGAACCCGACGCTTGCGCTGTAATCGCCCTGGCCAAAGGCTCGGGTCAGGGCGGCCCGGAAGAACTTTCGATTCTCGTCGTGCGAACGGAAGATCCGGTCCCTTGCCACCACCTCGAAGGTCAGACCCAGCGGGTCGAAGTAGCGCTTCAGGAAGTCCGGGTGACTGTAGATGACACGCCAGGAGCTGACCTCGGAACCCGGCGAGAGGTCGACCCCAAACCGCTCGTCGTTGCCTGTGAAGGCCTCCTTGCGGTACACCTCGCCGAAGGTTCCAAGCAGGCTGGACGGCAGCTTCTTCGCGTCGAAGTTGCCGATCGACAGGGAGATGATTCCGATGAGCCCCTGGTCGCTCGCGACGCCGCCTGAGACGTTCGCGTTGATCGTCCGGCCTTCCTTGACCTCGACGACGGCGTCCACGAGGTCGGGCTCGCCCTCCACAGGGCGGTAGCGGAGCGACGGCGGCGGGTGGCCCCCCTGTGCATAGTCGTCGTTGAAGTATCCCGTTGCCGTGACCCGGCGCAGCCCAGCTCGGAGCTCCTTCGAGTCCACGCGCTCCCCCTCCAGCTGGGCAAAGCGGCGCCGGATGACGTGGTCCTTGGTGTGTTCGTTGCCCTCGATCTCGAGGAAGCGCAGGAAGAACCGGCGGCCCTCCTGGATGCGATAGGTGACGGCGACGGTCTTGTTCTCGACGTCGTAGACGAGACTGGGGTTGAGGAAGCTCCAGCCCGCGACACCCGTGGGGTCGTCAAAGGAGCCGGCATCGATATAGCCTTCCTCCCCATACCGGTCCCTGAAGGATTGAGCGTCGAGCGCGATCCGGACCGCCTCGTAGATGACGCCTGGCTCGAGGGAGAGGAGCGAGCGAAGCTCCTCCTCCGGGATGGAGAGCTCCACCTCCCGGAACTCCGCCTCCCGGCGCCCGCCGGGCGTGACCTCGACGAGCTCCTTCTCAAGGGCCTGGAAGCTCACCTTCGAAACGCGGTAAGGCTCGCCCTCGTCAATGTTGAAGGTCACACGCACCCCGCTTCTGTCGTCGTTGAAGTCGAGCTCGTAGCCGACCACCGCGTCGAGATAACCACGATCTCGGTAGACGCCGGCGATGGCGAGCACGTCCTCCTGGACGACCTGCTCCACGAAGCGGTGCCCCCACCACGCGAACAGGCCCCGCCCCTTGGTGCCCAGCTGCGCGGTCTTCAGAAGGCTCTGCTTCCAGAAGAGGATTCCGATCTCCGGGATCGACTCGTTGCCGACAACCTCGACGCCCTTCACATAGACCTTTGGACCCTCGCGGATCTCGAAGATGATCTCCTCATAGCGGACGCCCCCATCGCCCCGGATCCTCGGCTCAACCTCTACGAAGTAGTACCCCTGCCGGCGATAGGCCGTCCGGATGCGCTCCGCGACCTTCGGCGCCTCGTCGGCGTACACCTCCACGCGGTCATCCAGCTGCGCCCACTCACGGAGCCTTGCGACGTCGAAGTTGTTGTTACCCACGAAGCGTGGGTCAAGGTCCACCGGGGACTCGATGAACTTGAGGCGCACGCGGACGCCGCCCTCGACCTCCTCGAAGAGATACCCGTCTCTCGCGATCAGGATTCGGAAGTCCTCCCAGAGCCTCTTCTGAGCGAGGCTGATCGACCTCGGGATGGGCTTTCCCACACGGACCCCCAGGCGCCCCACGACCTGCTCGGCGTCGTGCGCCGTGAGCCCGGAGACGGCCACGTCCATGACGAGCGGTCGGTCCCAATCAAGCTGGGCACGCTCTGTGAGCTGCCTCGCCGCCGCGCCCTCAGAGAGCGTGAACGCCCCGACCAGGAGGATGAGGAGGAGGTGGACGAGGCGCACGTTGGGGTTGGGCTGGGCCCCCGGCGACGATCCTGGGGCGGATCTGGGGCCAGGGGGGCTGGGAGCGTACAAAGCCAGCGCTGCCGATGGCTACAGCCCAGTGATGGGCTCTGCCATCGAGGGCTCGCGGTTGGAGAAGCGCAGCATCGCTCCCTGGAACTGGAGCTCGACCGTGCCCGTCGCGCCGTTCCTGTGCTTGACGATCAGCACCTCCGCCTTGCCCTTGTTCTCGTCGATCGGGAAGTAGTACTCCGGGCGGTACAGCATGGCCACGACGTCGGCGTCCTGCTCGATCGAGCCAGATTCGCGCAGGTCGGAGAGCTGGGGGCGCTTCTCCTCCCTGGACTCCACGCTCCGGGACAGCTGGGCGAGCGTGATCAGCGGGATCTCAAGCTCACGGGCCAGCTCCTTCAGCGAACGCGAGATCATGCTGATCTCCTGCTGGCGGCTCTCCGCCTTGGCCGAGAGCAGCTGGAGGTAGTCGATCACGATCATGTCGAGGCCGTGCTCCGCCTTGAGCCTGCGCGCCCGGCTACGGAGCGCCATGATCGAGAGTCCGGGGGTGTCATCGATGAAGAGGCGAGCGCTCTTCAGCACCCCGGCGGCCTCCACGAGGTCAGCGTACTCCCGGTCATGGAGGCGACCAGAACGGAGCCGGTGGGCCTCCACCTGGGCCCGCGCCACGAGCATGCGCTGGACGATGGAGGCCCGACCCATCTCGAGGCTGAAGAAGAGCACCGACGGCGCGTACCCGAGGCTGTCCGCCACGTGCGTGGAGGCGTGGTCCATCAGGTTGAGTACGAACGCGGTCTTGCCCATGGCCGGGCGGGCCGCGATGACCGTCATCTCGCCCGGGTTGAACCCGCCGAGCATCTCATCGAGGTCATAGAAGCCGCTCGGGATGCCCGTGAACTCGCCGCGGTCGCGCTGCGCCTCGAGGCCGTGGAAGACCTCGTCGAGGATGGAGCTCACCCCCGCCGCGCCCCGCGTCTCACCGCTGGCCGCGACGCTGAAGATGGCGGACTCCGACTCGTCGATCAGGGTCTGGACCTCGTCCCGGTCCGGCGGGGTCTCCATGGCCTTCGCGACGATCTCGTTCGACGCCTCGATGAGGCCCCGGAGCTTCGCGGTCTCTGCGACAAGGGACGCGTGGTGCTTCACGTGCGCCGACGTGCTCACCGAGCTGGCGACGTCGCCGAGATAGGAGATCCCCCCGACCTCGCCGAGCTTCTGCGTCGCGCGCAGCGTGGAGGTGAGCGTGACGCCATCGACGACCTGCCCGCGAGCGTCCAGCTCGATCATCGTCTCGTAGAGGAGGCGGTGCCGGCGCTCGAAGAAGTTCGCTGGCTTGCAGACCTCGGACACCTCCACGAGGCGGTCCGGGCTCATCATCAGTGCGCCGAGGACGCTCCGCTCCGCTCCCAGGTCATGGGGCACGACACGGTTCCCACCGGCAGAGCGCCCCCTGCGAGAATCCTGCCCGCCCTCACGCGGGAGATCGAAGGAGCGGAACTCCTCCCCCGGCCCGGCCGCGGCCGCGGCGGGCATTTGCGTTCCCGGGGCAGGCTGGGTGATCGACGCGGGCGGACTGGCCGCACCGCCGACGCCCGCTCCAGCCGCGGAGGCGCTCGCCGCCGCGGGTCCATCTGCGCGACTCGCGGTCGACGCTTCCGCCGGCTCGGCGGCGCTCACCGCCGCCGCTTCAGAATGAAGCTCGGAGGCGTCGACGTCGGCCGCGCTCTCCTCCGCCTCGGCGGAGCCGCCGTCCCCCTCGTCGATGGGCGCGGGGTCCCAGCCGTCCTCGCTGTCCCACTGGCCGCTCTCGGCCGAGTCGGCGCCGATCGAGGGCAGGTCATCATCCGACGACCACCGGCCGGGGTTGAAGCCGCTACCGGCGAACGCGTCCCCGTGGTCCGGCACATCCCCGACGTCCTGCGTCGGGTCAGGCCCCTCCCCCTCATCCGGTCCAGGTCCCATACCGCTCTGTTCGTGCTGCTGATCCAAGGTTGACGGCCCAGCGCTGCGCGCGCGGGCCTGGCTGGAGGATAACGAGCGGAGCCCGGAGGGTCGTCCCCCCGGGCTCCACTGTTCGATCGATCGTCGTCCCCATGCTCGTGAGCACCCCCAGGGGCGCACCGGGCGGGGTCGCGTCGACTCAGTCTTCGGACGGCGGGCCGCTGGGGCCCTCGGCGCTGGCCTCGGCATCGAGGGCGGCCTCAGCGGCGGCCTCGGCGTCGAGGGCCTCCTGCGACTTGCCTTCAGCCTCGACGTCCACGAGGACCTCGCCAAACTCGTCGTCCTTCACATGGATCTTCACCTTGTGCTGGCCGACGGTCTTGATGGGAGCGTCGAGGCGGACTTCCTTCTCGGCGATCGTCACGCCCTGCTCGCCGGCGAGCTCGACGATCTTGGCGCTGTTGACCGAGCCGTAAAGGTTGCCGTTGGGGTCGGACTTCATGGTGATCTTGAACTCGAGGCCCGCGAGGCGCCCGACCAGCTCAGCGATCTCCTGGAGGCGCACGGCCTCAGCCTCACGCACCTTGGCGGCGCGGCGGGCGATCTGGCGCTTGGCGTCTTCCGTGGCCGGAATGCCGAGGCGCTTGGGATAGAGGTAGTTCCGGGCGTAGCCCGGCTTGACCTTGACCACGTCTCCGACGAGGCCGAGGTGCTTCACGCTCTGTTGCAGTAGGACTTCTACGTCGCTCATAACTGTGCTCCTGTCGTCAGAACGACGATCAGCCCACGAAGGGGAGAAGTCCGACGTGACGTGCACGCTTGATGGCCGACTTGAGCTGCTTCTGGCACTGAGTGCAGAAGCCCGAACGGCGGCGGGAGAGGATCTGCCCCTGAGGGGTCAGGAACTTCTCGAGGTACTCGGTGCTCTTGTAATCGATGATGGGATCGTCGCAGTTCGTCGATCCGATCATGGTCTTGACGCGTCGCTTCATTGGATCAGCCCTCCTTGGCGGGTTCAGGGGCCGTGGCGGACGCCTCGGCGGGAATGTCCACGGGAATGTCGACGTCCATGAGGGGGTCGGTCTCCTCCTCTTCCGGGATCTCGATCAGGTCGTCATCGGGCGGCTCGGGCACGGTGTACTCCGCGCCGTCCTCCTCGGCGGCGAGCTTGCGCTCCTCCTCGGGGGTCTCGTCCACGCGCACCATCAGGTAGCGGAGCACAGACTCGTTGAGCTCGAGGTCCCGCAAGAACCCCGGGATCATGTCGCCCGGCATGTCGTGGTAGGCGAGATAGAACGTCGCGCGGTTCTTGCGCTTCATGGGATAGGCGAGCCTGCGCTCGTCCCACCGCCGGCAGCTATCAAGGCTGCCTCCGTACTTCGCGACCGTATCGGTCACGATGGCTTTCGCCTTCTTCCAGTCCAGTCGCACGACATCGTTGTCGAGCAGGACCATGGTCTCGTAAGTCTGAGTCAAGGGTCTTCTCCGGGGTTAGGTGACGTCGTGCGCGATCAAGAATCACGCAGGTTCCAGCGGCTGTGGAACCGCGTCATGACATCGGCGAACGCCTCGCCATCGAGCCAGGCCTCGATGGCCTCGGTCGCTTCCGCGATCGAGACCTCGATCTCCTGCCTCTCCGGTCCGGAGAACGCACTCAGCACATGACGCGCCGCGTCGGTGCCCGCACGACCGATCCCGACCCTGAGTCGAGAAAACCTGTCGGTCGCCAGGCGGTGGATGATGGAACGCATCCCGTTCTGCCCTCCGTGTCCCCCATGCGGGCGGAGACGGAGCTTGCCCACGTCGAGGTCCATGTCGTCATAGACCACGAGGATGGAGTCCGGTGAGGGCTGGGGGGGCATGTCCACTTGCGGCTCGGCGGCCCCATCACCCGGGTCGAGCGCGGCGTCCAGGGCGGGGAGTTCCCCGCGCCGGGCCAGCCAGCGCGCTACCGGGGCGACGATGTCACCGGAGCGGTTCATGAATGTTCCGGGCTTGAGCAGGAACGCCTCCCCGCCATCAGCGGAGCAGCGCGCCCATTCGAAGCCGCGGGGCCCCGTCCAGCCATCAAGGCGAGACGGTCCGCGAAAGAGCGATCCGCGCGTCTCCGCCAGGTGGTCGAGTACGGCGAACCCGACGTTATGTCGGGTGCCGTCGTATTCGGTACCGGGGTTTCCAAGGCCAACAACCAGTCTTGCCATCGTGATGTCGATCGCGGAGGACGCGGCGGTCAGCCCGGGGAGGGCGCGGGGGTCCGCTCCCGGAGAGTCCCGGAAGCGGCGAAAGAGCGTAACGGCGGCCGAGCGGCCCCGGAACCCCCGCTGCGCCAGAAGGCTGCAGCGGGCGACCGGGCCCCCATCGGAGCCGTGCGTGGGTCAGTCAGCGGCGGCTTCGCCGTCCTCAGCATCAGCCTCTTCGGCCTCATCGGCCGTGGAGGCGGACGCCCTCATCTCGCTGATGACGGCGATCTCGGTGTCAGGATCAAGGAGCAGGTCGATGCCCTCGGGCATCGTCACGTCCGAGGCCTTCACGTGGCTGCCCGGCTCGAGGCCGTCCACGGAGACCTTGATGGCGTCCGGGATGAGCGACGGGATGCAGGACACAGTCACCGCGTCGAGGTCGTGGTTCAGGACGCCGGCCGGGGTACCGGTGAAGGCGAGGGGCACGCTGGACTCGGTCTTCTGGCCACGGATGACCCGCTTGAACTCCACGTGGAGCAGGGTGTCACCGAGGGCGTCCCACTGGAGCTCGCGGACGATGGCGGACTCTGTCGCGCCATTGAACTCGAGGTCGAAGAGGTGCGCATGAGCGCGTCGGGCGGCGTGGAACTCAGCCTCGTCGAAGTGCAGGTCGACGTGAGCGTGGTCACTGTCGGCCTGAAGGCTGGCGATGGCGCGCCCCATGGCGCGGAGGCGGCGAGAGGCGCGGCTGCCGAGGGATTCACGGACGGCGCAGCTGATCTTGGCGTCGGTCATATCGGTTTCCTGGGTGGTTCGTCGCCCCCCGGGACCGTCGGGCGGAGCCCGAACCGGAGTGGCGCACAGGATTTGAAGG